>JALYTV010000003.1 GCA_030854105.1 Verrucomicrobiota bacterium | reverse complement strand
CTGTAGCGGCGGTCTATGACCGCCGTGTGGGGCGCAGCCCATTCCTGCCTTCGGCGGTCATAGACCGCCGCTACAGCTCAGGTTACTGCCACGGTTTGCCGTAAACCTGGTAAACGCGCACGTGGCCGCCGATGAAGTCCCAGTCTTTCTGGAACTCGAAGGTTTGTTTCGCCGCGTTCCATTTTAGCTCGCGCGGCGCTTCGGGATGATTGGGATCGTAAACCAAATAGCTGTCGCCGTTAGCCGACCCGCTCTGTTTTTTGTAAACGAGCACCGAGTGATTGATGCTCAGATTTGGCAGCGTGGTGAGATACGCGACGAATAAATCGCGGCGCGCCATCGCCTGCTCGAGATACTGATGCGTCTCGCGCTGATAACTTTTTCCCATCTGCGCGAAGATGCGGTAATTGCCGATGCGCCAATACGTGGGCCAGCCGAGCCCGACATTATCCTGCACGATGCGCGCGCGGGCGTTGCTCAACGCCCGCAGATTCGCGTAGCCGGGAATAACGATGCGATCCTTGGGCGCGAACTCCGGCATCCATGGGCGGAGGCGCGTGATCTGGCGGATGCGTTGCGCGAGCTGCTGGTCATCCAGGGGTTTCGCCTTCGGCTCGAAGCGCGCGAATTTCACAAATTGCTCCGAGGTTCTGCTGAGCACGAAACAGCGACGCGTGTAACGCTGCTTCTTTGCGTCCGCGCCGCGACGCACGTGCGCGATGCCGTCTTTGTATTGGAACACCGTCATGTTGGCGAAGCCGACGGTGTCCCGGTCGAAACGAAAGGTGAGCGCGTCGGCTAACGACGGCGTGAGCCCGATGACAAACAGCGCGATCACAGACGACACGATCCTGGTTCCCATAAATTCCCTGCGCGATGGCGCGATGTTGCTTTAGACGGCGACGCCTTCGGCGAAATTCCCGAGCCGTCGAAATTTTTCGTAGCGCGCGGCCAGCAACTGCTCCAGCGGCATTTGTTTTTTGAGCGCCAGATTGCGCCTGAGCGCGTCGCCTAAAATCTGCGCCGCTTTTTCGTGGTCGCGATGCGCGCCGCCGTCCGGCTCCGGCACGACTTCATCGACCACGCCGAGTTTCATCAAATCGCGCGCGGTGAGCTTTAATGCTTCGGCCGCTTCCGCCGCGTGTTTGCGATCTTTCCAAAGAATGGCCGAGCACGCTTCCGGACTGATGACGGAGTAATACGCGTTCTCCAAAATCATGACGTGATCGGCGACGCCGATGCCGAGCGCGCCGCCGGAGCCGCCTTCGCCGATGACGGCCGCGATGATCGGCACGCGCAGAATCATCATCTCGCGCAGATTCACCGCGATCGCTTCCGCGATGTGGCGTTCTTCGGAACCGATGCCGGGATAAGCGCCAGGCGTATCGATGAGCGCGATAATCGGCAGGCCAAATTTTTCGCCGAGCTTCATCAGGCGCAGCGCCTTGCGATAACCTTCCGGATGGGCGCAGCCGAAATTACGCAGCACGTTCTCCTTGGTGTTGCGCCCTTTCTGATTCGAAATCACCACGCACCGCTGATCCCCCAGCGTGGCGAGCCCGCACGGCATCGCTTTGTCGTCACTGTAAAGGCGGTCGCCGTGCAATTCGCTCCAGCCGATGAAGCAACGCTCGATGTAATCGAGCGCGTAAGGCCGTTCGACATGCCGCGCGATTTGCACCCGCTGCCAGGCGGACAGATTTCCATAAATCTGGCGGCGCGTCGTTTCGATCTTCGCTTCCATCGCGTCGACTTCGTTTTCGAAATCGAGCGCGTGGTCTTCGGAATGATCGCGAATTTCCTGCAGCCGGCGCTGCAATTCGACGATCGGTTTTTCGAAATCGAGCGGCTGCGGTTCCTTCACGTTACTCGGTAATGGTGGCAGGGGTCTTCCCGTTGACAAGGCTGCTCAGTTCCTGGAGGTCGCTGGCGGCGAGGCCGAGCCCGGTCGGCGGCGGCGGCTCGTCCACATCGGGATGGCTGGAATCCGGCATGGCGTAGAGCGTGAAACCCGGCGCGGCCAGCCGCACCCAGCGCGTGCTATTGGCATATTCTTTCGTGCCGAAGCCGATGCGCTTCCCCTGTTTCCACGCCATCACTTCGGCGACTTTGGTGGTGATGCGCGCGGCCGGTTTCGGGGGCAATTTTACTTCGCGAATGTAATAGCGCTTGAAGAACTGGCTGTGATTCGCGAGCACGACAGCTTTCGCGTTTGTCTGGATGAAGAGCGAGAAATCGGGATGCGCGATGTAGAGCTTGTCGCCGATGTGCAGCATCGTGCCGGTGAGGTTGTTGGTGCGCATGATGAGTTCCGGGGTGGACTTCATCTTGTTCGCGATCTTCGCCAGCACGTCGCCTGATCGCACCGTGTATTCCTGTTTGTCCGGCGACGGCACGGGATTGAGGAGAATGTCGGTGTTCACTTCGCCGAGCATGGTGCGCGCGTCTTCCACGCGGCTGCTTCCGGGAAATTTCTGGATGAACGAGATGAGCGCCTCGCGCGTGGCATTCAAGTCGCCCTGCTGACGAATTTGCGCCACCGCCTCGAATTCCGGCAAGCTCGCATCCGGCGTCGGTTCCGGCACGAAATCGCTGCGCTTCTCCTGCCGCACCGCGATTTCCTGCTTAAACAGGACGCGCGAGGCGAAGTAATACGCGCCGCCGAAAATGCCGCAGGCCAGGATTAAGGCAAAGAGCCACTTCATCGCGTGAGCAACATGAACAAATTCCGCCTGCTGTCAGCCGCAGTGGTGAAGGGAGGAAGCCGGAATTTTATTTGGAAGCCAATAAACCAGGGAAGGAGAAATAAATTCAGCTGGCTTGCGCCGTGCCCAGTCTTTCCTGCGTTCGATGAATATCCTCCGGGGAAAAACTCCGGGTTTTCTGGTCTCCAAATTGATCCGGCTTCTCCAGCAAACAGGCAGAGCGCGCTGGCTATGATCCTTCTTCCGGCGGCCAGGTGAATTGGCAGGTCTGGCAGTAATATTCTTTCTGGAAAATTTTCAGCGCGAAGAGAATTCCCGCCAGCGCCGGCGTGAGAAATTTGCGCGTCAACTGCGGGTACTCGATGTCGGGCGAGCCGCATTGCGGGCAGCGCAAGGCGGCGCCGGCGGGATCGGTCTTCTCCCATTCGAGCAACATTTCGCGCGCGCGCTCGAAATCTTTCTCATCCACTTTTACCTTCACGTTCGCCTTCTTATCGGCCAGCGAAGCGACGCGCTGCAGCTCGCCTTCCCCGGTCACATCGGCGGTGACGCCAGAATTTTGGAGGCGGTCCCGCAGATGTTTCGCTTTCGTCCGATCGTTATAAGTCGCGATGGTGACCATGGTGCGGTTGAGCAAACAATAATCAATGCGCCTGCGCAAGACTGGCCGGGGGGAACCAGCGATAAAGCATCAGGTAAACCAGCACGCCGGTGACCGAAACGTAGAGCCAGATCGGCATCGTCCATTTCCCGAGCCGGCGATGTTTATCCCAGCGGCGCTGGAAAACGGGAATGAGGGTGAGGGTGACGAGCGGCAGCGTGACGAACGCGAGCAGGACGTGCGAGGCGAGCAGCGGAAAATAAATCCAGGCGATGAGACCGTGATAGCCGCTCGATTTTTCGCCGACGTGAAAATGATAAATGAGATAGCCGACGAGGAAGAGGCTCGAGGAAACGAGCGCGGTGATCATGCAGGCGACGTGGCGCTGCCAGAAATTGCGCCGGATGAAATACCAGCCGGCGCCGAGGAAGATCGTGCTGGTTAAATTCAAGGACGCGTTCACCGCGGGGAGATCGGAGATTTGCATGCGGATTACAATACGACGCGCGGATGTTAGCCGACACGATCAGGCGCGCCGGTTGAAAAGGCGGGCGCGGCGTAGGATGGAAGGCGCATGGCAGTAGCGCAGCTTCCCGAAGCCGACCACGTCTCGCAAGAGCGGCGTGCGCCTTCTTTTGCGCGCCGTGTTTCTTACAGCACGCTTCGTTTCATCGCGGTGTTGCTGCTGGGCGCATTATGCGCCGGCGGCTGGTATCTCGCCAGGAAGGGGTTCGGCCGCACCACGCGGCAGCGCGTGGTGGAAGAATTGCGCAAGCACGGCGTCGAAGCTTCCATCCGTCGGCTCACGCTCGATCCCTTCCGCGGCCTCGTCGCGCACGACGTGCGCATTTTCGATTATCACGATCGCAATTACACCATCGCGGAGATCAGCCGCATCGCGCTGGATGTGAATTACGCGAAGCTTTGGCAGCGCAAAGAATTTCTGAATGCGCTCGACGTGCGCAACGCGCGCGTGACGTTGCCGCTGCCGAAAAATGCGCCGCCGGCCTCCGTGCATCCGCAGGTGACGAACCTGAACGCGCACATCTATTTTCCTCCGGAACAAATTTATGTAAGCCAGGCCGAGGGCACCTTCGGCGGCGTGCGCATCTCGGCGACAGGCCAGCTCATTCGCCGCGACGACTACCAGCCGAGCAAGGAACTTACTGAAGAAGAGCGCCAGCAACGCCTCGATCTTTTGCTCCGCGTCCACAACGAGCTGGCTATGATCCGTGCGTCGTCCCCGCCGAAGCTGCAGGTGAAATTCAGCGGCGATCTCGCGCATCTCGAAAGCGCGCACGTCGAAGCTGCGCTGCGCGCCGATCAACTCCAGCGCGGAGATTACCAGGCGCGCCAACTCGTCATCGCCGGAGATTTTTCCGAGCAAGCGCTCACCATCACGCAATGCGAGTGGAACGATCGCCTTGGCCGCTTTACCGGCAGCGGAGTCTGGCGGCGCCAGCCGGGTCACGTCGAATTCCGCGCGCAAGGCAACCTCGACGTGCGCACGTTGCTGGAGAGTTTCGGCGCCGATCGTTTCCTGCACGATTTCGATTTTCCGACCGCGCCGCGCTTCGACGTGCAAGGCAGCGCACATTTCGCGCTCAATGAGCCGCTCACCTGGCAGGCGCTCGGCCACGTGCAATGCGAACGTTTTTCCTATCGCGGCGTGCCTTTCCTGAGCGCATCGGCTGAGTTTTCCTCCGATGGCACGCGCTCGATCGTGCGCGCTCTGCGCGTGCAACACGAGAGCGGTCAGCTCACCGGCCGCGTCTTTGATGCCCCCGGCGATTTTCGTCTCGAGGTCAGCAGCAGCATCGACGCGAATGCGCTGCGCAGTTTCGCCCCGGCCGACCTGCGCGAATTCGTCAATCAATGGGAATGGCCGCATGCGCCCGTCCTGCGATTTTCCATTCGCGGACCGGGTCGCGACCCCGAAACATGGAGCGGCGAAGGCAGACTGCAGCTCGATCGCGGGCGTTTTCGCAAAATCGCTTTCAACAACGCGTCGACTGATTTCCGCTTCAGTGACGGTGCCGTGACCTACGAGAATCTCCGCGTGGTGCGCGACGAAGGCAGCGCGAGCGGAACGTTCGTTTACGATTTCAAACATCACGAAACGCGATTGACTAACGTGCGTTCCACCCTGCGTCCGGTCGACGCCATTTTTTGGGTCGACCCGACGATGTACAAGGCCGTGCTGCCTTACAAATTTCACAAGCCGCCGAGCGTTGTCGTCAACGGCGTTTATCAATTTCACGGCGGCAAAAACACGCGGTTGGAGGTGAACGTCGATGCGCCGGCCGGCGTCGATTATTTTTTCCTCGGCAAAACGCTCAATTTCGATCGCGTCAGCGCGAAGCTTATTTTCACCGACGATCACCTCCAGATCGCGCAATTAGACAGCACGATCTTCGGCGGCAGCGCGCGCGCGTCGGCGGATATTTCGCTCGCGCGCAATGACAAGCGCTACCAGGCGAAAGCCACGGTCGCACACATCAATTTTCCCGCCTTCACCGATCTCTATTTCAAATACAAATCCGCCAACGGCCAACTCGACGGCAACATGGAATGGACCGGCAACAGCGATGTCGCGCGCACCATGGCCGGCTCGGGCAAAGTTGTGCTGCGCAACGGCGATGTCCTAGCCATTCCCGTCTTCGGTCCGCTCTCGGATTTGTTGCACGCCATCTTCGCGGGCAAAGCGGGCTATAGCGTGGCGCGCGACGCCTCCGCTTCGTTCACCATGCGCAACGGCGTCATTCACACCGACGACCTGAAAATTTCTGGGAAAATTTTCTCGCTGCGCGGCGACGGCGACATTCACTTCGTCGACGATCGGCTCGATTTGAACGTGCGCGTCGCGCCGGAAGGGCCGGCGTCGTTGCTCACGCCGATCTACAAAATTTTCGAATACAAAGGCGAAGGCAGCCTCGGCAAACCGAATTGGCACGCGAAAAACTTTTAGGAATGCGGAATGCAGAACTCGGAGCGCGGAATGTAGAAGGTGCTCCGCATTCCGCGCTCCCCATTTCGCGATCCGAGATTCTTCTCGGCGCGCACATGTCGATCGCCGGCGGCGCGCATCGCGCCATCGAGCGCGCCTGCTCGATCAAGGCGAACGCGATGCAGATTTTCGTGAAGAACAATATGCAGTGGTTCGCGCGACCGCTGACGCGTGACGAAATTCGCGCGTTCCTAGATCATAGACAGCGCGCTCAGCTGAAGGCGGTTTTCGCGCACGCGAATTATTTGATCAATCTCGCAGCCATAAATCCGAAGTTTCACGCCAACTCCATCCGCGCACTGGCGGAAGAACTCATCCGCGCCGACCAACTCGCGCTGCCGTTTCTGGTGCTGCATCCGGGCGCGCATCTTGGCGCTGGCGAAGCGACCGGCCTCGCGCAGATCGCGTCGTCTATCGACGCCGTGTTCGCCGCGATTCCGAAAGTGAAAACGAAAATCGCGCTCGAGACGACGGCCGGCCAGGGCTCGTGTCTCGGCGATCGCTTCGAGCATCTCGCGGAAATCATCGCACATGCGCGCGAGCCGGAGCGCCTCTGCGTTTGCCTCGATACCGCGCACGTTTTCGCCGCGGGCTACGACATCAGCACAGATTCCGGCGTGCGAAAAATATTTCGCGAATTCGATCGCATCGTCGGCCGCGATCGTCTCGTTGCGCTGCACGTGAACGATTCCAAAACGCAACGCGGCTCGCGCGTCGATCGGCACGCCGCCATCGGCCAAGGCGAGATCGGGCTGGCTGCGTTCCGCTTCATCATGAACGCGCCGCGCTTTCGCAAAATCCCGAAAGTGCTCGAAACGCCGAAAGGCCAAGAGCTGAAGGAAGACGTCGTCAACATGCGCACCCTGCGCCGGTTAATCGCGTAGATCGCGTCGGCTAAGAGCGGCGTTTCTCTTCGTAATCCATCATCTGCGGAATCGTCTGGATGTCGTCGCGCTGCGAGATGCCGGCGTCCTGTTTCGCCTTCACCAAATTGCCGCTGGCAAAGTCGTTCCAGCCGAGTTTCGAGACGAATCCATTCCAGACGAGGATATCTCCTTCGTTCAAGCGCCGTCCGGTTTGGTAGCACCATTCGAGAATTTCTTCGTCTGGTGGCCAAGATTGGCGTGGTATTCCGGCAAAAGCTCATTGCGCCCGTGCTTCCGGATTTTATCCAGCAGCCGCGCGAAATACGCCATGCCGCCAACCGTCTCCAACGGACTCGTCGGATAATTGCTCATGCTATTTTTCTAAAACGAACGCGCGCCAGCGCAAATCGCGTCGTCTATGCCTGGATGTGCACCGCGATTTTGTGGAAACCGGTGATACCGGAGGTGAAGTCGCGATCTTTCTCGAATTTCTGCACTGCGCCGTCGCCGTCGGTCGCGCGCACGACGAGCATGTAGTCGTCCGCTTCTTCCGGTTTCCATTGCGCGCTCCATAGCGCCCAGGTCAACTTCGTGCCGGGATAATCGATTTTCGCGTCTTCCCAATTCTCGCCGTCGTCGTAACTGATCTCCACGCGCGAGATGCCGCGGTCGCCGCCGAACGCGACGCCTTTCACCGCGATGCCGCGGGACACGTCGGCCAGTTTCAACCGCGTCTCGTTCTCCGGAACGTCGATGCGCGAGCGCGTCGGCACGATGAAGTCCGGGCCCCAGCCCTGTTTCTCGTAAAATCCTTTTGCGTCTTGGTGCGCGAGTTCGATGCGCGTGAGCCATTTCACACTTTTCTCGCCGAAGTAGCCGGGAACGATCGCGCGCGCGGGATAACCGTGTTCATCCGGCAAATCTTCGCCATTCATCAGGAAAGCGATGAGCGTCGTCGGAGACATCGCCTTCTCCAGCGGGATGGTATCGGTGTAATTATCGACGCTATGCAATCGCACCTTCGCCGCGCCCGCGAGCGGCCCGGCCATTTTCAATAGCTCGACCATGGGGATACCGCGCCACCGCGCGTTGCTCATGAGGCCCGCGTCGAGACCGTTGCTGATGCACATGAGCGTCGTCTCCTGCTCGATCATTTTCATGGTGTCGAAATCCTGCAGCCGATAGGTGCGCGGATTTTGCACGAGCCCGGTGACTTCGAGATGCCAGAGACCTTTGTCGACCACGGGATCGACCACGTTCTTGGTGACGCAATAAAATTCGTCATTCGGTGTGATCGCCTGCACGCCCGCGCCTTTGTATTGCGTGCCGTCGTAACCGAACGTCGCGATGCGAAAAAGCTGGCGCGCGATCCCGGCCGCGCCGCCGGCGAGAATCGCGCCGCCCACGCCGAGCAGAAACGCGCGCCGGCCGACGCCGGGCGTGTATTCCGCCGGGCTCACTGATTTTTGCTGAACCAGAAGATCGAAGCCGAGCACGAGCGTGCGCTCGAACCCAAGAAACGCGAGCAACAAACCGAGCAGCGTGAGCAAGCGCGCCGCATCGATGGGAAGGCCGCCGTAATGCGTGCCCAGCACCGGCCACAACAAGAGCGCGCTGGCTATGAGCGGCAGCAGCGCAAAAACGCCAAGCGTCGCGAGCAGCGATGGTTTGCCCCGCGCGCGAAAGACGAGCCCGTAGATGAGTCCGCCGAGCGCGCCGACTTTGAGTTGCCCGAGCATGCTCGACGCCACACCGAGCTGCTTCAGGTGATTGTAACCGCCGACTTTGCCCATGATCCAAAAAAACGGGCGCGGCTTGATTAGCACACTCAGCCGATCGCCAAGGATCGTCAGCGGCGATGCAATCTGAAATTTCCACTGCAGAAAAAGCATCACCAGCGTCGTCGCAATGCCGGCGACGAAACCCGCGAGCAGGCCGCATCCCGCCGCCTTCCATTTTCCGAGCGACGGCGACGCGTTCACGAACGGGAGCGTAGACCGCGGCTAATTCTTAGCCAGCGCGATCCGGGCGAAGGTGACAAAAATGCGCAAGCCCGCCACCAAGGTGCCGCGCAAACTGCCGGAGACTTTCGACACGCCGCCGCTGCGGCAACGATGCGCCACCGGCACTTCGAGAATGCGCAAGCCAGCGCGCGCCGCTTTCATCTGCATCTCGAGATTCCAACCGCACGTTTCCTCGCGCAGGCCGAGCTTTTCGTAAACGTCGCGGCGAATCGCGCGGAACGGACACATGTCGGTGTAGCGCACGCCGTAGCGCAGGCGCATTAGAAATCCCGCGAGATAACCCGCGAAAACTTGCTGGAAATTCATGCTGCCTATCTCGCGTTCGCCGCGCGTGCGCGAACCGATGACGAAATCGTGCGTGCCGCGCCTGATCGGGTCGACTAACGACGGCATTAAGGCCGGCACATCGCTGCCGTCGCCATCGAGAAAAACGATAATGTCCGCCGCGGATGCTGCGTTTGCGCCACGTGCACACGCGTTGCCATAACCACGAGGCGCGTTGACGACGCGCGCGCCGGCCGCCTGCGCGCGTTCCCCCGTGCGATCCGTGCTGCCGTTATCTACGACAATGATTTCGCGCGGAATTTTCGTCGCCAAAACTTCGCGCACGACGTCCGCGATCGGCTCTTCCTCGTTCAACGCCGGGATCACAACCGACACGATCATAAAACACCCGACGCGATGCTGAAGTAGAGCGCGAGCGCAGTGATATCGGTGAGTGCAAGCGTGACCGGACCGGCGGCAATTTTCGGATCGAGTTTGAAACGATGCAGCACCGACGGCACGGCGAGGCCGAAGAGCGAAGCGGTAACGAGCGAGAGCGCAATGCTGCCGCCGATACAGAGCGCTGCCACGTTCTCGCGACGCCAGACGAAAACGATGAGCGCGACGACGAGGCCGCAACCGAGGCCGAGCAGCGCCGCATTCGCCAGCTCGCGTCGCAGAGCGCGCGCGAACCAGGCGCGATGCACCGTGGTGTGGCGCAATGCCTGAATGGTGAGCGTCATCGATTGCATGCTCACGCTCTCGTTAAGGCCGAGCACCATCGTGAGAAAAAATGCGATGACGAGACTGTGCGCGAGCGTCGCTTCGAACGCGCCGGCAGCAGCGCGCACGCCGTGCCGCTCGCGACCGTCGCCAGCAGCCACGGAAAACGATAACGAAACACGCGCCAGGGCGAACCGACGCGCACTTGTTCGAGATGCACGCCGACCGTTTCGAAAATGTTGGTGCTCGCTGCCAGCTCGTCGGCGCCGAGTAATTCCTCAGCGAAAAGCGAGACGTCGATGACGCCGACGATGCGCCGTTCGGTGTCGACAACCGGAAACGCGAAAAATTTGTAGAGCACAAAAAACTCACACGCTTCCAGCACCGTCGCGGTCGCCGGCAGCGCGATCACTTTGCGAATCATGATGTCCTCCACGCGCGCGTCTAGGTTCGCGGTCAACAGACGGCGCGTGGGCAAAACGCCGGCGAGTTTTTTCTCGGCATCGATGGCGTAGAAATAAATGACGCGCTCGGCCACGCCTTCGCGCCGGATTTTAGCCAGCGCGTTCTCCACCGTCATCCCCGTTGGCAGCAGCGGAAAATCTCTGCGTGCGTGCATGAGCACCGGCGCGTGAATGTCTGGCTCCGCCATTTACGCGCCCGCGTTTTTACTGACCTGATGGACGATGCCTTTCCGGCGCAGGATGCCGGCGGCTTCGCTAAAATAATCTTTCACGTCGCTCTGCGCGCGGATCCAATCGAGATATTTCCCGATGCCTTCGGCGAGCGCGACCTGCGGCCGATAGCCGGCGGCGCGCGCACGTGCGGTGCCGCTGGTGAGATGGCGCATTTCGCCAGGACGAAATTCGCCGTTGATCTCCGGCGCGATGGGAATGCCGAGCGCGTCGGATATTTGCGCGGCGACTTCGCGGATGGGCACGCCGCGTTCGCTGCCGATGTTCACCGGCAAGCCGTCGAGCGCGTCGGTTGTGGCCGCGAGCAAATTGGCGCGAGCGATATCTTCGACGAAGGAAAAATCGCGCGTCTGTTCGCCATCTTCATAAAGCACCGGGGACAGATCGTTCAGCAAGCGCGTGCAGAAAATCGCGATCACGCCCGTGTAAGGATTGAAGATCGATTGCCGCGGGCCGTAGGTGCACGAGTAGCGCAGCGCCACCGTCGGAACGCCCATCTGTTTTCCCCACAGCAGCACGAGTTTTTCCTGGTCGACTTTGGTGAGGCCGTAAACGGTTTCGCCGCCGATCGGCGCGTGCTCCAGGGTCGGAACGCTTTTCGTTGGCTTACCACAGACTGAATTGCCGCCGGGGACGGCGGCCGTGACCGGGCAGCGCACGGACCAATTGCCGGTGCAGAGTTGTGCCACGGGCCGCACGTTGGGAAAAACGAATCCGTGCTCGCGACATTCGCCCGCGCCTTCGCTGTAAACGGCCTGCGAACTGGCGACGACGATTTTTTTGATCCGCAAATTTTTCTCGCGTATGACTTCGAGCATTAACGCCGTGCCGAAGGAATTGACGTGCACATATTTCGCGATGTCGGGCATGTAACCGCCGTAGGCAGCCTGATGAAAAACGACATCGATATTAGACAGCGCGCTCTCCAGCGTGGCGCGATCGCGCACATCGCCGTGCACGAATTCCGCACGCGCGTTGATCCAGGACGGCTGGCCGCGTTTGTGCGTGTTCGGCTCGAGGTTATCGAGCACGCGCACGCTCCATCCGTCGCGCACGAGTAGATCGGTAAGGTGCGAGCCAATGAGGCCGGCGCCGCCGGTGACCAGCGCGCGTTTGCCATGCTTCGTCATGATCGTGCGAGCGTAACGCGATTCGCGCGCGACGTCACCAGATGCGCGCGCGGCCTTCACGCGCGATCAACGCGCGCAGAAATTGTTTCGTCGCCGGCGCACTCTCGGAATCATAGCCGACGAGTTCATCGCACAAGCGATGCAACGTCGCGCGATCGTCGACATCGAAAAAATTTGCGAGCAAGTGCACTTCGACGCCGATTTCGCGCGCCCTTTCCTTCGTCTGCTCGATCACGCGCCCGGTGCTCCAATCGATTTCCTCAAACAAGCGGCGATGCAGTTTTTTCATCCCGATTAAATAATAGCCGCCGTCGTCAGACGGCCCGATCACCACGCGGTCGCCCGGCTTTTGCAAGGCGTCGGCCGCTGCGCGAAAAGTTTCCGCGGTCACCGTCGGACTGTCGGAATCAATTAAACAGCACGATGTAAAACCGACGCTAAACAAATCCTGGATCGCAAAAATCAAACGCTCGCCAAAGCTGTCGCCGCGCTGAGGAATGAGATCGAAGGCGTGCGGCAGAATTGTTTCGTAAACCTTTTCCTCACCGACTGGCGTGTAAACGCCGACGCCGCGCGTCTGTTCGCCCGCGCGCATGATCGCGTCGGCTGTGTCCCGCAAGAAGCAGATGTTCATGGCGGCGGCCCCTCCCGCCGTCAGCGGCGGTTGTAATCGCGTCTTCACTGCACCGGCGCGCGGCGCCTTGGTCATGATCGCGAGTGCGCAAAGCTCGGGCGCGACGATAATTTTCCCCGGCGCGAGTAAACGCTGCATCGCTTCTTTTGCGAGCGCGCTAACCCTTTTCGCAGAGCGCGTATTGATAGCGCCCCGCCTGCCACACGCGTACCGATCGCCACGGCTGCGTCCGGACGAGTTCGTCGAATTCGCGCGGCCAGAAAATGCGCGCCGCGACCGGCTCGTGGCATTTCACTCCGCTGACGCCGGCGAACATTCGCATCGCAAAAAGCGGCAGCGAAGCCCAGAGACGAAAACGCGGCTCGGCGATGAAGGCGCGTCCGCCCGATTTTAAAACGCGAAAAGTTTCCGCGACGACTTCTTCCGCCTCGGGCAAGACGGTGAACAGGCGCGAGGCTACGACTTGATCAAAAGTTTCGGAGGCGCGCGCCACGTCCAAAACATTGGCGTACTCCAACACGCAATTTCGCAATCCGTCCTGGGTCGCTTTTTCCCGCGCATACTCGAGCAGGCGATGCGAACGATCCAGGCCGAGCACTTGCAGTTGCGGAAAGATTTGCGCGAGACGGCGCGCGTAAAAGCCGGGCCCGCACCCAAGTTCCACTAGTTTCTCTCCTACGTTCGGCCGCCCGGCCGGCCACAGAGCGTCGATAATGCGCTGGGTGTCATCGCGGAAAAATCGCTCGCGACAGAGAATGTAGAGCCAGTCGAAATGCTCAAAGAGGCTGTCGCCAACCGCGGGGGTGATCGGTTTAGCCAACTCGTTCATATAAAACGAACGGTAACCCAAAAGTTACCGACACGCTCTTTAGAAGAGATTCTATTTTTAGAAAAAGTATTCTTCATCTTCTACCGGCCAATAAGCATCGCGCGCCTCCACGCCACAGGCCGTGTGAACAAGGCGCGCTTTTCCATCCGGGTAAACATTATAAGAAGCAGGAGGGCGACGTTTATTCGATTTATTAGAAGTTGTTCGCTTCTTCTTAGCCGATGCGTTAACAGCGGAGGCGTGATGAAACTGGCGCGTGCTGGCGTGATCTGGATGTTAGGCAGCGCGCTCTGTGCGTCTGCGCTGGCGAAGGAGCCAGCACCCTCGTCGCTGGTGGAGGTGCAGAAGATTCTGGCGACAAAAAAGTTTGTCGACCTGACGCACGCGTTTGCGCCGGGCATTCCGCATTGGCCCGGCTTTCCCGACGAGCAGCGGCGGACAATCTATTATTACAACAAACAGCCGGGGTTAATGGGCACCGATTTTTTCGCGGAGGTTTTTACTCACGTCGGGCAATGGGGCACGCACGTCGACCCACCCGCGCATTTTCACCCAGGATTGCGCACAGTTGATCAGATCGAGCTGAAGGAAATGATCCTGCCGCTCGTTTGCATTGATGTGCACGAGGAGTGCGAGAGAAACGCAGACTACACGCTCACCCTCGCGCGGTTGAAGGGGTGGGAAACAGAGCACGGAGCAATACCGACGTGCGCGTTTGTAGCGATGCGGACGGATTGGTCGAAGCGCTGGCCGGACGACGCGCGCATGCAGAACAAGGATGCGCAAGGCGTGGCGCATTTTCCCGGCTGGACGCTGGGGGCGCTGAAATATTTGTACGAGCAGCGGAAGATAACGGCGTCGGGTCACGAGACGACCGACACGGATCCGGGCATCGCGATTACCAAGGATGATTACGCGCTCGAGACCTATGTGCTCGGCACAAATCATTATCAGATCGAGCTGCTCGCTAATCTCGATCAAGTGCCGGAAGCGGGCGCTTTGGTGGTCGTTAGTTTTCCGAAACCGCAAGGCGGATCTGGATTTCCAGCACGCGTCTTCGCCATTTTGCCTTAGGAAGAAATGAACGCTGAGGCGCGGAATCCTGCGGTGGTGCGGGAGGCGAGGCGAACGGGAACGCTTAGGGGAGCACCGGGGATTTTGGCAATCGGGCTGACTGTTTATGCGATCGCGGTAGCGATCTTTTCCTATCTGCAGCGCGATTACATCAATTCGGATTTTGTCGCGTATGCAACAATCGCCGAGCGCGTGTGGCACGCGCCTGCGACGTCGGTCTCGGCGTCCTGGTCGCCGCTGTTCTCGTGGTTTATGGCGCCGATGCTGGCGGCGGGAATCGCCGAGCGCGTGGCGGGCCGGCTGGTATTGATTTTGGCGGGCGCGATCTACGTGATCGCAGTTCATCGTTTCTCTCATGGCTTGCGGCAAACGAGCCGTCTCGTTGTTGCCACGACGACCTTCTGTGCGGTGCTGCACGCGACTCTGTGGGCGACGTATTTGTTGGATCCCGATCTCATCGCGGCGGCCTTTATCTTTTGCTATTTCCTAACATTGCAAACGCAACGAACGCGCTGGCATTTCGCTGGCGGACTCGCTGCCGCGCTGGCTTATTTGGCGAAGGCCTACCTGCTGCCTTTTTTCCTCGTGCACGTCGCTATTTCCGCAGTGATGCGGGTCATCTCCTGGCGGGCGATGGCAGTTTCTCTCGCCGGATTCTTTCTGTTGGCGGCCCCGTGGGTGGGAATCCTGAGTGCGCGGCAGGGGCATCTTGTTTATTCGACCGCGGCAGCGTCGAACTACGCGAATGTGAGCCCGGAAAATTTCGGCCACGATCCATTATGGAATCCGCCACTGGGTCGCGATTACATTCTGCACTTTTCTCTGAGCCCGAGCTGGTCGCCGTTTCAGGACCCCGCCCACTTCTGGCATCAGGTGCAGTTGTCGCTGAAAAATCTATTCGATTGCGTGGCGCAAACAATCGGCTGGGTTGGCTTGGCCGCAGTCGCCTTTTTCGCCAGGGTTTTCCATCTGAGGCGCGGAGGGAAATTCGGAGCAGGGCGCGATGGTCGCAGTGAAAGGTGGTGGCTGCTCGTCACCGTCGGCGTGTTCGCGGGCGGTTATCTATTAGTGCAGGTGCAGCCGCGCTATGTCGTCCCGGTGATAGCGCCCTGTCTGTGCGCGTTGAGTTTCATCCTGTTGGAACCGGTCCTGCGCGGCTTTGGCCGCACGGCGTTATCGGCAACTGCTTTGCTGTTGGCAGCGTCGGCGCAAGATGGTTACCGATTGGCGCAAATCGCGATACGTCATCCGCAATCACATTCCGTCTCGCACTACGAAGATGTTTTTGGGCGAACGGGTGAAGTTGTGGCGTTGACCGGGCCGCTGGCCTGCAATCGCTGGCACGAGGGACTTATTTTTTCCTTCATCTTCTATCGGCTGCCCGACTACCTGGGCGCCCCGCTTCCGGGGACGGACGCGCAGATGCAAGAGCAACTGAGAAGAGCTGGAGCCAGGCTTTATTTGAGAGAAGTCAACCGCGCGCGCGATCCACGTTCGGTTAGCGTGGTTGATCGGTTCATCCCGGCGGCGCCATGGAAGAAAGCGCTTACTTTGCACGATCCCACCCGGCCTTCTCGCGAGATCGTCTTCTACGAGTTGCCAGATGACGCGGCGTCGCAGTTTGACCCAGCCCTTCGGCAGCGGTAATCGCACGGACGATGAATTTGCTCGAGGAATTGCGCGAGCACGTGGTCTGCGGCGACGGCGCGCTCGGCACGCTTCTACTGGATCAAGGACTGCCGAGCGACGCGTGCCTGGAGGAAGTGTGCGTGACGAATCCCGCGAGCGTCGCGGCCATTCACACCGACTATATTGCGGCTGGCGCGCGGCTGATTGAGACGAATACTTTCGGCGCGAATGCGGTGCGCCTCGCGCGTTTTGGTTTTGAGAATCGCGTCGCGGAAATCAATCGCGCCGGCGCGCAGATCGCGCTGTCTGCGGTTCGCGGCAAGGATGTTTACGTAGCCGGCAGCGTCGGACCGCTCGGCATCAGCGCAATGGAGGCGGAAGAACGCGGCATCAATCGCGAGCAATGTTATCGCGCGCAAATCGCAACACTGTGCGATGCCGGCGTGGAAATTATTTTCCTCGAGACGTTCATGGACGACGCGGAGATGGAGATCGCGCTGCGCGCCCGAAAAGCAGTCGGCGACGGCGTGACGATTTGCTCGTTTGCCTGTGAGCCGGAAGGGCGGTTGTCCTCGGGCACACTGATCGGGCAGGCGTTCGCGCGGATGCGTGAGCTGGGCGCGGATGTGACGGGCGTGAATTGCATGAACGGTCCGCACGCGACGGTGCAACTGCTCAAACATATTCCGCTCGAAGGTGTGCTGGCGGCGTTTCCTAACGCCGGATATCCGAAGTATACCGACGGCCGATTTATTTATCACGCTTCGCCAGATTATTTCGCCAAAGCAGCGCGCGAGATGGTGGAGGAAGGCGCACGGCTGGTGGGCGGCTGCTGCGGAACGAATCCGCGCACGATCGCGGCGATCGCAAAAGCGATTGCGGGGCGCGCGCCGGTGAAATCCAAAACGGTGCGCGTATTGGAAACGCCGCCGGCGCCGACGAAGAAGATCGGGTCGGCTGAGGAGGAAAGCTTGCTCGATAAAATTGTAGCGGGAAAGCGCGTCATCATTTGCGAGCTTGATCCGCCGAAGACGCTGTTGCTGGAGAAATTTTTCCGCGGCGCGCAAGAGCTGGTGCAAGCGGGCTGCGATGCGATTACGCTGGCGGATAATTCGCTCGCGATTTTACGCGTCAGTAATCTCGCCGTCGGCGCGATGTTGAAGGAGCGCTTCGGGATTGTGCCGCTGTTGCATTTGAGCTGTCGCGACCGCAACGTCCTCGGATTGCAAAGCGAACTCCTGGGCATGGCTGCGCTCGGTATGCGCCACGTCCTTCCGCTGACCGGCGATCCTGCGCGCGTGGGCGATCATCCGAGCGCGTCGTCTGTCTACGACGTGAACTCGATCGAGCTGATCTCGATCATCAAGCGAATGAACGATGGCTTCAGTCATGCCGGCAAGTCGTTGAAGGCGCAGACGCAATTCGTCATCGGCTGCACGTTTAATCCCAATGCGCGCAATCTCGATTCGCAGGTGAATCGGCTGGAGCGGAAAGTGGCGGCTGGCGCGCAGTACGCGATGACGCAACCCGTCTTTGATGTGCGTCTGGTGCAAGAAACGAAGCGACGGACCGCGCACTTAGACATCCCGATCTTCGTCGGTATCTGGCCGCTGGTGAGCGCGCGGCAGGCGGAATTTTTGCACAACGAAGTTCCGGGAATTGTGGTGCCGGACGAGGTGCGTGCGCGCATGGCGGAGGTGGCCGAAGAAGATGCGCGCAAAGTGGGCCTCGATATCGCGCGCGAAATCACGCGCGAAGTGCTGGCGCATTTTCCGGGGGTGTATTTGATCACGCCGTTTTTGCAATACGGAGCGACGTGTGAGCTCGCGCGATTTGCGCGAGAGGAATGACGCGCGGATTGTGCGCGTCGAGTGAGCAAGACCCGCCAGCAAATACTGCATTTTACGCTGCTGGTGTGCAGCGTCGCGGCGCTGGTCGTGGCGGCGCGGTTTTTGCCGATCGCGGAAGCGCTGCGCGTGCTGCAGGAGCGCGCCGGCCAGGGCGGGTGGCGGAGCGCGATTGGGTACGCCCTGTTGTTCGCGGCCTGCAACGTTCTGTTGTTGCCGGGCGGAATCCTCAGCGTCGGGGCAGGTGCATTATTCGGGGTCTGGCGCGGGTTCGGCATCGTGCTGGTTGGCAATACTCTTGGCGCGTTGATCGCCTTTGGCATTGGCCGCACTTTCGGACGGCCAGTCATCAGGCGGATCGTCTCCCGTAACAGCCGGGTGCGAGCGCTCGAGCCAGCCGTTGAGCGGGAAGGCTGGAAAATCATTCTTCTCAGTCAGCTGCATCCTCTGTTTCCAACGAGTCTGCTGGTCTATCTCTATGCGTTAACGAAGGTACGTTTTTCTTCGTGCATGCTCCTGGTCGCGCTTGGGCGAGCGCCGGGCTTACTGCTTTATGCGTACATAGGCGCGGTTGGGAGTGCCAGGTTGGGCGAGGCAGTTCAGAGCCGCGTTGAAATTTATCAATGGCTGATTATTACGATAGCTTCTATTGGAGTTATCATTCTCGTAATGAGGTTAATAAATAAAATGACGAAGGCTAATCCTGATTTGTCTTCTACAGCTCGCGAACACTAATAGTTGGTGATTCAATGAGCAGAGATTTGATTGAGATTGCGAGCGCGGCTCGGGAACGGGCTTACGCTCGCTATTCGGGTTTCAAAGTCGGGGCGGCGCTGCGCTGCGTCTCCGGCGAAATCTTCGTGGGGTGCAACGTAGAAAATGTTTCGCTCGGTTTGACCATCTGTGCGGAACGAAGCGCGGTTGTTGCGGCGGTTGCAGCGGGGTTTACGCGGTTCGAGGAAATCGCAATCGTAGCCGACTCCCAGAAACCAATTGTCCCTTGTGGAGCATGTCGGCAATTTTTGTCGGAATTTGGAGAGAACCTGATTGTCCATTCAGCGACAACGACCGGCGCAGTGGCTCGGTTTTCATTGCACGAAATATTTCCGCGATCGCGCCAGGGATTATCGAGGGGAAATAAGTGAGGCTATTTCCGAGATCTTTCGACGTTATCGTGGTAGGCAGCGGGCACGCCGGGGTGGAGGCGGCGCTGGCGGCAGCACGGATCGGCGCGGAAACGCTCGTGGTTACGCAAAATCTCGACACCATCGGACAAATGTCGTGCAACCCCGCGATCGGGGGTTCTGCGAAGGGACATATCGTCAAAGAAATCGATGCGCTCGGTGGGGAGATGGGGATCAACGCCGACGCGACCGGAATTCAATTTCGTCGCCTGAACAAGAGTAAGGGGCCCGCTGTGTGGGCTACGCGCGTGCAGTGCGATAAGAAGGCGTATCAGTTTCGATCAAAGCATGTTTTGGAGTCGAGTCCTAACGTGCGTCTCTTGCAATGCAATGCCCTTAGAATCGTGGTGGATCACGATAGTATTATTGCGATCGACACCGATTTGGGACTGCGAGTTCATTCGACGAAGGTAGTGGTCACGGCGGGGACATTTCTCCGGGCAATCCTGCACGTGGGCGAGGAATCGAAACCGGGCGGGAGAATGGGCGAGGGTCGCTCGTCCCTCAGTGATTCGCTGCGCGAGCTGGGGTTCGAGAGCGGAAGATTCAAGACGGGTACTCCGTGCCGAATTAATGGCAGGTCGATTGATTTTGATGGCTTGGAAGAGCAACAGGGTGATGAACCGCCGCCGCGCTTTTCTGTGACGGACAGGCCTCCAATTGGAGGCGGGGCCTGGTTCTCGCCGAACTTTAGCGCTGCGGGTCTGTTCCACGTGGAACAGACCTCATGCTTCCTCACCTCGACGGGCGAGCAGTGCCACGATATTATTCGAGCCAATCTTGATCGTTCGCCTCTGTATCGGGGCCGGATTCTCGGACAGGGTCCGCGCTATTGTCCCTCCATCGAAGATAAGGTGGTCAGGTTCGCCGAGAGAACCGGGCACCAGGTGTTCCTTGAGCCGGAGGGCCGCGATTCTAACGAATTCTACGTTAACGGCGTTTCGACAAGTATGCCGTTCGATGTCCAGATCAGTTTCATCCGGGCGATTCCGGGGTTGCAGAAGGCCGAGATCATTCGGCCAGGTTACGCCGTCGAATACGACTATTTTCCTCCGACCCAGTTGAAGCCAACGCTCGAGACGAAGCGAATCGCGGGATTGTATTTCGCGGGGCAGATAAACGGAACCTCGGGGTACGAGGAGGCTGGCGCCCAGGGCCTGGTGGCCGGCGCAAACGCAGCGCTGAGCGCATCGGCTAAGGGAGAGTTCCTGCTCGCGCCCGAAACCAGTTATATCGGCGTGATGATTCGCGACCTCACCCAGAAGGGAACGGTCGAGCCATACCGGATGTTCACGAGCCGGGCGGAAAACAGGCTGACGCTGCGCGAGGACAATGCCGATATCCGGTTGACGAAATTCGGCGCTGAGGCCGGTCTCGTAAGCGCATCCCGTCTTCAGGCTCTCCGGGCAAAGGAAGAGGCGATGGCTGCAGCGTTGGCCTTTGCCAGGACGGAATTGACCGCCGGCCGCACCCTCGTGAATTCGTTGCGCGACCCGGTATTCGCCGTTGGCCAATTACCACAAGAGGCCTGGCGGGTGGCCGATCGATCCATTTGGGAGAGTCTGCGGGCGGATTTGCGCTATGAAGGATATGTCGCACAGGCAGCAAAGCGGAGACCGAAGGCGGCTACCACGATCCCGAGGGATATCGATTTTGATAGCGTTCGAGGATTGCGGACCGAGGCGAGAGAGAAGCTCAAGCAGCTCCGACCCGACAGCTTGGGTGGCATGGCGGAAATCTCAGGGGTGACAGCCTCCGATATATCAATAATGGATATATGGATACGTAATAGATAGTTATGTTTTTTGTATTCGTCGTATTATCCGCTTATCTTCTCGGATCCATTCCCGCGGGATTGATCGTAGGAAAAACGCGGGGGATCGATATTCGGCAACACGGAAGTGGAAATATCGGAGCCACAAATATCACCCGCGTCCTCGGCAAAAAGTGGGGCTACCTCGTATTCGCAGCCGACGCGCTCAAGGGATTGAGCGCCGTTCTGATTGGAGAATGTCTCGCGCAACGATTCCATCAGTGGGTGGCTTTGGCAGGCGTTCTCGCCGCCATCTCCGTGGTGATTGGCCATTCGGCTCCGGTCTGGCTGAAATTCCGCGGCGGGAAAGGCGTTGCTACTGCCGCAGGCGCCTGCCTAGGACTGGTTCCGGTCGCCACGCTTGTCGCTTTCGTGGCCTGGTGCATTATTTTCTTTGCTTCACGCTACGTTTCGCTGGCCTCAATTATTGCCGCCGCCGTCCTGCCAATGTCGGCGCGATTTCTTCCATTCGGTCATCGTGCAGACCCGCTGGTTTTTGGATTTCTTCTCCTCATCGCGACGCTGGTGATTTTTCGGCATTGGACAAATATCGGCCGCTTGTTTAAGGGCACCGAAACGCGTTTCGAACGCAAATGAAGAAGATACTCATTCTGGGAGCCGGCAGCTGGGGAACGGCTCTGGCATCGCTGTGGGCAACCGATAGTCACAGCATTACGCTGTGGGGGCACGACGAAGAGCGCGTCGGCAAAGTTCAAAAGACACGCGAGAACGCCGATTATTTGCCAGGCATTTCGTTGCCGGAAAACATCGAAGCGACGCATTCGCTCGCGGCCGTGTCTGACGCAGAGATCATCGTATTTGTCACGCCTTCCGTAGCCCTGCGCGAAATAGCGACCAAGGTGAACGCAGCTGGAGTCTCCCAGAACGCAGTGTTCCTGAGTTGCACGAAAGGCATCGAGCACGGCAGCGGGCGCCGCATGAGCGAGATTCTTCGCGAAATTTTTCCCGCGCATCGCGTCGCCGTTTTATCCGGGCCCAATCTGGCCGTCGAAGTCGCACGCGGCCTGCCCACTGCCACCGTGATCGGCTGCGAAGACCACGACGTCGCGACCGACCTGCAATCCGTTCTAGGGAGTGAACGCTTTCGCATTTACACCAGCGACGAAGTCACAGGCATCGAGCTCGGTGGCGCTTTAAAAAATGTTTTCGCGATACCCGCGGGCGTTAGCGACGGCTTCGGACTGGGTGACAATTCCAAATCCGCGCTGGTGACGCGCTCGCTGGCCGAGCTCTTGCGACTCGGCACCGCTATGGGCGGCAACCCGCGCACGTTCTCCGGTCTGAGCGGCGCCGGAGATTTGATCGCGACCTGTTTCAGCAAATACAGTCGCAATCGCGGCCTTGGCGAACGCCTCGGAAACGGCGAGCCGCTTGAGAAAATTCTCGCCGAAACTAAGAGTGTGGCGGAGGGAGTTCCAACGACGAAAGGCGCCTACGAATGGGCGCGCCGGCTCGACGTGGAAACGCCGATCATCGATCTCGTTTACGCGGTGCTTTACGAGAAGAAGCCGCTGTTGCTGGCCTTTAAAGAACTGCTCAGCCGCGACCAGAAAGCCGAGCGGCTCTAAGCCGCGCGGATTTTTTCGCAGACACGAGCGAGCGCTTCCGGATAAAGCGCATGCTCCACTTCCTGCATGCGCGCGTGGAGTGAGTCGGCCGTGTCCGCGGTCTCGATCGCCACTTCGCGCTGCGCAATAATTTCGCCGTGGTCGATCTGCGCGTCGACGAAGTGGACGGTCACGCCTGTTTTCCTCTCACCGGCTTCCAGTGCCTGACGCCACGCTTCGAGACCCGGAAATTTCGGCAACAGCGAAGGGTGAATATTGACAATCCTCTTCTCAAATGCGGCGAGCATCGGCTCCTTCAGCACACGCATGAAGCCGGCGAGCACAACGACTTCGATGCCTGCTTCCCGCAACATTTTCACCAATTCGCTCTCCCTCACCGGCTCAAGCCGCGTCTTAAATTCGCCGGGCATCAGGTAGGCATTCGCTACTCCAAATTCTCGTGCGACATCGAGAATGCCGGCATCGAAAACGTCGGAGATGACGACTTTTGCTTCCGCGCGAAGTCGTCCATCGCGAATGCTCTGGAGGATCGCGCGGCAGTTCGATCCTGTGCCCGACCCGAGAATGCCGATCTTAACCATCGCGATCTGCCATCTTCTCGATCAACGAACTCGTCGAGTAACCACGCTCAAACGGAATGATCTCAATGCGCGTGCCGATCTCGTCGAGCGCGGCGCGCTCTTCCGCGTCCAATGTCGCCGGCGTGTAGTCGCCGCCTTTCGCGTAAACATCAGGCTGCGCGGCCCGCAAAAAATTTGTCGCGCGCACTTCCGGAAAGATGACCACCAGATCGACATCCTCCAGCGCGGCGATAATCTCCGCGCGATCCGCGTCGCGATTGAGCGGGCGGCCTTCGCCTTTGAGTTTTCGAATGGAATCGTCGCCGTTGATTCCCACGATGAGCGCGTCGCCTAGCGCGCGGGCGCGACTGAGATAACGCACATGACCGAGGTGCAAAATATCGAAGCAACCATTCGTCGCGACAAGACGCACGCCGCGCGCCTTCATCCCCGCGATGCGCGCCGGCAATTCGGCCATGGTCGCTAGCTTACGCGTTCTCATCTGGTCCTACGATGCAGCGCAATGCGCGCGGAAGCGCCTCGAAGGTGGCGGGCTCATTGCCGACAAGTTCGCCATCGACGTTGAACCACATGCCCGGCTGGGATTTCAGCGAGACTTTCCTCGCGCGCAAAAAGACGACGGCGTCCGAGTCCAAATGTTTTCCCAGCAGAATCTGCGGCGCGACCAGGGCGAGCGCAGTATTGCTGCTCGCGCGCAGAAGAACGATATCGAGCAAGCCATCGGTCAAACTCGCCGACGGCGCGATGGGGATGCCGCCGGCCACGTAGCTGCCATTCGCGATGATGACGTTATACAAATGTTCCTCGAGCGTTTGCGTGTCATCCAGCACGATCTGGGTGCGATAGGCGCGCAGGTCGCTGAAGGCCGCAGCGGCGCTCCGCAAATAAGCGAGCGGTCCCCATGTCTGTTTCATTTCCGGCGTCAGTTTTTCGTCAACCAGCCCGCTGAATCCGCCGGACGAGACGTTGACGTAATGGCGCACGGCGTCACTGGTCACGCGCACCAAATCAATCGCGCGAAAATTAGCCGACGCGATCTGCGCGAAGGCGGTCTCGAGATCAGGAATGCGAATGCTGCGCGCGAAATCATTGCCGGTGCCGAGCGGCACGAGCGCGATCGCGGTGTTCGTCTCGGCGATTCCATTCACCACTTCGTTGAGGGTGCCGTCGCCGCCCGCCGACACGATCAGCTCCACGCCGGCGGCGGCCGCCTGTCGCGCAAAGGCGGTCGCTTCTTCGGGCCGTTGCGAAACCAGAAATTCGCTCGGCCGCAGCGCTTCGAGGCGGGCGCGGATGGCTGCGACGTCGCCGACGGAGCCAGCCTTGGGATTGAGCACCACCGCGGTCTTCACGCGCGAAACTCGCCGCGCCATCCGGAGACGCAACCTCGCCTTTTCTCGGCGCGAAGAATGTGGAAAGGTGCGCGGATGCCAGAGCGGGAGACCAACGCAAACAAGCAGCAGGCTTTTAAAATTTCCGCCGGGCCAGTGACTTCGCCGTCGTCGAAGACGCGTGCGCCGGAGGGCGCCAGAGGCGATTTGCCGATGCATTACGGCGCGCCGCAATTGCTCGCGGTGGGCCGTGATCCAGAGACGTTGTTTGTGTGCTGGAGCGTTGACTGGGCGTCGCTATTCGCCGACGAGCAGCCGGAAGATCGCCGCGCGCATTTGCGGGTGAAGTCGCTCGACAGCGGGCGGACGATCAGCGTGGCAGTCGAGCCGATGCAGGGAACTTGCGCGGTGCCAAATTTGCAGCCGGGCGAGAAGTATTCTGTCGAAATCGGCTACTTCGCGCCCGCGGAAAAATGGCATCGCGTGGCAGTGAGTAACGAAGCGGAGCTGGCCGGCGAAGCGTCGTCAACCGACACGATCGACGTCGCGACGGTTCCATTTCACCTCACGTTCGAGCGGATGCTGAGCATGTTTCGCGGGACGTCGCGCGAAGGGTTGGCGGAGAAGCTGGCGGATTTTCAAGAGCAAGCCGCGGACGAGGAAAATGTTTCCGCCGCTGATCGCGCCAACTTCGCGGAGATGAACATGTCGCCCGCCGAACGCGCCGAACACGCCAGGAAGCGCGAACAACTCCGCACCGCGGCCCCGTTACCGCAGCGAGAGATCGAAACCTTCGGTGGGTTTAGCTCGCACGGTGGAATTGGCGGACCGGGCGGCAGCAGCCAGAGCTAGCCGCCGCGCCGGTCGCTCACTCACTTACGCGGTGGATTTCCGAGGAGACTATGGCTGCGGCCGTAGGAAAAATAAAAGACGAGGCCGATGGCTAGCCACACGATGAGCCGCATCCAGTTGGTCCAGCCGAGCCCAAAAATCATCGCGCCGCAAACAATGATGCCG
Source organism: Verrucomicrobiota bacterium (assembly GCA_030854105.1). Classification (GTDB taxonomy): domain Bacteria; phylum Verrucomicrobiota; class Verrucomicrobiia; order Chthoniobacterales; family UBA10450; genus AV69. The sequence goes on along the minus strand of JALYTV010000003.1, from coordinate 34,492 downwards.
AGCGTTGCCGTAACTGGCAGAAACGGCACGCGGAAACCACGTTCGAGATCAGGCCGGCGCGAACGCATGATCCAAACGCCTGCGCATACCAGCATGAATGCGAACAGCGTGCCGATGCTCGTCATCTCGCCCGTCACATCCGCCGGCACGAAGGCCGCGATCGCGCCCGTGAAGATGAGGAAAAGGATGTTCGATTTGTAGGGCGTGCGATAGCGGGGATGCACGGCCGAGAATGCACGCGGCACGAGACCGTCGTGGCTCATCGAGTAAAAAACGCGCGATTGGCCGAGCAACATCACCAGGATGACCGAGGAGAATCCGGCGAGAATCGCAATCGTCACCGAGCGCGAGAGCCATTCGTAACCCGTCATGTATTTCGTGATCGCGAAGGCTACCGACGCTTCGCGGCCCGCACTGCGGAAATCCTGCACGGTCGCTACGCCGCTGAGCACGTAGGAAAACAAGACGTAGAGCACGGTGCAAAGCGCGAGCGAACCGAGAATGCCGATCGGCATATCGCGTTTCGGATTGCGTGCTTCCTGCGCCGCGGTCGAGACCGCGTCGAAACCAATGTAGGCGAAAAAGACAACGCCCGCGGCGCCGAGAATTCCCAAAATACCGCCGTAGTGATGCGTGATTCCCTGCGGCGTGGTGTACAGCGTCGGCGCCGGAATGAACGGCGTGTGATTCGCGGGATTGATGAAGTGCCAGCCGATGCCGATGAAAAGCAGCACGATCGCGACTTTCAAAATCACGATGATGCCGTTCACGAACGCGGATTCTTTCGTGCCGCGAATGAGCAGCGCAGTAAGCAGGAAGAGAATCACTATCGCCGGCACATTCATGATTCCGTGCGTGGCGCCGCCTGCCATGTGCTCGAAGGGCGAGTGCGACCATTGGTACGGAATGCGCCAGCCGAACCACTCCAGCACCAGGTTCGCGTACTCACTCCACGCGATCGCAACCGTCGCCGCCGCGACCGCGTATTCCAAAATCAAATCCCAGCCGATGATCCACGCCACCAGCTCACCCATCGTCGCATAGGAATAAGTGTAAGCGCTGCCTGCGACCGGAATCATCGAGGCGAATTCCGCGTAGCAGAGACCGGCGAAAGTGCAGCCGAGACCGGCGACGACAAATGCCAGTACTACCGACGGACCCGACCGGTCCGCGATCGCCGCCGCCGTGCGCACGAACAAACCGGCGCCGATGATGGCACCGATGCCGAGCGCGATGAGATTGAGCGGCCCGAGTGTGCGCTTGAGCGTGTGTTCGCCGACCTCCTTGGATTCAGCAATGAGCGTGTCGACGGGTTTAACCGCAAATAATGAAGACATAATGGAATGGTGTTTTCGTTTCGATTTGTAAAATCAGCGCGCCGGGCGCGACCGGCCCCACAGGAAATAGACAGGCACGCCTGCGAGCACAATCAGAATGCCGGGCCACGATGTCTGCGTCCGATACACAGCCAGCACGATCAGGATGGTGGTCGCTCCCAATAAATAAATGAGCGGCAGGATCGGGTAGCCAAACGCACGATACGGGCGCTCCGCCTCCGGCTGTTTACGGCGCAGCACGAAAACGCCCGCGATCGTCAGAATGTAGAAAATCAAAACGGCGAAGACGACGTAATCGAGCAGCGCGCCGTAGAGATTGCCGTATTGCTCGATACCTTGCGCGTTCACCACCGGCGCGTCGGTGATCGGATCGCGCAAGCGTGTGCGGGGCAAAACGAGCAGCGCGGTCCAGATTCCCTGCAACACCAGCGCCATCGCCGGCACGTGTTTCGCATTTAGCCGGCCCGTTGATTTAAAAAACAGGCGATCCTGCGCCATCGCGTAATAGACGCGCGCGCCGGCGAGAATGAGGCCGTTGCAACAACCGAAGGTCGAGACCATGATCGCGACCGCCATGATGCCCGCGCCCGCGCCGCCGAAGATTGCGGCCATGGCCGCGGTGCCGACGCGATCATCCGGCGCGTTCTGAATTTGCACGAGCGGCAGCACGCAAAGGTAGGCGACGTTTGCGAGCAGATAGAGCGTGATGACGAGCGCGGTGCCCATCGCAAGCGAGAGCGGCAGATTGCGTTTTGGATCGCGCACTTCGCCGGCGGTAAACGTCACGTTGTTCCACGCGTCCGCGGAAAAGAGCGAACCGACTTGCGCGACGCCGATGGCGATGATCATGCCGATGGCGCCGTTCTTCGCCGTCATCGTTGCGATGGTAGCGAGATCAGATTTGATCGGCTTCACGGCACCGATCGCCCAGAAGTGCGAGAAATTCGCCGCCACCGCGCCAGCGTTGCGGCCGATAAAAATACCCAGCACGATCAACGCGAGCAGTGACAACGTTTTGGCGGAGGTGAACACATTTTGGATCCACTTGCCGAGAGGCAGACCGCGCGTGTTTACAAACGTAAGCACCACGATGATGCCGACGGCGACGATTTGCTGCGTCGATAAACTGAGCGCGTAGTTGCGCGATAGGATCACAGGCGACACGATCCAGTTCGTCGCCGAGATGCCCGGCGCGAGCACGCCGAGGAAGCGCGAGAAGGCGACGGCGACGGCCGCGATTGTCCCCGTTTGAATGACGAGAAAAAGCGTCCAGCCGTAGAGAAAACCCCAGAGCGGCCCGTAGGCTTCGCGCAGGTACACGTACTGGCCGCCGGCCTTCGGCATCATGGCTGCGAGTTCGCCGTAGGTGAGCGCCGCGATCATCGTCAGCACGCCGGTCACGCCCCACACCACGAGCAGCCAGCCGGCGGAACCGACCTGGCGCGCGATGTCAGCCGACACGATGAAAACGCCCGAGCCGATCATGGAACCGGCGACGAGCATGGTGGAATCGAGCAGGCCGAGGCCGCGGACTAATTTGTCATCAGACGACGTGTTCATAGGAAGAGTTCTGTTTGTATCGAATCGATGCGCCAGCGTCCACCTCGGTGAGTTTGTGTTCCTGCCGCGCGCGGTTGTGCTATCCTCGTCGGCATGTCGAGTCGCCTGCTCCGCTCTTTCGCCGCCGCCCTGGTTTTAGCCAGCGCGATCTCAAATGCGGCGGGCGCAACTTCGACGCGCAGCCGACATGCGCAGACGGCCGCACGCGCCTCGAAATTAGCGCCGCAATTTGAAGCGCTCCCGCTCACGCGCTCGTCGCAAAATCATCTGCTGGTGCGCGCCTACATCAACGGCAAGCCGGCGCTGCTCGGCGTCGATACCGGCGCGCCCGTCTCCGCCATCGCTTCCGATCGCCGCGCTTATTTTGGCCTGAAGCCGATCCCCGGCACTTCGAAACTGCCGCCGCGCCTGATGATCAACGGCGCCTTCAGTTCCGTCGGCATTGTCAAAACCCTCCGGCTCGGCGCGCTCAATCTCGTCGACGAACCGATGGTCGCGCTCGATCTCAACAGCGGGAGCGGACCGCGCCTCGACGGCATCCTCGGCGCCGACGTTCTTTTCCCGACGCGCGCGATCATCGATTGCCGGCGGCAGTTGCTCATTTTGAATTTGGAACCGAACGGCCGTGGCACCGCGCCCGGGGTTGATTACACCGGCTTCCAAAGCGTGCCGATTCACGTCAGCGACGGCTACAACCTTTACGTCGATGGCGTTATCAACGGCACACCCGCGCAGCTCATGATCGACACCGGCGCGTTCACCACGCTGTTGCATCGCTCGTTCGTTCGCCGCATGAAAATTCCGATGCGCGACACGCAATACTCGTCCGCGGCGGTGAACATGAGGCAGCGCGGCGTGAAGGTCGCGCGCATCCAGAAGCTTTCCGTCGGCGCCGTTTTCATCACCGGCCACAACGTAGGCGTCATCGATCTCAACGGGCTCATTCACGGCGAACTCCTCGGCGGATCGCGGCCCGTCGCTGGTCTGCTCGGCAGCGAATTTTTCCAGCGCCAGCATTGCATCATCGATTTCGGCGCGCGCCGCCTTTACCTCAAAGGTTGAGCGTTAGCCGACACGCTCACGCGCGGTGATCACACAAGCTTTCGTGCTCGGCGCCGGGCTTGGCACGCGTTTGCGGCCGCTCACGGATGAGTTGCCGAAACCGCTGGTGCCGATTTTCCAAAAGCCGCTGATCACCTTCGCGCTCGATCATTTGCTCGCGGCCGGCGTCGAAAATTTTCACGTCAACACGCATCATCGCCCGGAGAAATTCGCGGAAGCATTTCCGTCATCGCACTACCGCCGCCATCGCCTGCAATTTCATCACGAACCGGTTTTGCTCGAGACCGCGGGCGGCATCGCGAACATCGCAGCGTCGTTGCGCGACGAACCGCTGCTGGTCTATAACGCCGACATCCTGTGCGATCTGCCGCTCGCGCCGCTGCTCGCCGCGCATGAACGCGACGCCAATCTGGTCACGCTCGCACTGCGCCGTGCGGATGGTCCGCGGCATATCGCGTTTGATCAGGCGACCCGCTCCGTCGTCGATATTCGCGATCAACTCGGCACTGGAAAACCGACGGACTTTACGTTTACCGGCGTTTACATCGTGTCGGTTGCGTTCGTGCGCCAGCTCGCGCCCGGCGTGAAACGCTCGGTCATCCCGCATTTTCTCGAAGCGATCAAACGTGGCGAACGCATCGGCGGCGTCGTGATCGACGATGGAAATTGGTGGGACGTCGGGACGATCGAAGCATATCGCGAGCTCCACCGTTGTCTGCCCTCGCTCAAGTTTCCGAGTTTCCCGGTCGACGATCCCGACTGGCGAATTCCCGTGCATCCCGACGCACGGATCATAGACAGCGCGCTCATCGAAGGCGGGTCAGTGATCGGGCGCGATGCGACCATTGCAGCCGGCGCGCGCCTGCGCGACACCATCGTCTGGCCGCACGCACAAATTGCTTCCCGCGCGGAACTGACAGGTTGTATTGTCCGCTCCCATCAGACTGCGGCCGGTAGCCACCACGATGCGATCATTTGAAGTGAAGATGGACACGCTGCTGCAGCAGACGCGCCTGCGTCTGCCGTCGTTTGGCGCGGGCGAAATCCAGATCACGCCGATCGAAAAAGGCGGCTCGGGCCGGCGCTTTTATCGCGTGCGCTGTTCGCCGCAAGAGTCGCTGATTTTGATAAAGTATGATCTCTCGCGCGACGAAAATCGGCATTATGTCCACATCGCGGAATTTCTCGCATCGCATCGCATCGCCGCGCCGAAAATTTATTATCACGATGCCGGAGAGGGTTTGATCTGGATCGAGGATTTGGGCGAGGCCGATCTCTGGAGCGCGCGCGAGGAGCCGTGGATGGTGCGCCGCGCGTTTTACGAATCGGCGTTGCAGGAAATCGCCAGGCTGCACGCTCTGCCGGAAGCGACCTGGGCCGCGTTGCGCGGGGAGATGCCGCCAGAATTTACCAGCGCGCTCTACCACTGGGAGCAGAGCTATTTTCTGGAGAATTGTCTCGGTCGCATTTTCCACGTGCCCGAAGCGGAGTGGCGCGAGTTAGGAACGTTGCCGGTGCTGGGGAAAATTGCCGACGAGCTCGGCGCGCGTCCGCGCGTGCTGGTGCATCGCGATTTTCAATCGCAAAACGTGATTATGCGTAATGGCGGCGCGTATCTGATCGATTTCCAAGGCATGCGGCCCGGTCTGCGCGCCTATGATGTCGCGTCGCTGCTCTACGACCCGTACGTCAGCATCTCGCCGTCCGAGCGCGAGGAGCTGCTCCATTATTATATAGAGATGTCCGACTGCGGCCCCGATTTCCGGAAACGATTCCACTGGTGCGCGCTACAGCGCCTCATGCAGGCGCTAGGGGCGTATGGTTATCTGGGCCTCGTCACGGACCACCCGCATTTCCTCGATTACGTGCCGGCGGCGCTGCGCTCGCTGCGTGAAGTGATCGAGGAAATTCCCGGCCTGGACAGGTTGGGTGCGCGGCTTGCTACTCTTCCTTCCGATGTCCCTAGCCATTGACGAGCCTTTGAATTTTCAAGCTGGCCCGGTGGCATTTCTCGATCGCGGCGCGCCCTTTGTCGTGGGTGCCGTCGATCCGTGGCGGCGTGCTTATGCCTGGGGCGCAATGCTTGTCGCCAGCCAGTTGCCCAACATCCTTGTTTCTCTCGGAGGCTGGCAATCCACCACTGCGGCCAGCCTCCTCCAGATCCTGATTATCGTCGTCCTCGCCGTGATCGCGGACCGGTCGCCACGCCTGCGGTCGCTCACGGGATTCCTGCTTACGCTCGCCATCCTGCGCCTTGGCTGGTACACGCTGGCGCGTATCGCGGAAAACTCGGACCCGATTCATCATTTCGTGACGAGTTTAAGCTGGGGCGGTCAGGTTTTCGCCGCCCGGGCGCTCAATACCATTGGCGGCCTGTTGGTCTTGACCACGTTCATCGGGCGCCGCCTCACGCGGCAGGATCTCTTCCTTTCGGTGGGTGATCTCACCGCTCTGGCACAACCGGAGCCGCCCCTCTGGCTGCGGCGACCGATGTCGTGGATCATGCTCGGCCCGCTCATGCTCGTCGTCTTCGGTGTCGCGCTGCCGATGTTCCTCTATTTTTCGCTACATCCGGATTTTGCGAAAATGAGTTCGCTCTGGATTTTTCTGCCGTGGATTCTGGCGACGTCAGTGCTCAACGCCGCGAATGAGGAATTCCAATTCCGTTGCGTCCCTTTGGCGCATTTGCGCGGCGCATTGCCGGCGCGGGAAGCTGTCTGGTTAACGGCCATCTTTTTCGGCATCGGGCACTTCTTCGGGCAGCCGTCGGGATGGATCGGGGTCGGGATGGCGTCGATCGCCGGATGGATTTGGGGCAAGAGCATGGTGGAAACGCGCGGCGTGGTGTGGGCGTTCGGCATCCACATGGTGCAGGACGTAGTCATCCTGTGTTTTCTGGCGCTGACGCTGAAAAACTAGCGCACGAAGGGATTACTGGTGCGTTCGTGACCGATCGTCGTGGCCGGGCCGTGGCCGGAGAGTACCGTAGTCTCGTCGCCGAGCGGATAAATTTTTTCGCGAATACCGTCGAAGAGCAGTTTGCCGTCGCCACCGGGAAGATCCCACCGCCCCACGCCGCCGGAGAAAAGCACATCGCCACCGATCAACAGCCGACGCGATCTAGAAAGAAAACAAAGACTGCCCGGGCAATGGCCGGGCACTTCTAGCACCTGGAACGTCTCGCCGAGAAATTCACGCCCCGGCGATTCCACGATCAAAAAATCCGGCGCGCAGCTTTCAATTTCCAGGCCGAATCCGAACGAGCGAAAGAATGCGGGGTCGGTAATCATCGGCACCGTCTCCGCATGGCAACCGATCTCGCAGCCGAAACGCCTTTTGATTTTCGCCACATCGGGCACGTGATCGAAATGTCCATGCGTCAGCAGCAACAGCTTCGGGGCGATGTTGATTTGCTCGAGCCAGGCGCAACTGCCGTCCGGAGCGTCGAACAAGATCGAGCCACCCGGCGCGTCGAGCAGAAAACAATTTGTCTCGACGCCGCCGCCGCAAAATTCCCGGTATTGCATGATCCGGCCGTGAAAAAGATGCGCCTTACTTTGAATCTTTCGGCGACCGCGTTGTCTTATCCCCTGCTTAGCGGAGGATTTCAAGGGACGTAGTTGCGTTTCGAGGGACATCTGCGACTATGCCAAACCTCTTTTTCAGGGAATGAAACTACGTTTCCGTCGTTCTGCCGCTATCGCGGCTATTTTTTTGGCCGCGTTCGCCACGGCCACCACTTACGCCAAATCGGGACTTGAGCAGGTCACCATCTCGGTCGGTCGCTTATTGGAGGAAGGGCATTACACCCATCATCCCCTCGACGATGAGATGTCGGGCAAAATATTGCGCACGTATCTCGAGATCCTCGATTTCAGCCACCTCTTTTTCACGCAGCAGGACGTCGACATGTTGACGCAGAAATATGGTGCATCGCTGGACGACGACATTTTGCTGGGAAACCTGAAGCCAGCCTACGCGATCTACGATCTCTACCAGCAACGGGTGGACGAGCGCGTCGCCAAAGTGAAAGAGCTGCTCAAACAGCCGCCGGATTTCACCAGTGACGGCGCCATTGATCTCAGTCGACAGAAATCCGGCTGGCCGAAAGACATGGCCGACGCGGACGCGCTCTGGCAGGGACGCATCACGAATGAGCTGCTGCAGGAACACCTGAGCGAACATCCGATCGAGCCGGGACCGAAGCTGATCGAACGCCGCTACGATCGCTTGTCGCGCAACGTGCACGAGGAAGATCGCGATGAGCAGGCGAAGTATTTCCTCGATGCCGTCGCGCAGGCCTACGATCCGCACTCCGAATATCTCGGCCAGAAAGACCTCGAGAATTTCAGCATCAACATGGGCCTCTCCCTCGTCGGCATCGGCGCGATGCTGCGCAGCGAAGACGGCTACGCAAAAATCGAGAGCCTCGTCGTCGGCGGCCCGGCGCAAACGGATGGACGTTTGCATGTCGGCGATCGCATTTCCGCCGTCGCCCAGGGTTCGGGCGATCTGGTCGACGTGCGCGATATGCGGCTCGACAAAGTGGTCGAGATGATTCGCGGGAAGAAAGGATCCAAGGTGCGCTTGCTCGTGATCCCGGCGGATGCCGCCGATCCGTCGCAACGCAAGAGCGTCGATCTCGTGCGCGACGAAATTAAATTGAAAGATCAGGAAGCGCGCGCCGACATCATTTTGAAAAAAGATGCGAGCGGCCACGACGTGAAGATCGGCTGGATCACGCTGCCGTCGTTTTATGCCGACATGGATCGCCGGCAGAAGAGCACCACCAAGGACGTGGCAGTTTTGTTGAAGCGGTTGAAGAAGGAAAATATCGCCGGTCTCGTCGTTGACCTGCGCCGGAATGGCGGCGGTTCGCTCGAGGAAGTCATTTCGCTGACCGGTCTCTTTATTAAATCAGGACCGATCGTGCAGACCAAAGGCTCGGATGGCCGCATCGTCGTCTCGCCCGATCCCGATCCAGGTCTTATGTACGGTGGTCCGATGATTGTGCTCACCAGCCGCCAGAGCGCGTCGGCTAGCGAAATTTTTGCGGCGGCACTGCAAGACTACGGACGCGCCGTCATCGTCGGCGACAAAAATACCTTCGGCAAAGGCACCGTGCAGACCATTCTCGAAATCGGCCGCTTCACTTCGCTGCTCGGCAGCCGGTCGCGCGAAGATGGCGCGCTCAAGCTGACCATTCAGAAATTCTATCGCATCGCTGGCGGCTCGACGCAGTTGCACGGGGTCGCTTCTGATATTGTGCTGCCAACGCTGACCGATCTGCCGGAGTACGGCGAAGGCGCGCTGAAAAACTGCCTGCCTTACGACGAAGTGCCGAAAGCGAGATACACGAAATGGTCCGAGCCGGTCTCGCTTTATCTCGACGAATTGCGCCACCGCTCGACCGCGCGTGTGCAAAACGATCCCGAGTTCCATTACGTGGAGGAGGACATGAGTCGCCTGCGCAAGAAGATCGACGACAATAAAATTTCGCTGAACGAAGCCGCGCGGAAAAAGGAACTGGCCGACGCCAAGGTGCGCAAAGAATTGCGTTCGAAGGAACGTCTGGCGCGCAACGAGGTTGAGCCCCGCGTCTACCGCCTCACGCTCGACACCGTCGACAAGCCCGACCTGCAGTTGATCATGTTCCCGGGCAAAATCGCCGCCACCAAGAAGAACGGGTCGGCTAAAGCGGCGCCGGAAGCCGTCGATGATGCCGATGGCGACGATGTGCTGGCGCCGGACACGGACGACGAGACCAAGGAGCCCGTATCGATCCGGAGCGCGAGGAGACGATCAACATCATGTCCGATCTCATCGCGCTCACCCGCGGCCCGAAAACCGCACGACGCTAGCGTGCTTAAGGCTGCGCTTCTCAGCCAGCTTCGTCATTGGTAAAATCGCGCATGCTCACCGCCGGCGCCCGCGCTCTCTTGCTCGGCCGTCATCTTTTTCGGTGTCGTTCTAACGGCGTTCGCGCAGCAGAACGGGTCGTCTGACGCCGGAGCGAATCTCGCGCAGCTCTACGCACAAGGCATGGCGGAATTCCAGACCGGCGCCTACGAAAAAGCCGCCGCCGATCTCGAATCGCTCACGCTCAAAGCCGATCTCACGCCGCAACTCGTGCCGATCTTTTTCACCGTCGGCTCCGCGTATTTCAACCTGGAGGATTATCAAAAAGCGCAGACCGCTTTCGAAAATTACCGGACGAAATTCCCGTCCGGCGCGCACATAAACGACGCGATTTTCGGCGTCGCGCAATGCCAGTTGCTGCTGAAAAATTACAAAGATGCGGCCGTGGGCGGGCGTTCTTTTTCGAGGCCACTGCGCTCAAAGTTGTGGAGCGCGGAAGAACCGAAGGCGAAATAAGGGCGGCAGATCGGGTTGGCTAACGCCGAGTAGCCGCAAATTTTCAAACCGCGATCGGCGCTTTGATCGATGGATGCGGATCGTAATCGAGCAGGGTGAAATCTTCGAAGCGGAAATCCTCGAGGCGTTTCACTTTCGGATTCAACTGCATGCGCGGCAGCGGACGGCATGCGCGAGAGAGTTGTTCGCGCGCCTGCTCCAAATGGTTCTGGTAGAGGTGCAAATCGCCGAAGGTGTGGACGAAATCGCCCGGGCGCAATTCGCAAACCTGCGCGATCATCATGGTAAGCAAGGCGTAGCTCGCGAGGTTGAACGGGACGCCTAAAAACAAATCGGCGCTGCGCTGGTAAAGCTGGCAACTGAGTTCGCCGTCGTTCACGTAAAACTGAAACAGCACATGGCACGGCGGCAACGCCATGGCGTCAATTTCGGCGGCGTTCCAGGCGTTGACGATCAGACGACGCGATGACGGATTCGATTTTATCTGTGCAATGACGTTGGCGATTTGATCGACGTGTTCTCCGCGCGGGCCGCGCCAATCGCGCCACTGCGCGCCGTAGACGCGACCGAGATCGCCGTTGGCGTCCGCCCATTCGTCCCAAATGCTGATGCCGTGCTGGTTGAGAGAATGCACATTCGTTTCGCCGCGCAAAAACCAGAGCAGCTCGTGGATGATCGATTTGAGATGCAGCTTTTTAGTCGTCAGCAGCGGGAAGCGCTCGCGTAAACCGAAACGCGCCTGCGCGCCGAAAACGGAGAGCGTGCCGACTCCGGTGCGATCGTCGCGCGCCTGGCCATGATCGAGCACGAGACGGAGGAGATCGTGATACGCGCGCATGGCGTGACGATATGAACGCGCACCGTTTGCGCGAAGGAAATTCCCGCGCGTGCCGGCAGGTCCCCAGATCGCGTCGGCTAACGACTGAGCTCGGCTTCCAGCTCTGTTTTGCGTTCGTTCAACGTCTGCAGGCGCAGCTTCCAGCGATGCAATTGAATGGCGAGCTGATTGATGTAGCCGGTGACTTCGGTGCGTTGCGATTCGTTCTCTTTCAATTTCCGCTGCACGTCTTCCGAAACTGTCGCCGGCGCTGTTTTTGCAGCTGGCACCGCTGTCGGCTGCGAGCAACGTTGACACGTCACCGTCATTCCGGCCGCAGCGCCATCCACCACCAACGAACTCGCGCAATGCTGACAGGAAAATACGATATCGGTGGAGGGTGCGGAAACGGTGGCGCTCGCTGGCTGCATCATCAGCAATTAAGCAAGAGATATACCGCTAACGACGGATTACGCAGGGATGTCCTGCGCGTCGCGGCCGCTCCCAAACGCGGATGGAGATTGTGGCCAACCCGGGACTTCGCAAATTCCAGTAGAGTGTGACAAGGCGGATCGACTCCGCCATGGCAACGGGACAATGCGTCCCGATTAAGAGCGCGATTGATTGGCAATAATTCTTGTAAGTCTCTTACAATAAACGACATATATACACGATGCGCGACCGGAACAACGCTTGCTGAAGAACGTGGAGATCGCAGGTGCGATCAGGAGGTTATTTTATTTTTATGGCTAAAGTTCTAGGTATCGATTTGGGCACGACGAATTCCTGCATGTCGGTGATGGAGGGCGGCGACCCGGTAGTTTTGGAAAATAGCGAAGGCGCGCGCACGACGCCGTCGGTGGTCGCCTTCTCGAAAAACGGCGAACGTCTCGTCGGCCAAGCCGCGAAACGCCAGGCGATCACGAACCCGGCGAACACGGTTTTCTCCATCAAGCGGTTCATGGGCCGCAAGTATGATGAGATTCGCGAAGAGGAACATCGCGTGCCTTACAAGATCGTGAAGGCTGCCAACGGCGACGCGCATGTGCAGGTGGATGTGAACGGCGAACGCAAGACGTTCAGCCCACCGGAAATTTCGGCGATGATTCTCGCGAAATTGAAGAGTGACGCGGAAGCGAAGCTCGGCGAAAAAATCACTCAGGCGGTCATCACCGTGCCCGCCTACTTCAACGACTCTCAGCGCAACGCGACCAAGGACGCCGGCAAAATCGCTGGCCTCGAGGTGCTGCGCATCATCAATGAGCCGACGGCGGCGTCGTTGGCCTACGGGCTCGACAAGAAGAAGGACGAGAAGATTGCCGTTTACGATCTAGGCGGCGGCACCTTCGACATCTCGGTGCTCGAAATCGGCGATGGCGTTTTCGAAGTGAAAGCGACCAACGGCGATACGCACTTGGGCGGCGATGATTGGGATAACATGATCATGGATTGGATCGTGTCTGAATTTAAGAAAGAGAGCGGCATCGATCTCTCGAAGCAGCCGGACGCCATTCAACGCATCAAGGAGGAATCCGAGAAAGCGAAGATCGCGCTGTCTAGTTCGCAGGAATACGAAATCAACCTGCCGTTCATCACGGCGGACGCGAGTGGGCCGAAGCACATCCAGAAGAAGCTCACCCGCTCCAAGCTGGAACAATTAACCGACCCGCTCTTCGAGCGCACGATCAAGCCGGTGAAGGATTGCTTGTCCGACGCCAAGCTCGCGGAAAAGGACATTAACGAGCTCGTCCTCGTGGGCGGTATGACGCGCATGCCGAAGGTGATCGAGACGGCACGTAATCTCATCGGTAAGGAACCGCACAAAGGTGTGAATCCGGATGAAGTCGTGGCCATCGGTGCCGCGATTCAGGGCGGAGTGTTGAAGGGCGACGTTAAAGACGTGCTGCTCCTCGATGTCACTCCGCTTACTTTGGCTATTGAAACCGCTGGCGGCGTGGCGACGCCGATGATCCCGCGCAATACGACAATTCCGACCCGTAAGTCGCAGATATTTTCGACCTACAGCGACAACCAGCCGGGCGTGGAGATCAAAGTGCTGCAAGGCGAGCGCCCGCTCTCGCGCGACAACAAAAATCTCGGCACCTTCCACCTCGATGGTATTCCGCCGGCCCCGCGCGGTACGCCGCAGATTGAAGTGACTTTCGACATCGACGCCAACGGTATTCTACATGTCTCGGCGAAGGATCTTGGCACCGGCAAGGAGCAGAAGATTTCCATCACCGGCAGCTCCGGCCTTTCGAAAGAGGAAGTCGAGAAGATGCAGAAGGAAGCCGAACTGCACGCCGAAGAAGACAAGAAGGCGAAGGAGTCGATCGAAATCAAGAACAACGCTGATAATCTCGCGTATCAATGCGAGAAGCAGTTGAAGGATCTAGGCGACAAGATTTCGGGCGACAAAAAGAAGTCGGTGGAAGATGCCATCGCCGCCGTCCGCGACGCGATCAGCAAGAACGACACCGACGCGATGAAGCGCACCTACGACGACTTGCAGAACAAGTTCCAGGAAATCAGCGCCGATCTTTACAAGCAAGCCTCCGCGCAGAGCGGGCCGGCTAACGCTGGCACGGGAAATCCGGCCGGTGGCCGGCCACAAGCGGACCCGCAAGAAAGTGGCTCGCGCAAGGATCACGGCGACGTCGTCGACGCGGAGTTCGAGGTTGTCAACGAAGACAAGAAATAGCGATCAGATTTCAATGACAATTTGCCGGCGTCCGAGTTCTCGAACCCCCGGCATTAACCAACAAGACAAGAAGGAGTAACTAAAACACATGGCAATTAATGTAAGACCGCTCGGAGACCGCGTGCTGGTGCAGCCGCTCGAAGAGAAGGAAACCAAAAAAGGCGGGATCATTATCCCGGATAGCGCGAAGGAAAAGCCGCAGGAAGGCAAAGTTGTCGCGCTCGGCACCGGTAAAATCGATGACAACGGCAAAAAGGTCGATTTCACGGTGAAAAAGAACGATACCGTGCTGATCTCGAAATATGGCGGCACCGAAATCAAAGTGGACGGTGAGTCCTACTTGATCATGCGCGAGGACGATATCCTCGGCATTATTGGTTAATTTCAACTCTCAACGAACAGACTAAGAACTAAGACTTATGGCAGCTAAACAACTACAATTCGATGAAAACGCGCGGCATGCATTGTTGCGCGGCGTAGAGAAACTCGCGCGTGCGGTCAAAGCCACTCTCGGGCCGAGCGGACGCAATGTGATTCTCGATAAAAAATTCGGTAGTCCGACCATCACCAAAGACGGTGTGACCGTGGCGAAAGAGATCGAGCTCGAAGATCCGTATGAGAATATGGGCGCTCAGCTCGTGCGCGAAGTCGCTTCGAAGACATCCGACATTGCTGGTGACGGCACCACGACCGCGACGGTTTTGGCCGAAGCGATTTATCGTGAAGGCCTACGCAACGTGACCGCCGGCGCGAATCCTACTTCGCTCCAGCGCGGCATCATGAAAGCCGTGGAAGCGATCACGGAAGAGCTCAAGAAAATCTCGAAGAAGGTCAGTGACCGCACCGAGATCGCACAGGTTGCGACCGTGTCGGCGAACTGGGACAAGACGATCGGCGAGATCATAGCCGACGCGATGGACAAAGTCGGCAAGGACGGCACCATCACGGTAGAGGAAGCCAAGTCGATCGAAACCAGCCTCGACGTCGTTGAGGGCATGCAGTTCGATAAAGGTTATCTTTCCCCCTACTTCGTGACCAATCCGGAAGCGATGGAAGCGGTGCTGGAGAATCCTTACATCCTCATTCACGAGAAAAAAATCTCGAGCTTGAAGGATATGCTGCCATTGCTGGAGAAAGTGGCCAAAGCTGGTCGCCCGCTCCTGATCATCGCGGAAGACGTGGAAGGCGAAGCGCTCGCGACCTTGGTCGTGAACAAACTCCGCGGCACCTTGCAGGTGGCGGCGGTGAAAGCTCCGGGCTTCGGCGATCGTCGCAAGGCGATGATGGAAGACATCGCGGTGCTTACCGGCGGGCAGTGCATCACCGAAGACCTCGGTCTTAAGTTGGAAAACATTAAGCTCGAAGAACTCGGCCGCACCAAGCGCGTCACCATCGACAAAGAGAACACCACCATTGTCGAAGGCGAAGGCAAAAAGTCTGAAATTCAAGGACGCGTCTCGCAGATTCGTCGTCAGATCGAGGAAACGACCAGCGACTATGATCGCGAGAAGCTACAGGAACGCCTCGCGAAACTCGCGGGCGGCGTAGCCGTGATCAATGTCGGTGCTGCGACCGAAACCGAGATGAAAGAGAAGAAGGCGCGCGTCGAGGACGCGTTGCATGCGACTCGGGCGGCGGTTGAAGAAGGCATCGTCCCGGGCGGCGGTGTCGCTTTGATTCGCGCGCAGAAAGCGCTCGATTCGCTCAAGCACATCGAAGGTGACGAGAAAGTTGGCGTGGCCATCATTCGTCGCGCCATTGAAGAGCCGCTCCGGACGCTCGCGAATAACGCGGGTGCGGAAGGTGCGCTCATCGTGCAGGAAGTGAAAGCGCGCAAAGGCAACGAAGGTTACAACGTCGCCACCGGCGAATACATCGATCTGGTGAAAGCCGGCATCGTCGATCCGACCAAAGTGACTCGCAGCGCGTTGCAGAACGCCGCGTCGATCTCCGGCCTCCTGCTCACCACCGAAGCCATCGTGACCGAACTTCCTGAAAAGGATAAAGGTCCGGCGATGCCTCCGGGCGGCATGGGCGGCATGGGCGGCATGGACTACTAAGAGCCCAACTCCAACTTAACAATTCACAGCAGCCGGGTTCCGAAGGGAGCCCGGCTGTTTTGCTTCGAGCGAGTAGATCACGTCGGCTAACGACAACTCGCCCTTCCCACTCCAGAGCTTCGCGAATGCAAATAACTTCATTTTTAATTTGTTTCAAATTAGCGCTAATGCGTCCGGATACAGCGCGTGAGCGGACTAAGGTGACGACTCCGCGCGGCAAAGAACCAACTCGATCGATCGATACGAGCGCCGCAATCCGGAGTTGTTGAACTACACATGAAAAAGAAAATCATATTAATGGCCGCCGTTTGTGGCGTGACCGCGTCTCTCTTCGCTGCTGAAAACCCGATGGTGGGTGGCGCGCCGATGTCCGCGAACAAGAACATTGTCGAGAACGCGAGCAAATCGAAAGATCACACCACGCTGGTGGCAGCGGTGAAGGCAGCCGGCCTGGTGCCGACGCTCGAGGGCAAAGGACCGTTCACCGTGTTCGCGCCGACGAACGAAGCTTTCGACAAGCTCCCGGAAGGCACGGTCGACACGCTCTTGAAGCCGGAGAACAAGAAGAAGCTCACGGCGATCCTGACCTACCACGTGGTGGCGGGTGATATGACGGCCGAGAAATTAGCGGCAGCGATCAAAGCGGGCAATGGCAAAGCGACCTTGAAGACGGTGAATGGCGAGAAGCTCACCGCGGAGATGGACGGCGATAGCATTGTCCTCGTCGACCACAAGGGTGGTAAGGCGACGGTGACGATCGCGGACGTGATGCAATCGAACGGCGTGATCCACGTGATCGACTCCGTGTTGATGCCGTAATCGCTCACTGAGCGCGGCGGCCTTTTGCTCCGCCGCGGAAAAATCTTAACAGCCGGGCTCGAGCGAGTCCGGCTGTTTTGTTTTAGGCAGCGCGCTCGGCCACTGCGTGCGCAAGACGACGAAGAGGAAGATGAGCGCGCACCAACTGGTGCCGCCGATGATGCGCCATTGTCCGAGCGCGGCCTGCGTGCTGCGAATGGAAGGCGGCAGCGTCAAGCCGGCGATCAACAACACGAGCGCGAAGATGAGCGCACGGCGTTGCCCGCGCGCGCTGGCGGAAAAAATCATGGTGAGCGCGACGACGTAGGCGAGGACGAGGACGACCATGTGCCGCTGGGTGGTTTGTGGACTGAAAACCAGCGCGAGGATGAGGAGCGCCATCCAATCGGTAACATAGACAGCGCGCTCACCGGTGCGGGAGAGACGAAAGACGAGGGCGACGGTAACGCAAAAAAGCAGCACTACGGCGACGGCGGCGAAGGAAGGCGGAAGGTGAAGCGCGTGGGTGGCGCGGAAAAAAGTCGAAGTAAGCGAGACGGAGCGATCCCAAGTGATCTCGAAAATATCGGGACCTTGTGTAGTCGTACTAAGCCCGACGAGTTTCGCGAGTCCTCCGAGTGAGGCCCTGGCGTATTCCCAAGTGCGCTGCATTCCTAGTTCGACCGCGGGTAGGAATAAGAAAACAACAAACGAGACCATCGCGCTGATGGCGGCGCGAAAGTTTCGTTTCCACAAAAAATAGGGAACGAAAATCGCGCTGACGTATTTGATGTTGGCGGAAGCGCCGATGGCGAGGCCGGCGAGGAGCGGCCTTTTTTTCATGCAGACGAGCACGAGGGCGAAAGCGAGCAGCATGAGCCCATCCGTCTGCCCGAGGCTGAGGAGCGCGCGAATTTTATCGGCGTGCAACAAGAGCGCGCTGGCTGTGAGCGCGCTGACTGAGAGCTGGGGGAGTTCCGGCAGCATGGCATGGCGGACAACCCGCGCGACGAGGAGGACGGAGACGACGATAAGCAGAACATTCAGCAGCACCCAGACGACCGCGGCGATGTTCTCGGGCAGGAAGGCGAGCGGTTGGAGGAAGAACGCGAAGAGCGGCGGATAGATGTAACGACCTTGAGTGGCGGCGTAGATATTCTCGCCATGGAGCATGGCGCGGGCGGCGTGCCAGAAGTGGGTGAAGTCGCCGGTGCGCCCGTGCGCGGCGCGCGCGGCGGTCGGCCCCGCCGTCGCCAGCATGACGAGGGAAATCACCAGCCACGCCAACCACGGCGCAATGAGAATCTGCCGCGGGCGCGACGTTGGCTGAGTCATGGCGGCAGATTGTGGGTGATTCGCGCGGAAACGGAAATGCGATTTTGCAGAGAGCGAAATGAGTTTGTCGCAAGCCCGGATCGTGTCGGCTAACGGCGGAATGCTGTTGCATTCCCTTTCGAAAGAATGAGACACTGAACACGGATTCATGCTGCAACCGAGCGCCCAACAGATCGAAGACAGCGCTGTGATCGCTCGTGTGGCTCAAGGTGAGCGCGCGGCCTTCCCGTTGTTGTATGACCGGCTGTCGCGTCCGCTTTTTTCGCTCGCGCTCAAAATGCTGCGCGACCAGGCGGACGCGGAGGACTTGCTCCAGGATGTGTTTGTCCAAATCTGGAAACGCGCTCCGAGCTACGATCCGAGACAGAGCAGCGTTTTTAGCTGGGCCGTTTTGTTGACCCGCAGCCGGGCGATTGATCGGCTTCGTTCCCGCATGCGGCGGTCGCAAGTGATCGTGCCATCGCTGGAAGGAGACGAGGCGGAAACGACGCTACCGGATGCATCTACAGGAGGTAGCGGCTCGGATATCATAGAGAAGAAAGACGAGGCCGCACGAGTGCGGGCGGCGTTGCAGAATCTCCCTCAAGAACAGCGAGAAGCCATCGAGCTTGCCTTCCTGAGTGGGCTGACGCATCACGAAATCGCTGAACGACTCGAGCAACCGTTGGGCACGGTAAAGGCCCGCATAAGACGTGGACTACTAAGGCTACGGCAGAAGTTTCCAGAATGATTCCCGACCAACTACAAGACCAGGCGGCTCTGTATGCGCTCGACATGCTCGGGGGCGCGGAGCGGTCTGTCTTTGAGGAAGAGTTGAGCGGCAGCGAAGAGCTGCGCCAGCTCGTGGTCGAGCTACGCGAAGGCGCCGGCGATCTTGCGCTGGCGATTCCGCAGCGAGCCCCGTCCGCGGCCTTGCGCGCGCGCATTCTTAGCGACGATGTAGTCGAGAGCAACGAGAGCGCGTCGGCTGGTTTCGGGCTCTCGCAAATGATTCCGTGGGCGATCGCCGCGGCGCTGGCGATCTACGCAGGCTATGTCGTTTACGATCACGGCCAACTGGAGAAACAGGTGGCGCGCTTGCAGAACGATCAGGGTCAGCTGGAGAAGCAAGTCGCGGAATTGCAGAATGCCGATCCGATGGCGAACGCGAAGCTCGTCGTGCTTGCTCCGTCCGCGCCTGCCCCCGCCGATGCAAAAGCGATCGTCGCCTGGGAGCCGAAGAAAGAAACAGGGGTGCTCAAGGTTACGGGTTTGCCGGCGCCCGCGGCGGGTCGCGATTATCAACTGTGGGCGGTGGATGCGACGCATTCGGATCCAGTCAGCGCCGGGATCGTGCGGGTTGACGCGAAAGGTGTGGCCGAAGTTCGCTTTAAGCCGACGGCCCACACGCCCCACGTGAAAGCGTTTGCCATTAGCCTGGAACGCGAGGGCGGCTCAGAGAAGAAGGAAGGTCCGATCCTTCTCGCCGGCACGACCTAGGAAATTCGCCGGAGCGCTTTGCCGAGGGCGCGAGCCGTGACAGACTACGCGATGGTCTTTCGCGCTTGTCTGTTTCTCTGCGCCGCGAGTGTCGCCTGCGCCGCCGAACCGCAACCCTGGCTCGAGCCGGCTCCGGAGCGTTCCCCTTCGCCAACGCCGGAAATTTTCTCTGTCGCGACCTTGGCTGATGCGAAACGCGTGCGCGACGCCGCCTTCGCCAGCGACTACGCTTACCGGCAGGTCGCGCATCTCGCCGATAACATCGGCCCGCGCCTGACCGGCTCCGCCCAGGCGGCGAAAGCGGTCGAATATGTGGCGGGCGAATTGAAAGCGCTCGGCTGCGAAGTGCAGCTCGAGAAAGTGATGGTGCCGCACTGGGTGCGCGGTGAAGAACGCGCTGAGCTGGTGCAATTTCCCGGGCAAGCGGAGAAGACGACGCAGAAAATTGTGCTCTGCGCGCTCGGCGGCAGCGTGGCCACGCCAGCCGACGGGATCACAGCCGACACGATCTGCGTGAAGAATTTCGCGGAATTGAAAGCGCTGTCGCGCGAGAAAGTGGCAGGCAAGATCGTGCTGTTTACCAACGCGTTCGATAAGCGCATTGCCGCGCAGGGTCGCGGCGGCGAAGCGTACGGGCAGGCCGTGGTTTATCGCAGCGAAGGACCGAGCGCGGCGGCGCGGCAGGGCGCGGTCGCCTGCCTGATTCGCTCCGTCGGCGGCGCGGAATTTCGCCTGCCGCACACCGGCCAGACGAATTACGCGAGTGATGCGCCGAAAATTCCGGCGGCCGCGGTGACCGTCGAGGATTCGGATTTGATCGCAGCGCTGACGAAAGAAGGCACAGTGCGCACGCATCTCGTGCTTACGCCGCAAACGTTGCCGTCGGTCGAAAGCGCGAACGTGATCGGCGATATCAAAGGCAGCGAGCATCCCGAGCAAGTCATCATCGTCTCCGGTCATCTCGATTCGTGGGATCTCGGCACGGGCGCGATCGACGACGGTGCGGGCGTGGCTGTCGCGATGGAAACCGCGCATTTGATTCAACAATTGAAATTGAAACCGAAACGCACCTTGCGCGTCATCGCGTGGATGAATGAGGAAAACGGCACGCACGGGTCGCGGCAATACGCGCACGATCATGAGGCGGATTTCGCGAATCATTTTGCTGTGAGCGAGACGGATAACGGCGCGGGTCATCCGCTGGGTTTGAATTTGCACGGGAAGCCTGAATTTCGTGCGGCGATGCGACCGATCGCGCAGTTGCTGCAGGAAATCGGCGCCGGCTTGACGAATCCGAGCGAGCACGTCGGCGCGGACACGGAGCCGATGGAGAAATTCGGCGTGCCGGCGTTCAGTCCGATACAGGACAGCCGATTTTATTTCGATTACCACCACACCGCAGCCGACACGCTCGACAAGATCGTGCCGCATGAATTGCAGGAGAACGTCGCCGTGGTTGCGACCGCAGCTTTCGCGTTGGCCGACGCCGACCAGTCGCTGCCGCGTTAGCTTGGTGCTTGGTATTTGCGCGGCGAAGTGTTAGTTCCAACACCTTATGGAACAGCCACCTCCGCTCCCATCCGCGCCGCGCCAAAATTGGTTCAAGCGCAATTGGAAATGGTTCGTACCGAGCGGCTGTCTGGTCGTTTTTCTCGCGATGATGGCAGTGATAGGTCTCATCGTGATTTCCGTGTTCAGCGTGATGAAGCAAGCGGAGCCATATCGCTTTGCCATGAACGCGGCGAAGCAAAATGCGGAACTCCGCACAGCGGTCGGCAACCCGATTAAGGAAAGTTTTTTTCTTTCCGGAAACACCAACGTGAATGGCGCCAGCGGCGAATCGAGCCTGGCGATTCCGGTGAGCGGCCCGAAAGGGAAAGCAACTGTTTACGTCGAAGCGAAAAAGGAAGCCGGCGTTTGGGAATACCAGAAAGTCACGGCGGAAGTGGCGGGCACCGGACAGCGCATTGATCTGAATACGGCGGGCGGCCCGGAAAATTAGAGATTTCGGCGACGAGCGCTTAGCTTGCCTTCGCATATGGCGATAACGGAGGAGCGCGTCCGCGAGGCGTTGCAGCGGGTGAAGTATCCCGGCTTCAGCCGCGACATTGTTTCGTTCGGTCTGGTGAAGGAGATCGCGTCGGCTGACGACGGCGACGTGCGCGTGCAGCTTGTCCTGACGACAAACGAGCCGGCGATTCCGCGCACGATCAAAGCCGAAGCGGAGGAAGCGTTGCGCGCCATCGAAGGCGTGCGGAGCGCGAAGGTGCTGATCGATATTCAAGCGCCAGCCGCCAACGCGTCGGGAAATTCCGGCATCGGCGCCACGCGCATTCCCGGCATCAAACACATTGTCGCCATCGCCAGCGGCAAAGGCGGCGTCGGCAAATCGACGGTGGCGGCCAATCTTGCCATCGCATTACAGACAGCAGGCTCACGCGTCGGTCTGTGCGATTGCGACATCTACGGCCCGAGCATTGCCCTCATGTTCGGCACGCGCGAGCAACCGATGGCGACGGAAGAGAATCGCATCATCCCCGTCGAGCAATACGGCCTGCGCCTGATGTCGATGGGATTTCTTCTCAATGACACCTCGCCGGCGATTTTGCGCGGACCGATGGTGACGCGCTACACGCAGCAATTTTTGCGACAGGTGGAATGGGGCGAACTCGATGTGCTCGTGCTCGATCTGCCGCCCGGCACCGGCGACATCCAGCTCACCATCGTGCAAACCGTTGCGTTAGACGGCGCGATCATCGTGACCACGCCGCAGGAAGTCGCGCTCATCGATGCGCGCAAAGCGGCGACGATGTTTGAGAAAGTGAACGTGCCCGTCCTCGGCCTGATCGAGAACATGAGCTACTTCATTTCGTCAACCGATCAGCAGCGCCACGAAATTTTCGGCAGTGGCGGTGGCGCACGCGAAGCGAAGCGCCTGAAGGTGCCGTTGCTCGGGCAAATCCCGCTCGATATCGCGACGCGCGAGTCCGGCGATCGCGGCAGACCGATTACCGCGGAAAATCCGCAATCGCCCGTGGCGGCGGAATTCCAAAACATCGCCCGGCAACTCCAGAGCGCGCTGGCTAAAAACGACGCGCCGGTTCAATAGGTATGGCTGATGCTACGTCTATGGATTGACCGCGAGGCGGTTTTTATGGATAACATTCCCGACATGCACGCCGACGACCAGTTCGTCCAGAACTCGGTGCTTTATAAAGAGTTCCTGGCCGAGCGTGAGGAAATTTTGAAACACAAATGGATCGAGAGCGAGAAGGCTGGCTCCGATGTTGGTTTTGAGAAAGCGCTGCTCGATTGGATCGTGAAACATCGTTCGAGCTGGCGCCAGAAACGCCTGAAGGAGGGCCGCGGATCGACTAGCGCCGCTGCTTAACTTCATTTTCCTTTAACGCGATCCTGCGAGGTTGCGAAGGAATGCATGCCCCACTCCAAGAATAAATCTGATTCGTCCGCCCCGGTGATGGACGGCGAGGCGATCGCCCGCGTGCTTCGCCGCGTCGCGCACGAAATCATCGAGCGCAATCCCGACCTCGCGCAGATCGTGCTGGCTGGAATTCCCGTGCGCGGCCATGAAATCGCGCAACGCATAGCCGACGCGATCACCGCGATCGCGAAGAAGGAAATCGCCGTCGGTTCGATCGACGTCTCGATGCATCGCGACGACGTCGGCACGCGCGCGGAATTGCCGATCGTACGCGCATCGCATCTGCCGCTGCCGCTCGAGGAACGCACCGTCATTATCGTTGATGATGTTCTCTTTACCGGACGCACCGTGCGCGCCGCGATGGATGCGCTCAGTTCCTTCGGGCGCGCCAGGCAAATTCAGCTCGCGGTGTTGGTCGATCGCGGTCATCGGGAGCTGCCGATTCGCGCGGATTACGTTGGCAAAAATATTCCGACCGCGCCGAACGAACGCGTGCGGGTGCGACTCAGCGCGGAGAACGAAGGCGTCTGGTTGATCAAAGAGGAGGTCGCGTGAGCGATGAAGTCGCGGCGCCGCGCTGGCGCCGGAAAGATTTGCTCGGTCTGCGCGAATTGTCAGCCGACGAGATCGAATTTGTCCTGAACACAGCCGACGCGTTCAAACAAGTCGGCACGCGCGAGATCAAGAAGGTGCCGGCGTTGCGCGGCAAAACGCTGGTAAACTTTTTCGTCGAGCCGAGTACGCGCACGCGCATGTCGTTCGAACTCGCGGCGCATCGGCTCAGCGCCGACGTCATCAATATCTCGGTCAGCAGCTCGAGTCTCACCAAAGGCGAGACGTTGAAGGACACGGCGAAAAATCTCGAAGCGCTGCATGCCGATGTTCTCGTCCTGCGTCACAGTTCCGCCGGCGCGCCGCGCTTTCTCGCGCAGCGTCTCGGCACCAGCATCATCAACGCCGGCGACGGCGCGCACGAGCATCCGACGCAAGGCTTGCTCGACGCCTACACCATTCGCGAAAAGAAGGGGCACATCGAAGGACTCAAGGTTGCCATCATCGGCGACATTCTTTTCAGCCGTGTCGCGCGCTCGAATATCTTCGCGCTCACGAAACTTGGCGCCCACGTCACCCTCGTCGGTCCGAGCACGCTCGTGCCGCGCGAGTTTGAGAAATTAGGCGTCACGATCTC
Source organism: Verrucomicrobiota bacterium (assembly GCA_030854105.1). Lineage (GTDB taxonomy): Bacteria > Verrucomicrobiota > Verrucomicrobiia > Chthoniobacterales > UBA10450 > AV69. The sequence goes on along the minus strand of JALYTV010000003.1, from coordinate 10,337 downwards.
GCATGATATCGACGCGGTGTTGCCCGAAGTGGATGTCGTGAATCTGTTGCGCATTCAGCACGAGCGGCAGCGCAAAGAATATTTTCCCGGCCTCGGCGAATACATTCACCTCTTCGGCCTCACTAAACAGCGCGCTCGTCTGCTCAAGCCGGATTGTTTGATCATGCATCCCGGTCCGATCAATCGCGGCGTCGAGATCGACAGCGAAGTCGCCGACGGCTTGCAGAGCGTGATTTTGGATCAGGTCACGAATGGGCTGGCTGTGCGCATGGCGGTGCTGTTTCTGTGCGGAGGAATTGCAACATGAGAAATTCGCATGCGCAGGTTGAGCGCGATCTCCGAGCGCGCTTTGCTGGCGCGACGAACATTTCACCCCGCCCGGAGGTCGCGGTCCACCGATGAGCGTGACCATCATTCGGCACGGCCGCATCATTGATCCGGCGAACAAACGCGATGAAGTCGGCGACTTGTTCATCGTCGACGGCAAGATCGCGTCGGCTATGAGCGGGTCGGCTGACGACGTGGAAGAAATCGACGCCAGCGGATTGATCGTCGCACCGGGGCTGATCGATCTGCACGTGCATCTGCGCGAACCGGGATTCAGTCACAAGGAAACGATCGCGAGCGGGGCGCGCGCGGCGGCCGCGGGCGGATTCACCACCATCGTCTGCATGCCGAATACTTTGCCGGTGATCGATTCGCCAAGCACGGTGGCGTGGGTGCGCGATCGCGCGCGCAAGACGGCGTGCGTGAATGTTCTGGTCACCGGCGCGATCTCGAAAAATCTCGAAGGCGAAGAACTCGCGCCGATTGCTTCGCTCGCGCAAAGCGGCGTCGTCGCCATCACCGACGATGGCAAGTGTGTGCAGAATCATGAGCTGATGCGACGCGCGGTCGAGTATGCGCGCATGGTCGGCGTGCCCGTGCTCGATCATTGCCAGGATTACCATCTCGTCGGCAACGGCGTGGTGAACGAAGGGGAATGGAGCACGCTGCTCGGTCTGCCCGGCTGGCCCGCGGCGGGCGAAGAGATGATCGTGGCGCGCAACATTCTGCTCGCGGAATTATGCGATCATCACGTGCATTGCCAGCACGTGAGTGCGGCCGGCAGCGTGCGACTCCTGCGCGACGCGCGCGCGCGCGGAGTGAAAATCAGCGGCGAAGTTTGCCCGCATCACATCGCGCTGACGGACGTTGCGATCGAAAACTTCGATAGCAATTGCAAAATGAATCCGCCGCTGCGGAGCCAGCGCGATGTGGACGCGATCATCGCTGGAATCACAGACGGCACGCTGACCATCCTCGCTTCCGATCACGCGCCGCACGCGGCGTTTGAGAAGGAAGTCGAGTTCGACAAAGCGCCGTTCGGTATTGTTGGGCTGGAAACGGAACTCGGCCTTTTCATCGACATTCTCTTTCACAAAAAGAAAGCGATCTCGCTCTCGCGGTTGGTCGAGATGTACACGGTCGAGCCGGCGAAGTTGCTCAAGCTCAAAGCGGGTAGCCTGACGACCGGCGCGCTCGCGGATGTGACGCTGATCGATCCGGAGCGCGCGTGGACGGTGGATGCGAAGAAATTTGAGAGCGCGTCGGCTAACACCCCGTTCGATGGTTGGAGACTCAAGGGCCGTGCCGTGCGCACCATCGTCGGCGGCAAAACAGTTTTCGCCGCGACGAAATAACGCAGCTGCGATTCCGGGCGAAGCGCAGGTGAATCCTGTCGCCGAATGTGAAGTTTGCGCGGCACAAGAAAATCAGCCGACGAGATTTGTAGCACGCGCGGCTCGAGCCAGAGCGTGGCGAGGGATTTCTGCGACCGCGGGAAGATCCGGGAGATTCCTCGCCGTCTTGCGCGGCTCGGAATGACAAAGGCGGTCCTTCACCCCTTGCGCGACGGGATCCTTCGGCGCCGCTCGGGACGACCGGTTCTCTTTTAGGTCAGCCCGCCGGAGATGTAATTTTCGAGCTGCTTGATCGTCGCGCTCTGCGTCGAGATCACGTGCTTGACGAGATCGCCGATGGAAAGAATGCCGACGAGTTTGCCGCTATCCATCACCGGCAAATGGCGGATGTGCCGGTCCGTCATCATGCGCAGACAATCTTCCACCGGCTTGTTCGGCTCCACCGTGGTGAGCTCGGTCGACATGATTTCCTGCACCTGCGTCTCGCGCGAACGTTTGCCGCGCAGAAAAACTTTGCGGGTGTAATCGCGCTCGGAGATGACGCCGACGAGCTCTCCGTCGCGCACGACGAGCAAGGCGCCGACGTTGCGCGCAGCCATCATTTCGATCGCTTCGAAAACGGTGGCGTCGGGAGGCATGGAAAAAATTTCCGATCCCTTGCGGGCGAGAATGCCGTCGATTGTTCCCATCGCAGTGCCGCGACCGTGCGGTCGCGACAATCAGCCTAGGACGCGTGCATTCGCGGCGCAACGCTTTTTGCCGCCGCGATCAATCGGCCGTCATCCTGAGCGAAGTCGAAGGATCCCGCAGAAGTTACATTTAAGCTTGCGCAACGGGATCCCTCGACTTCGCTCAAGATGACAAGCTGCGCTCGGGATGACGCGCTATGCTTTCGCGCGCCTCGCGTCGTCCCGGAACTTTTGCACGATCAGATTGCGCAGGTGCTCGCTGATTGTGTCGTCTCCGAGTCGTGTGATCACTTCATCGAGAAAACCGGCGACCATGAGCTGCCGCGCGACGACGGCCGGAATGCCGCGCGCGAGCAGGTAAAACATTTCTTCTTCGTTCACTTGCCCCGAGGTCGCGCCGTGACTGCACTTCACGTTGTCGGCGAGAATTTCGAGACCGGGCATGGAGTTCGCTTCGGCGTCGTCGCTGAGCAGAAGGTTGCGCACTTTCTGATATGCATCGGTGAAATGCGCGTGCGGCTCGACGCGAATAAGGCCGCCGAAGGTGGAGCGCGCGCGATCGCTCAGCGCATTTTTGTAAAGCAAATCGCTGTTCGTGTGCGGCGCGGCGTGATCCTGCAAGGTGCGCGCGTCGAATTCCTGCTCGCGATGTGCGACCGAGACCGCCAGCAAATCGCTGCGAGCGCCTTCGCCGAGCAATCGGCTCAAACTCTCGAAGCGCGAATAGCGACCGCCGAGATGCAGGTTCAAACTCAAGGCGGAAGCGTCGCGCTCGACCGAGGTCGCGTTGATTTGCAGCGACGTCACGTTCTCGTTCCATTCCTGCGCGCAAACGTATTTGATCTGCGCGCCGCGGAGCGCGATGAGATCGTTCACGCCGCAGGCGAAACCGCGCGCTGATTTGTCGGCGGAGCGGAAATGTTCGACGACGGTGACTTTCGCCATCTCGTCGGCGACGAGCAACAGATGCGGGAAGACGGCGGCATTTTCGGTCGCGAGCCAATGGAAAATTTCGATCGGCGCAGCGAGCTCGACGCCGCGCGGGACGTAGATGAACGCGCCGGCGCGGACATGCGCGCGATGCAGCGCGGCGAATTTCGCGGAACCGAGAGATGCCGGTTGCGCCATGAAGTGTTTGCGTACCAGGTCTTCGTGCTCGACGAGCGCGCGCTCGAGCGGTTCGAAAATAACGTCCGATTTACGCAGAAGCCCGGCGTCGTGCGCCAGTAACTGGTTGTTCGCGAAAATTAGCCGACCCGATCCTGGTTGCAGCGGCTGCGAACGCGAAAGAATTTCTTCGCGCTGATCGTTAGACAGCGCGCTCTGCGTCTCGTACGAAGAAAGATCGAGCGCGTCGACATTCGAGAAACGCCACGCCTGGTCTTTGCGCGTCGGTTGCGGCAGCGTCGAAAATTCGCGCCAACCTTGGGCGCGTTGCTCGCGAAACCACGCTGGCAGATCGCGCGCGTCGTCGCCGGGAGCGCTGAGCAAAGTGCTTTGGACGGCGGGCGTTTCCTTCACCTCGTCAAGGACAGCAGTTCCGTGGCTCATTTTGCGAGAGCGAAAAAGCGGCAGCGGCTTTCTAGCCGACCGAACCTTCCATCTCCAGCTCGATCAGGCGCTTGAGCTCGACGCTGTATTCCATCGGGAATTGGCGCACGAGATCGTTCACGAATCCGTTCACGCTCAAGCTCATCGCCTGTGCTTCGGAAAGGCCGCGCTGTTGCATGTAGAAAATCTGCTCGGCGGAAACCTGCGAGACGCTGGCTTCGTGCTGCACCGAGTTGCCGGTGCCGCGCACGGTGATCGCGGGATAGGTGTCGGTGCGGCTGTTGGCATTGATGAGCAACGCGTCGCACTCGGTGTTGTTCCTGCAGTTCTTCAGGTGCTTGGGCACGTGCACGAGTCCGCGATAAGTCGCGCGACCGGTGCCGATGCTGATCGATTTGGAAATGATGTTGCTCGTGGTTTCGTCCGCCGCGTGCACCATTTTCGCGCCGGTATCCTGATGCTGTCCATTGTTAGCCAGCGCGATCGACAACACTTCGCCGCGCGCCTTGCGTCCTTTGAGAACAACGCCGGGATATTTCATGGTCAGGCGCGAACCGATATTGCAATCGATCCACTTCACTTCCGCCTCCTCGTGCGCGAGCGCGCGTTTGGTGACGAGATTGAAAACGTTAGCCGACCAGTTCTGCACGGTGATGTATTGAATCTTCGCGCCTTTCATGGCGACGAGCTCGACCACCGCGCTGTGCAACGTCGCGGTGTTAAATTTCGGCGCGGTGCAGCCTTCCATATAAGTCAGCTCGGCGCCTTCATCGACGATGATGAGGGTGCGTTCGAACTGTCCGAAATTCTCGGCGTTGATGCGGAAGTAGGCTTGCAGCGGATGCTTCACTTTCACGCCCGGCGGCACGTAGATGAACGAGCCGCCGCTGAAAACGGCGGAGTTGAGCGCGCTGAATTTGTTGTCGCCAGTTGGAATGACTTTGCCGAACCACTTGCGGAAAATTTCCGGATGCGTTTTCAGTCCTTCGGTCGAGCCGACAAAAATGACGCCCTGCTCGCCGACGGCGGCCTTGATGTTCGAGTAAACCGCTTCGCTATCGAATTGCGCCTCGACGCCAGCGAGGAATCTGCGCTCCTGCTCGGGAATGCCGAGCCGCTCGAAGGTGCGCTTCACGTCGTCCGGGACATCGTCCCATGAGCGCGTCGGCTGTTGTCCCTGCGACAGATAGTAACGAATCTTGCCGAAGTCGATCGCGTTGAGATCGTCGCTCGCCCAATGCGTTGGCATCGGCTTGCTCTCGAATACGCCGAGCGCTTTGAGGCGAAACTGGCGCATCCAATCCGGCTCCTGTTTCACATCGGAGATATAGTTGACGACGCGCTCGTTCAATCCGACGCCAGCGTCGAAATCGTATTTAACGTCGTAATGAAAATCGCCAATGCTGCGATCGAAATCGACAGCTGAAGTTTCAGTTTCGGTAGCCATAAGTTCTCCCGTCATTCTGAGCGAAGCAAAGCGGAGTCGAAGAAGCCCGCGAAGTGACCGTCAAATTTCGCCGCGGGACTCCTCGGCTTCTTCCTGCGCGGAGGCTTCGGCGAACGAGTCGCTCGGGATGACAGTTCATACTAACGCCGGTTCGGCGGCAGGTTCGCGCGTCGAATCGTAACCCTTTTCCTCCAGTTCGAGCGCCAGTTCCTTGTCGCCGCTGCGCACGATGCGGCCCTGCATCATCACGTGCACGAAATCGGGCACGATGTAATTCAGCAAACGCTGGTAGTGCGTGATGAGCAGCACGCCAAGCTTCGGACCGCGCAGCGAATTCACGCCGTTCGAGACGACCTTGAGCGCGTCGATATCCAGCCCGCTGTCGGTTTCGTCCAGCACGGCATAGCGCGGATTCAGCATCGCCATTTGCAAAATTTCGCAGCGTTTTTTTTCGCCGCCGGAGAAGCCTTCGTTGACCGAGCGCGAGGTGAACGCGCGGGGCATTGCGAGCAAATCCATTTTCTGGTAAAGCTGCGCGTAGTAGTCGGTCGCTTCGAGTTCCTCGCCTTCGGGCAGGCGCGCCTGCACGGCGGCGCGCAGGAAGTTGGCGATCGTGACGCCGGGAATTTCGCTCGGGTATTGGAAGGCGAGGAAGAGGCCTTGGCGCGCGCGTTCATCGGGCGCCATCGCCAGCACACTCTCGCCATCCAGTAAGACTTCGCCGCTGGTGACGCGATAATCGGGATGCCCGGCGATGACCTTGGCGAGCGTGCTTTTGCCGGAACCGTTCGGCCCCATGATGGCGTGCACTTCGCCGGGCTTAACGGCGAGGCTCAGGCCGCGGATGATCTCGTTCTCGCCGATGGAAACGTGGAGGTCTTTGATCTCGAGCTGCTGCATAAATTAGGAACCTGTAACATATGCAGAAAACGGCCCTTGGCGAGAGGCGGCGTGGAAGGGAAAGCGCCGGTGTTTAGCTGACCGGAATGCGCGACGGCCGGATGTTAGCCGACACCTTCACCGGTCCGGTCACGGCGAAAACTTCGAGCGGCTGATCGGCGCCGCGCACCTTCGCCGCGCCCAGCGAGCGCAGGTCGAAATCCTCGATGATGAGCGGGACCACATCGGCGCCCACCAGCAAATCGGCGCCGAGATCCTTGGTCAATTCCTGCAGGCGCCAGGTCAGGTTGACCGCTTCGCCGATGACGGTGAATTCCATGCGCTGAGGCGAGCCGATGTTGCCGACGATGACATCGCCGTGATTGATGGCGATGCCGATGCGCAACTCCGGCAAACCCTGGCTGCGCCAGCGCGCGTTCAGGCGTTCCAGCGCGACGCGCATCGCCAGGGCCGCGCGCACGGCGCTGGTCGCATCCTGGCGAATACCGGCAGTGGCAACATTTCCCCACACCGCCATGACGGCGTCGCCGATGAATTTGTCGAGCGTGCCACCGTTTTCAAAAACACATTCCACCATCGCGCTGAGGTATTCGTTCAGTTGCGCAACGAGCGCGTGCGGCGAGCTGCGCGCGGCCAGACGCGAGTAGCCGCGAATGTCGGAGAAAAGAATGGTGGCGGGCTTGAGCACGCCGCCAAGCGAGTGCTCGATCAGATGGGGCGCATCGAGGACACGGCGCACGATGTTGCTCGAAACGTAACGCTCGAAAGTGCGGCGGAGACGTTTGCGCTCGGAACGCTCGCTGGCGAAATCGGAGATGAGGCCGAAAGCGACGGTGAGGTTTAGCTGCGCGATGGGTGAGACCAGCGGCAGGAAGGAATTCGCGCGATTGAATGCGAGCAAAGCGAAGGCGACCGCGGCGCCATTAGCCAGGCCGAGACCGAGCAGGCGGGCCCAAGGCGACCGCACAAAGAAACAGAGCAGCAGGGCGAGCACAGCCGCCGCGCCAGTGAGGACGAAGCGTCCGCGCGCGCCGACTTCGCTGATGAAATCGCCGCGGATGGCCGCGTTCATCGCGTTCAAATGCAATTCCGGTCCCGGCATGCTGCCGAACGGCGTCTGGTGTTCGTCGTGCTGCCAATTTCCTTCTGCGCCAACCAGCACGATCTTACCGCGGAAAAATTCGCCGGACTGGTAGTTCCGCTTCCAATATTCGGGCACGAAAATTTCGAAAATGGAGTGCGGCGGAAAACCGGTGCGCGCGGGGCCGGCGAAGCGAATCTGCTTTTCCTCCAGACCGCTCGGGATCGAGTGTCCGAGCCCGGCTTTCGAGAGCGCACGCGCAGCCAGCGACAGAAACGTCTCGGAATCTTCCTCTGGCGCGCGCCCTTCCACCTGCTCAAAGGTGATGCGGTAGTTGGCGCGTCGCACGACGTCGTCCACGTCCGGCCAGAAATTTGTGTAGCCGACACGATCATCCATCGGGTTCGTCTGCGGCACCAGCGAATCGGGCGGGCGGGTATGGCTGGCGCCGATGCGGTCGCTGCCGCTCCAGGATGGATCCAGGAAATTGCTCCCAATCACGACGTGATCGCGATATTTGTTGAGCGCTGCGCGGAACGGCTGATCGCCCTCGGTCGAAGTCGGGAAGGTGAGGTCGAACGCGACCACTTTTGCGCCCGCGTCGGCGAGGCGTTCGAGAATGAGGGCGTAAATTTCACGCGGCCAGGGAAAGCGCTGCGCCATTAAGTTGAGCGCGTGGCCATCGAGGGAAGTCTTATCGTTCAGGCCGTAAAGCGTCTTCGCATCGGCGTCGGCGTCGAGGCCGACTGAATCTGAATCGATGGCCAGAAAGACAAGCCGGTTGTCCACGGTCGCTTTTCTGCCGAGACGACTGACGGCGTCGCGATAAAGATTTTTTAGGCGCAGATACGCGAACGGCGGCGCGCGGTCGATGATAGACAGCGCGATCAGGCAGAGAACGGCAAAGGCAGTCGTGAGCGCTGTGCGCCGCTGGGGCATCCCGGCCAAGGGAGCGGAAACTGTGCCGTCACCTCAATTCGCCCGACGGGGCACGCGCGCTGCTAATCCAAAGGTGTGCCTTCTCCTTGGCCTACGATCGCGGTTTGTACTGTGAGCATGCTTGCCAGCGGCCCGCTTTTCGCGCAGTCGCTGGTGAGCCCGGCCATTGAGCAATCGCGTTTGCTCTCTCCCGATGGAACAGGAGTGCCGACGCCCACGATCACGGCGGACGGCACGGCTCTGCCGCAATCGGATTCCTCCGACCCGGCTGACGGCAGCTTTGGCAGCCAGGAAATCTTGAAATCGCAGCCGAAGGTGCTGGCGTTCACGCTCAGCAGCGACGCATCTATTTTTTACACCAGCAACGTCGCGCTGACGGATCGGGGCACCACAGCCGACTCGTTTCTCGTGGTGAATGCAGCTTTGAGTTACGACCACGCCATCGCCCCTGACCTTGGCTTTCAAATCGGCGTGCGCAGTTCCTTGTTCCGCTACAACGAAACGCGTGTGCTCGATTTCGAAGGATTCGGCGGCGGCACTGGCTGGCAGTGGTCTCCCGCCTGGGCGCACGAAATTGCTTTCACCGCGCGCTACGATTTCTCCGAGCTGATCGACTCCCACGGGCACGAAATCCTGAGCGACAACGAATTTCTGGTCGGCGCGCAGCGGGTCTTCGTGCTGGGCAGGGCGCACGCGTTTTTAGTTGGAGTGATCGGGTCGGCTGGCATCACGACGCCGGCGACGTCGGAGCGCGAGCAGTTGGCCCTCAATCTGGCCTATCGCATTCAGTTGGCGCGAAAGTTGAGCGCCGACATCGGTTACCGCCTCTCCGGACTCTTTTACACGCAAGGCGGCCGGCATGATTTCAATCAATTCCTAAATTTGAGTCTCAATTACCAGCTCACTCGGTTCGCCAATCTGGGCGCATTCTGGTCGCTCGGAAGAAATGAGTCGAACGTCAACGCGTTCGATTACGAGGTTTTTACCGGGGGCGGAGGAGTATCGCTGAACGTAAAATTCTAGTCAGACCCAACTTCGGACTATAATTATCATAATTAATGGCACATTCCATGCTGCTTCTGATGCGCGGTCCTACCCGACTTCGACTATGAACTATAAAACTGCCTTCCTCCCTTTTGCATGCCTTTGTCTCTTCACTGCTGCTGCCAGCGCCGGACCGCTCATTGAGGCGAAAGTTAGCAAAATTGTGAATGAGGTGCGCGTGATCGACGCCGCCGCCGGCTCGCACGCGGCTTTGCTGAACGAGGTGATCAAGGATGAGATCGGGTTGAAAACCGGGATCAAATCGCGCTCGGAGTTGGTTTTCCAGGACGAAACGCTGACCCGCATCGGGCCCGAAACCTATTTTAGTTTCAAGCCAGGCACGCGCGACCTCACCTTGGATCGCGGGACGCTTTTGCTACAAGTGCCGAAAGGGATTGGCGGCGCCAAGATCCACACTGCCGCCGTCACGGCCTCGATCACCGGCACCACCATCATGATCGAGTACATCCCGAATCAGCACATCAAAGTGCTCGTGCTCGAAGGCAGCTTGCGCCTCGCCGTCAACGGTCGCTTTGGCGACGCGCTTTTGTTGACGCCGGGCAAAATGGTCATCATGCGACCCGACGCGAAACGCGTGCCAGAGCCGGTTACCGTTGATCTCGGTCGTCTGGTGAAGACGTCGACCTTGATCAACATGAAGGACAAAAACTCCAAGGGCGCTCCGCTGCCCAGCATGGGGTTGATCGACACGGAAATTTCCAATCAACTGAAGGACAAAGGCGCCGCGTCGCTCGTCGACACCAACCTCGTCATCGAAGGTCGGGGAACGAAAGTGTCGATGGTCTCCGACGACACGCTCAGTCAGATCCAGCCCGCTACCGAAGTAATGCTGCTGGCGAAAAATTTGAAAGCGAAACCGACGCCAATACCGACACCAGCTCCGACACCGACGGCAACGCCAACGCCCGCGCCCACGCCAACCGCCACGCCGACGCCGACAGCAACGCCCACGCCAACCGCCACGCCAACGCCGACCGCAACAC
>JALYTV010000142.1 GCA_030854105.1 Verrucomicrobiota bacterium | reverse complement strand
GCTTCATCGCGCACTTCCTGCAACAAGGATTTGAATTCGCATTTCTCCAACGCCTCGATCAGTCGCGGGAAATCGGGCGCGATGCGCAATTCGTCGACGGCGACGGGCAGTTCCAGATCGCAATCCAGCGCGACCATCTTTCGATTTTGCAGAATCTGCTCGCGGCCGGCCTGCAATTTTTCGCGAGACTTCACGCTCTTCACCGCGTCGAGATTCGCCAGCAACGCATCGAGCCCGCCGTGTTCGTGGAGCAGGCGCGCGGACGTTTTCCGACCAAGCCCGATGCCGGGAATGTTGTCGACGCTGTCGCCGGCGATGGCGAGCACGTCGCCGATCAAGCCCGGCGAGATTTCCCATTTCGCGAGCACTTCCGCTTCGCCGAGCAGCGCAAACGCATCTTTCGGCGAGACGAGATCGGCTTTCGCGGTTGAGTAAACTTTCACCGTCGGCCCGACGAGCTGGTAGAGATCCTTGTCGTTCGTCGCCAGCACCACTTCGTGCCCGCGCTTTGTCGCTGCCATCGCGTAGCAACCCATCAGATCATCCGCTTCGGTATCAGGGAGCGCGATGTTCCGGAAGCCGAGCGCGGAAGTGAGCGTACTGCGAATAAAATCGAGCTGCGGAATCATCGGCGACGGCATTTCCTTGCGCGTCTCTTTGTAGGCGGGTTGCAATTTTACCCGCCGCTCCGGCAATCCTTCGTCCCAGAAAACGGCGCCCATTTCCGGCTGCAGATGTTTCAGCATCAGCCGCAGCGTTTTGGTGAAACCGAAAATCGCGTTCGTCGGTTCGCCGCGCGAATTGCTCAAGTTTTGGATCGCGAAAAACGAGCGGTAAACATAGTAATGGCCGTCGACGAGCAGCAGCTTCACGCTGGTATGTTAGCCGACCCGATCTGATGCGCGAGCCAGCTGTTGTGTTCGACCGGCGCTCGATTTCGCAGGAAGGTCAACCGTCATGAGCAAAGCGGCGACGGTCGACGCGTATCTGAAAGGCTTGAGTGCGGAAAAGCGAGACGCGCTGGAGAAATTGCGCCGGGAAATCCAGCGCGCCGCGCCGAAGGCAGAGGAAGGAATCAATTACGGCATTCCCGGTTTTCGCCTGCACGGAAAATATCTGCTCGGGTTTGGCGCCACCGCGAAGCACTGCGCGTTCCATCCGGGATCGATCGTGCAGAAATTTCCGCGCGAATTAAACGGCTACGATGTGGGCAAGGGAACGATTCGTTTCGCAGCCGGCGAACCGTTGCCAGCGAGCCTGGTGCGCAAAATCGTGTAAGCGCGCGTCGCGCAGAGAAGCGCGAAAACCTCGACGCGCGTGCGCGGTCGATGACGAAAGAAAGAATCCCGTTCCGTTTGGGCGAAGGCCTGGGCTGGGCCGCACTGCTCCTAGCCGCGGCCGTCGTGCGCGTGCGCGGCGCGAGGAATGGTTTGATGCTCGACGAAATATGGTCGCTGTATCTGGCGCGTGCGGCCAAGTCGCCGCTGGCCGTTTTCACGACGCTGCACAATTCCAACAATCATTATCTCAACACGCTCTGGCTCTACCTCATCGGCGAGCATGGTAACTGGCCCGGCTATCGCATCCCGTCCCTCATCGCGGGCGTGGCCGCGGTCGCGGTGGCGGGTTTGATCGGTCGTCGTCGCAGCCGGAGCGCCGCTTTTTTTGCGATGATCCTCACCGCGTTCTCCTACGTGCAGGTTCTCTATTCCGACGAAGCGCGAGGCTACGCCGCGCTGGTTTTCTTTGCCCTGCTCTACTTTTACGCGCTGCAGCTTTTGCTGGCGCGACCTGATTGGCGACGGGCGGCGATGGTGGCGCTGACCGCGATCCTCGGTCTCTCCGCGCAATTGATCTTTCTCAATGCCTTCGCCGCCGCTGTGGTCTGGTCGAGCTGGGTGCTGTGGCATTCTCCGCGGCCTAAATCAGCGATCGCGCGCGATCTATTCATCTGTCATTTGCCGCCACTGCTCTTCCTCGGCTGGCTTTACTGGGTGGATTTGCGCTGGCTCGCTCCCGTGCTCGGCACGCCGACCACGCTGACGAAATCATTTGCCAGCGCGATCACCTGGATCGTTCCGCCGCTTGCGCCCGGGGGTGGAGCTGCGTCGCGTTTTGCGCGTCGGTTGCCGGTATCATCGCTGGATGGTGGGTGCTGTGGCGGCGTGAGCGATCCTCGCTGCTGTTTTATGTGATCGTTATTTTTGTCGCGCCATTACTACTGGTGCTGCTGAGCCATTCGCCTTTTCTCTACGTGCGACATTTCCTGCTCAGTATCACGTTTGCACTGCTGGTCATCAGCTTCGCGCTGGCCGCGCTCTATGAACGCGGCCGCTGGGGACGCGCCGCGGCGATTTTCCTGCTCGTCGCCGATTTGGCCGTCAACGGACGCTGCCTCGCCCTCCTCATGCGGGAGGGCCACGGCAATTACGCTGCCGCGGTGAATTATATTATCGAAAACTCGATCGAATATCTCATCACCGTGGGCGGCGATCAGGATTTCCGCGGCGGGGCGGTGTTTTATTT
>JALYTV010000092.1 GCA_030854105.1 Verrucomicrobiota bacterium | reverse complement strand
CTCCGGCGATGAGAGTGGGCAAGAGGAGCGCCCGCGGCATTAGTTTGTTTTCGCGGCTGCAGGCCCGTAAACCAGCAGTTTCATCGTGTTGGGCACCATCTTGGGACGGCTTGGTGTGGCTCCCGGTGCAGCGATTGGGGGCGACTCAAATTGCGCGCTCGCCAGGTAGATCCGCTGCGTCTTGGGGTCGAGCGCCATCGTCCGCGCGCTACGCTCCGTCTCAACCACCTGCACCACCGAGAGCCGCTCAGGCCCGTCCTCGTGGGCGACCGTGGTCGTGCCGTCACCGCAAGATGCGAAGACGAGCTGTCCCGCTTCGTCGAATGCACAGCCGTCCACATGATCGCCGATCGGGACGGAGGCGACCACCTTCCCGCTTTCAGTATTCAGCATCATCATCAATTCGTTATCGCAAGTGGAAAAGAGACGGTGATGCACCGCGTCCAGCGCGATCCCGCTGGGTCCCTCGCCCGGCCCGAGGGGCCAACGCGCCACCACTTCGTGCGTCGCCGTATCGATCGCGACCACCTCGCTCTTGTCTTCCAAATTGCAATACACGCGTCCGCCCTTCTCATCCGCCACTCCAAATTCCGGAGAGCCCCCGAGCGCGACGGTCGCGACTGCTTTCGCGCTCTTCGCATCGATCATTGTTACCGAGTTTCCCTTGTGGTTGAACACGTACACTTCGCCGCGGCTGCCGTCATAAGCGATCGCATCCGGCCCTGGCCCCGTCTCCACTTTGGAGATCGTCTTCAGCGTTTTTAGGTCTACCACGCTCGCGGTGTTCTCCTTCCCATTGGAGGAAAAACCGCGCTCCCCGCCGGGCAGCGGAAAGAAAGTATGCACACCTGGTGTGTCCGCGATCTCGCCTACCACCCTGTTCGCGTCCATGTCCACCACCACCACCTCGGTCGCATGGGAGACGTAGAGCCGTCGCGCCGGTGCGTCCACCGTTAGGATGTCCCAGCCTCCGTCACCGGGAATTGGAATCTCTTGGAGCTTTTGAAACTTTGGTGCGGGCGCGGACAGCGCGGAGGTGACCGCACACAGGCCAATGAGCAGGGGCAGGATTCTCATGAATATTTAATAGCGCACATTACGCGCCGGCATAGCCCCTTTTGCGCTCGCTCGGCCTGCTTTTCCTCATCCATGAGACCTAGGATGCGCATTGCGTGCCTCTGGCTAGACGCGGCGGTCATGCGCCCAAAGAAGACTGTCGAACTTGAAAAGGCGTTCGCGAAAGCGGGCCGATATCGCTTACCGAAGCAGAGGCAACGCTAGTCGAAAGGTTACGTAACATTTATGTTCAACCGAACATGGTAGGTAAGGGGACACAAACTGAAAAGCGAAGACGGCGACCTCGGATCTGGAGAGTAAATTCTCGGCGTTCCTCAAACAAATATTTTTCGAAACGCGACCGAACGTCCGTTTCGGCGTCCCCGTTTGATACCAGGGTTCCTCAAGGAGAGTGAGCCGCGGACGAGAAAGTGTACGGGGTTGACTACGGGTTGGCGCGCAAAAACAGCTTGTTTTCTATGTTGTTTTCCCCTGCGAACAAGAAGATCTTGATCCTGGATCTAGCGATGTATCATGCTAATCGTTAGCGTATTACAAATTGCAAACAGCAATAGCGTCGACCCATTATTACGCAATACAAGTGCAATGGCAGCGCGTACGGGAGTCGAACCCGTGCACCAGCCTTGAGAGGGCTGTGTCCTAACCACTAGACGAACGCGCCAGCAGGGACGCCTATCTTACTCGCACCCTCCGGCGCGGCAACCGCTCACGGCGTCGCGTTCGGGCGCACCCGCGGCTGCGCGAGCAAGGCGATATGTTCCTTCTCGCGCGCGGTGAGGTAATCCTTCAACTCCTTGGTGCCGGCCTTCGCGCGCATGCGCTCGAAAAGCATGACGTAATATTTTCGCAGTAATTGCCGCCGCTCCGGATCCACGCGCGACGCTTTCGCTTCCACGCGTAACGCCACCAGGTCGGCGTCGCCCTTCGTGCGGTTCACGAGCTCGCGCCATAGCAGATGCAGCCGCGCTTCGATCGCCTCTTTGCCGAGCGGCGACGCTGTGAAAGCCGAGTCGAGCTCGGGCAAGCCTGGAATATCCGCGGGTACTTTTGCCGGCGCAGCGATGGGGGAGGTTTCCGGGGGCAGAATTTGCGGCGGTTCCTCCGCGCTGACGATTTGCCCTGACGCCGCCAGAAACAGCAGCGCGAAAATTTTCTTCCTCATGAATGTCATGGTCGGGGCGACAGGATTCGAACCTGCGACCTCCTGGTCCCAAACCAGGCGCTCTACCAAGCTAAGCTACACCCCGTCGCTTGCACGCGAGTCATAGCACGCGTCGGCGCCGCTCGCATGCGGAATATAACGCTTGCCCGCTCTATTCCGCAGTCGCACCTTGCGCGGGCCGTCATGTTCAAACGCGAACGTCTGCATCTCATCATCTTCGCGATTCTGATCGCGCTGCAATTACTTGGCGTGATCGGATTGCTCACGCGTTTCGAGTGGCGTTTTCTGCCGGCGATGATCGCGATCTACATCGTCGGCGGTTTGAGCACGACGCTTTATCTACATCGCTACCTCACCCATCGCGGATTCGAGATGCCTGGCTGGCTGAAATTTCTTTTCGCCACGGGTTCCGCCGTCACCCTCGCGGGCGATCCCGTCACCTGGGTCGGCGATCACCGCTTTCATCATTTGAAATCGGATACCGACGAGGACATCCACAGTCCGCTGCATGGCTTTCCCTACGCGCACATGATGTGGCTCATCCGCAAACCCGATTCGTTCCGCGAACGCTCCAAGCGTTACGCTGCCGACGTGCGCAAAATCTGGTACTGCCGCGCCTGGGAAAAACCGTGGCTCTACCTCATCCCGCATCTCACCGTCGCGCTCGCGTTGCTCTCCTTCTTCGGCATCGCCGGCATGCTCTGGTCGCTCTACGTGCCGATGCTCATCATTTATAATGTGACGTGGGCGGTGAACTCGATCTGCCACATGCCGCAATTCGGCTACTGCAGTTTTGCAACGTCCGATCGCAGCAAAAATAATCTGCTCGTCGGCGTCACCGCCTTCGGCGAAGGCTTCCACAATAACCATCACGCTCAGCCGCGTTGCGCCGCGCACGGGCTGAAGTGGTGGGAATTCGATCTCACGCGCTACGTCATCTGGCTGCTCGAGAAATGCGGGCTGGCCTGGAGCGTGGTCTGGCCGAAACCGGAAGCAGTCGTCGCTGAGCCGCAAGACGAGCCGGTGCTCGCCGATCCTGAGCTCGCTGGCTAAGGATCGTAGCTGAGATTCGGCGACAATCGTTTCTCAACCAGCGCGATCTGCTCGCCTGTTCGCCGCGCGTAATCTTCCACCTGGTCGCGCGCAATTTTGCCGACGCCAAAATATTTCGCGTCCGGATGCGAAAAATAAAGTCCGCTTACGCTCGCGCCGGGAAACATCGCGAATGATTCCGTGAGCGAAATACCCGTGCTCTTTTCCGCCTCGAGCAACTGGAAGAGCGTCGCTTTTTCGCCGTGATCCGGTGCTGCCGGATAACCCGCCGCCGGTCGAATGCCGCGATATTTTTCCCGGATCAAATCTGTCACCGCGAGCTTTTCGCCGAAGCCCCAAAGCTCGCGTGCGCGCTGATGCGCGTATTCCGCAAACGCTTCCGCCAGCCGATCCGCCAGCGCTTTGACCATGATCGCGTTGTAGTCATCGTGCGCGTCCGCGAATTGTTTCGCGACTTCATCGGCGCCGATGCCGGCGGTGACGGCGAAGCCGCCGAGATAATCGCGCGTGCCGCGCGGCGCGACGTAATCGGACAGGCTGTGATTCGATTGCGCCGGCGGTTTGCGCATCTGTTGCCGCAAAAAATGAAACGTCGTCAGCCGACGCGCTCTGCTTTCATCCATGTAAATCTCCACGTCGTCGCCAATCGCATTCGCCGGCCAGAACGCGATCGCGCCGCGCGCGGTGAGCAAATTCTCGTCCATGATTTGCTGCAACAGTTTCTGAGCGTCGGCGAATACTTCGCGCGCTTGTTTCCCCACGATCGCGTCGTCTAAAATTGCGGGATAACGCCCGCGCAATTCCCAGGTGTGGAAGAACGGCGACCAATCGATGTATTCCGCCAGCGCCGCGAGAGAGACATGTTCACTGTCATCCTGAGCGGAGCGCAGCGGAGTCGAAGGATCCCGCAGCGTTTCCTTTAAGTCTTCGCCACGGGATCCCTCGGCTCCGCCCGGGATGACGGAAGAGAATGTGCGCGATCCGAGAAATGACGGCTGCGGCGGTGTGTACGCGCTCCAATCAAACTTCGGCGCGTGCGTGCGCGCTTCACCGAGCGTGAGCAGATCGCGCTGGCTAATTTTCGCCGCGTGTTCCGCGCGCAGGCGTTCGTAATCAGCGCGCGTCTCTTGCGCGAAAGTCGCCGCGTCCGCCTTTAACAAACGACTCACCACGCCGACCGCGCGCGACGCGTCGAGCACGTGCACCGTGCTGGCCTGATAATGCGGCGCGATTTTCACCGCGGTGTGCGCGCGGCTCGTCGTGGCGCCACCGATCAAAAGCGGTACGCGAAAATTTTCGCGCTCCATTTCCTGCGCGACGTGCGTCATCTCGTCGAGCGACGGAGTGATCAACCCACTCAGACCGATGACGTCCGCGTTCACTGAGCGCGCTGTCTGCAGAATCTTCGCCGCCGGCACCATCACGCCAAGATCGATGACTTCGTAGTTATTACATTGCAGCACGACGCCGACGATGTTCTTGCCGATGTCGTGCACGTCGCCTTTGACCGTCGCCATCACGATGCGCGCCTGCGCTCTCGCGCCGGCCTGTTTCTCCGCTTCCATGAACGGCATGAGATACGCGACCGCTTTTTTCATCACGCGCGCCGATTTTACTACCTGCGGCAAAAACATTTTTCCTGCGCCAAACAAATCGCCGACGACACTCATGCCGGCCATGAGAGGGCCTTCGATTACTTCCAACGGGCGCGCGAATTGTTGCCGCGCTTCCTCGGTGTCTTCATCGATAAAATCCGTGATGCCTTGCACGAGCGCGTGTTTCAAACGCTCCGCTACCGGTTCCGCGCGCCACGCTTTTTCTTCCACCGGCGTGCGTCCTTTCGCTTTCACGTTGCCGGCGAAATCGACGAGGCGCTCGGTCGCGTCTTCGCGACGATTCAGCAGCACGTCTTCCACGCGCTCGCGCAACTCCGGCTCGATCTCTGCGTAGACAGCGAGCTGTCCGGCATTGACGATCGCCATGTCGAGGCCGGCGCGAATGGCGTGATACAAAAACGCCGCGTGCATCGCTTCGCGCACAGGATTGTTGCCGCGGAACGAAAACGACACGTTGCTGATGCCGCCGCTCGCGCGCGCGCCGGGCAAATTCGCTTTGATCCAGCGCGTCGCTTCGATGAAATCTACGGCGTAATTGCGATGCTCATCGAGCCCGGTCGCGACGGTGAGGACATTCGGATCGAAAACAATATCGCTCGCGTCGAAGCCCGCGCGTTGCGTCAGCAAATCGTAAGCGCGCTCGCAAATTTCGGTGCGTCGCGCCAGCGTGTCAGCCTGTCCGTTTTCGTCGAATGCCATCACGATCGCGGCCGCGCCGTAACGCCGCACCAGTTTCGCGTGCCGCAAAAATTCTTCTTCGCCGCCCTTGAGCGAAATGGAATTCACCATGCATTTGCCCTGCGCGCACTTCAGGCCGGCTTCGAGCACGCTCCACTTCGAGCTGTCGATCATCAGCGGCACGCGCGCGATTTCCGGCTCGCTGCCGATCAAATTCAAAAAGCGCGTCATCGCCGCTTCGGAATCGAGCATGCCTTCGTCGAGATTGACGTCGATGATGTTGGCGCCATTCGCGACCTGCTGGCGCGCCACTGCGACCGCGCTCTCGAAATCGCCCGCGAGGATGAGCTTCGAAAATTTCGGTGAGCCGGTGACGTTGGTGCGTTCGCCGATGACGGCAAAGCCGAAAGCGGGCGTGATATTCAGCGGCTCGAGCCCGGAGAGACGCAGCGTGTCGTCCTGAGCCCCGAATGCTTTCGGGGTCGAAGGATCCCGCGACGTAACCTTTAAGGAATCGCGGCGGGATTCCTCGGCTTCGCTCGGAAGGACCCGTGGAGGCAACGCGCGCACCGCGTCGGCAAACTTCGCGATGTGCGCCGGTGTCGTGCCGCAGCAACCGCCGATCATGTTCACCCAGCCGTTACGCGCCCAGCCGATTAATTTCGGCGCGAGCGTTTCCGGCGTTTCGGGAAATCCAGTTTCGGAAAGCGGATCGGGCAGCCCGGCGTTGGGATACGCGCTGACAAAAACCGGCGCGTTGTGCGCGAGTTCTTCCAGGAACGGCGCCATCTCGTCGGGACCGAGCGCGCAGTTCAAGCCGACGACGAGCGGTTTTGCGTGCGCGACGGAATTCAAAAACGCTTCGACCGTTTGTCCGCTCAAGGTGCGACCGGAGCGGTCCGTCACCGTGCCGGAAATGACGAGCGGAAGTTCGCGTCCGCTTTCTTCGAATGCGTCTGCGATGGCGAAAAGCGCCGCTTTCGCGTTCAGCGTGTCGAAGATTGTTTCGACGAAAAGCAAATCGACGCCGCCTTCGAGCAAACCGTCGACTTGATCGCGATAGGCGCGCTTGAGTTGATCGAACGTCACGGCGCGGAAGCCGGGATCATTCACATCGGGCGAGAGCGATGCGGTGACGGGCAGGGGACCGAGCGCGCCGGCGACGAAGCGCGCGCCGTCGCATTTCGCGACCGCCTCACGCGCGAGACGCGCGGCGCTCACATTCATTTCATGCACCGTCGCGCGCAGAGTTGGATCATAGACGACGCGCTCAAAGAATTGCGGATCCTTGCGCCCGCTCTCCGGTTCGCCGTCGAAAAGGAAATCGTGCAGCCCGATCGTCGTCGCGCTGAAGGTGTTCGTCTCAATCACATCCGCGCCAGCAGCGAGATATTCTTCGTGCACCCGCCGCACCGCATCGGGTCGGGTGAGCAAAAGCAGCTCGTGCGCGCCTTTGAGATCTTTGCCTTTCCAGGCACGGAAACGTTCGCCGCGATAATCGGCTTCGGTGAGATGCAGGCGCTGCAAGGTCGTCCCCATCGCGCCGTCGAGGACGACGATGCGTTCGCGCAGCAGCTTTTCGAAGGGATGCATCTCGGGCGATAAAGAAACCAGTTTCCGTGCCGATCTCAAGAAACAAATTGACGCATCATGATGCGTCGATGCGTTGGAATATTAGCCGATCCGATCTGATCGATCGCCCGCACGCTCGGCGTCGTGTGGTATTCCACCGTGCGCACAAATTCGGGCACTCTGAGCGGAGCGGCAACGGAGTTGAAAAATCCCGCCGCGCCACTGGGCAGGGAATGGGCTTGGCTTGCGGGTGGCGCCACGGGATCCCTCGGCTGCGCTCGGGATGACGACGCAAAGTTGTCTGGACGACGCGCTCCCATGTTGACTACGTGATGTCTATGGAAGCGATCCGGCTCTTTCGCTCGCTCGACAAAACGCAGCGCACGACTTTTCTCGCTTGTTTCCTCGGCTGGGCGCTGGACGCGTTCGATTTCTTTTTGCTGACGTTCGTCGTTTCGGAGCTGGCCCACGATTTCCATCGCAGCGTAAAAGATATCGCGTTTGCCATCACGCTCACGCTCGCGATGCGGCCGGTCGGCGCGTTTCTCTTCGGTCTGCTCGGAGATCGGTTTGGCCGGCGCATCCCGCTCATGATCGACATCATCTTTTATTCGGTGATGGAATTGCTGACGGCGTTTTCGCCGAGCTACACGTGGCTGCTGATTTTCCGTGCGCTCTACGGCATCGGGCTTGGCGGCGAATGGGGGCTGGGCGCGTCGCTCGCGATGGAAACGCTGCGGGTCGCAGCGCGCGGTTTGTTCTCGGGAATACTCCAACAGGGCTATGCCTTTGGTTACCTGCTCGCCGCTGTTGTTTACTGGATCGTGTTTCCGCTGGTCGGCTGGCGCGGGCTTTTCGTGGTCGGCGCACTGCCGGCAATCCTGGTTCTGTTCATCCGTGCGCGCGTGCCGGAATCACCGAGCTGGTTGCGCGAAAAACGCCGCGGCAATTTTTGGAAAAATAACATCGCGATCCTGCACGAGCATTGGCTGCTCTTGCTCTACGTCATCTTGCTGATGACCGCGTTCAACGCCATGTCGCACGGCACGCAGGACATGTATCAAACGTTTCTAAGCGAACAACGCGGGCTCGGTGTGGGCGCGAAATCGGCGGTCGGCATCGTCTACGCCATCGGCGCCATTTGCGGCGGCACGGTCATCGGTCATCTCTCGCAAAAGTTCGGACGCCGGCGTGCGATAATAGGAAGCGCGATCTGCGGCCTGGTGCTGATTCCCGCGTGGGTTTTCTCGCCCTCGCTCGGCTTGCTCGTGCTCGGCGGATTCGGCATGCAGTTTATGGTGCAGGGCGCGTGGGGCGTGGTGCCGGTGCATCTGAACGAACTTTCGCCCGCGGGCGTGCGCGGTACGTTCCCCGGTTTCGCCTATCAACTCGGGAATCTGCTCGCGGCCAATACCGCGGTGATCGAAACGCGCCTCGCTAATCATTATGCGGACGCG
>JALYTV010000091.1 GCA_030854105.1 Verrucomicrobiota bacterium | reverse complement strand
GCTCAGAGTTTGTCATGAAAGCGTGGGAGATTCCTCGACTTCGCTCGGAATGACAAGAAGCGAGGAACGGCTTGTGGCATGTGAGAATTTCTCGGCTGCGCTCAATGACAAGAAGTGAGGAAGCACGTAAGAGATTCCTCGGCTGCGCTCGGAATGACAAGGGCGCTGGGAATGACAGAAAGTGTGGCTCTCGCTCATTTGTCATGTCGAGCGAAGCCGAGACATCTTCGTTACTGCGAGAGGATTTCGAACGCTAAGTCGCTCCAGTTCGCATTGAGCGTTGCAATCAGCGCTTCCTTTTTCGCCCGCGACCATTTCTTTAACTGCGTCTCGCGCGCGATCGCATTCTGCACCTCCGTGTAATGCTCGTAATACAACAGCTTGCGGCAACGATAGGTCGAGGCAAAGCCGGCCATGGTGCCGTCACGATGCTCGCTGATGCGTCGCGCAAGGTCATTAGTCATCCCGATGTAAAGAACGGAGTCGTGAATATTCGCAATGATGTAGACCCAGAAGTTGTAATCACGCATTGGGAAGGAGGATTCCTCGGCGGCGCTCGGAATGACAGGAAGCGTGGCACTCGCCCATTGTCATGCCGAGCGATTCGCAATTGGCGCGCAAGCGTCGAGACCTGCGTGTGAAGGCAAATGATCGCGCGTCGCTTTCAGGTCTGCTTCCCGCGCGTCGAGGCGAATGCGGAGCGCTTCCCTCAGAGCAATTGCTCTTGCGAATTCGCCGGCGGCTTGAGGCCAAGCTTCTTGTAAGCATTGGGCAACGCGACGCGGCCCTGCGCGGTGCGCTTCAGATAGCCTTCCATGATCAAATACGGCTCGTTTACTTCCTCGAGCGTGCCCGCTTCTTCGCCCACAGCGACCGCGAGCGAACTCAAACCCACCGGGCCGCCGCCGAATTTGTGGATCAGCGTTTCGATGATGCGCTTGTCCCATTGATCGAAGCCGTCGCGATCGATCTCAAGCATGACGAGCGCTTTGTCGGCAAGCGCGCTGTCTATTTTGCCATCGGCTTTCACCTGCACGTAATCGCGCACCCAACGCAGAAGATTGTTCGCCGTGCGCGGTGTGCCGCGCGCGCGCGCCGCGATCTCGGCCGCGCCGCCGCCGTCGATTTCGACGCCGAGCAGTCCCGCACTGCGCACGATGATCTTCTGCATTTCGTCCGCGTGATAATAATCGAGCCGCGCCGTCATGCCGAAACGCGACCGCAACGGCGCGCTCACCATGCCCGCGCGCGTGGTCGCGCCGATGAGCGTGAACTTCGGTAACTGCAACCGCAGACTACGCGCTTGCGGCCCTTGATCGATGATGATGTCGAGCCGGTAATCCTCCATCGCCGGGTAGAGATATTCTTCGATCGTCGGTTGCAGCCGATGAATCTCATCGATGAAAAGGACGTCGCCCTTTTCCAGCGACGTGAGCAGGCCGGCGAGCTCGCCCGCTTTTTCGATGACGGGCCCGCTGGTGTTCTTCACATTCACACCCATCTCCTGCGCGATGATGTTTGCCAGCGTCGTCTTGCCGAGACCTGGCGGCCCACTCAGCAAAATATGCTCGAGCACGTCGCCGCGTTTTTTCGCCGCCGCGACGAGGAGTTCGAGTCGCTCACACACTTTCACCTGCCCGGTGAACTCGCGGAACATCGGCGGCCGCAGCGAGACTTCGAAGGCGGGATCGTTCTCCGGTGGTTTCATGAAAGTTTTTTCGTCAGCACCAGCTCGGTGCCGCTCGCGCGCAAGATGTAATCGACCTCGTCGAAGGCGGTGCGAATGAAATGCAGGCCGAGACCGCCGGGCTTGATCACTTCGCGCCGCTTCGGCTGCAACGCTTCCGGCGGCGGTTGCTTGCCGTAATCGCGCAGCCGCAATTCCACGCAATCTGCTTTCGCTTCCAGCGAGAGCGCGATCAGTTGATCGTCCCGCAAATGGTAAGCGTGCCGGATAATATTGGTGCACGCTTCATCGACCCCGAGGACGATAAGCGTGCGCTCGCGCTCGGAGAGCGGCAGCGCATCGAGATAGCGCCGCACGAAATTTCGCATCAACGCCAAATTTCCGGTGTGACTGGAAAACTCGAGCTTCCGTGTCTTCATGCTCCCGCTCTCACGCTGGCGATACTGTCCTCTCGCTTCAAGCCTCGATCATGGAAAAAAATGAACAATGCGCCGCCTCGCGCCGTCTTGGAAAATCGTGGACACCATTACCAACCGCAGTTCCATTCCTACCATGTGGAAAAGCTTTGCCGTGCTCTTGCTCACTGCGTCCGGCGTTTTTGCGCAGCAACAAAATCCCAGCGCATACGACGCGCTCCGCGTGATCGGTGAAAAGATCGATCGCGATTATGTGAACCGCGTCATCTCCATGACTGGCGTCGACGGCAACCCGCAGCCGGAGCGCTGGAAAATTTTGCTCGATGATTCGAACCGAAAGGGCGGCGTGCGCGAAGTCGAAGTCGAGCACGGCCGCGTCGTTTCCGATCATAACCGACCCGCTGTCGGCACGGCCGCGGGCGCGACGGTGAACACCGCGAAGTTGAATCTCGATTCCAGCGGCGCGTATACGGTCGCGGACAAAACGGCGGATTCCTCGCATGTGCCCTACGGTTTCGTCAGTTACACCTTGCGCACGGATGAGCGCGGCAATCCGACCTGGATCGTGACGTTGCAATCGCAAAACCGCCGTCCGGTCGGCACCATTTATATTGGCGCGAATCAAGGCACCATCACTCGCACCGAAGGAATGTTCCAGGGCATCCCGGCCGATACCGTCGTCGAAGACACGCGCGAAGGTCAGGTGACCGAGGAGGAACACGCAGGCGACAATCCGGTCATGCGCAGTGTGCGCCACATGTTCTACCGCACCCGCGAGAACGCGTCGGATACATTCCGCCGCGTGCGACACAACTTCGCCGATTTCATTCGAGGCGACGATTGAGCGCGTTGGCTGACGACGAGTTGTGGCCGGCGCTCGAGTTTGCCGAGTGGCGGGAAACGGCGGCGACGCTGCAGTTGTGGACGCAGATCGTCGGCAAAATTCGGCTCGCGCTCGCGCCGTGGACGAATCATTCCTGGCACGTCACCTTCTATCTCACCGCGCGCGGGCTGACCACGTCGCCGATGCCGCACGCGAATGGCGTCTTCGAAATTCATTTCGATTTTAAACAGCACGTTCTCCAGATCGTGTTGGCTGACGGCGGCGAGCGAACGATCGCGCTGCAACCGCAGAGCGTCGCGAAATTCTACGGCGCGGTGATGCAGGCGCTGCGCGAGTTGAATCGCGCGGTCGAGATTCACACCATGCCGAACGAAATCGCCGGCGCGATTCCGTTTGAGCAGGACGAGCGCCATGCCAGCTACGATCCGGCCTTCGCCAATCGTTTCTGGCGCGTGCTGCTGCAAAGCGATCGTGTCTTCAAAGAATTTCGCGCGCGCTTCTGCGGCAAATGCAGCCCGGTGCATTTTTTCTGGGGCAGCTTCGATCTCGCGGTTACGCGTTTTTCCGGCCGGCCCGCGCCGCCGCATCCGGGCGGCGTACCGCATTTGCCCGACGCCGTCGCGCGCGAAGCTTATGCGCAGGAAGTGAGCAGCCTCGGTTTCTGGCCGGGCAACGAGCAAATTCCGACGCCGCTCTTTTATTCCTACGCGTATCCGGCGCCGGCAGGTTTTGCGGAAGCGAAAGTGACGCCGCCGCGCGCGTCGTTTCATCCGCAGTTGCGCGAATTCATTTTGCCTTACGACGAGGTGCGCCGCGCGGGGTCGCCAGACGACACGATCATGGAATTCGCGCAAAGCACCTACGACGCCGCGTCAAAACTGGCGCAATGGGATCGCGCCGCGCTGGAAGAACACAAACCCTCGACCGCGCGCTGAGCCGCGCTTACTGCAAAAGCACGACGTCGGTGTCGCCGACTTCGGCGTGGAAATGCATCAGCCCACTTGCTTTCGGGGTTCCACCGGGGCGACAAGGCGCGGCGCGAAAGCCGCCTTGCATTCCGCGCGCGGCCAATCGTAATTGAGCGCGATGATTTCGCAGGAAACATCCGAGCGCGCCGCCTGGCGCACGATCCCGCAAGGCTGGCATCAGCTTTATGGCGATATCGAAAAAACGGGCGTGAGCGTGGAATGGCACGACTTCACCACCTCGCGCGCGTTTGATTGGGGCCAGAGTTTTCATCCGCAAAGCATTGAGTTTTGTCTGAATCTCGGTGGGCGCGGTGCGGTCGGCGAGAAAAGCGCGCGGCGCGATTTTCTGCCGGCGACGAGTGGTTACTATTCGATCACAGACGACGCGCTCACCGCCTCGCGGGAAGCGAAGAACCATCATCAATTCGTCACGCTGGAATTTTCGCGTGCGCATTTGCAGAAGCAGTTGGCCGCGAACGAAAGCGATCTCGACGTGGATATGCGCGCCGCGGTGTTCGAAAATCGCGCGCACATTTCCACGCCGAGCGCGATGACGCTTGAGCAGCGCAAAGTCGTGTCGTCACTCACGCAACCGCCGGTGCCGCGCGCGGCGCAGACCTTGTGGTACCAGAGCAAAGCGCTGGAATTGATGGCGCACTTTCTGTTCGCACCGAAAAACGAGGAGCTATTTTGCATGCGGCAAAAACGCGTGTCGCGCGATCGCGTCGAGCGCGTGAAGGAATTGCTCGCGCTCGATCTCGCACAGCCGCCGTCATTGGAAAAACTCGGCGTCGAAGCCGGCTGCAGCTCGTTTTACCTGAGCCGGATTTTTTCGCGCGAAGTCGGTCTCACCATTCCGCAATATCTGCGCAAGATTCGCATGGAACGCGCGGCGGAATTATTGCGCTCCGGGCGCTACAACGTCACCGAAGCCGCCATCGAGGTCGGCTATTCCAGCCTGAGTCATTTTAGTAAAGCGTTTTGCGAGACCATCGGCTGCTGCCCCGTTTTGTACCCGATGGCGAAACACGTGGTTCTCGATTGTTAGCCGACCCGATCTGCCCGCGCGGACTGCATGAAGATCACACGCGCTCTCATTTCCGTCTCCGATAAGGCCGGGATCGCCGCCTTCGCGCGTGCGCTGGAGCGGCAGGGCGTCGACATTATTTCCACCGGCGGCACGGCGGAACTTTTGCGCAAGGAAGGCGTGCCGGTGCGCGAAATTTCCAGCTTTACCGCGTTTCCCGAAGTGCTGGAAGGCCGGGTGAAAACGCTGCACCCGCGCGTGCACGGCGGTTTGCTCTACAAACGCGGGAACGCCAAGCACGAAGCGGAAGCGCGCGAATGCGGCTTCGAGCCGATCGATCTCGTCGTCGTCAATTTGTATCCGTTCGAGGCGACGATCGCGAAGCCGGACGTCACGCTCGCGGACGCGATCGAGAACATCGACATCGGCGGGCCGTCGATGATTCGCAGCGCCGCGAAAAATTACGAGAGCGTGACGGTGGTGGTCGACCCCGGGGATTACGACACCGTTTTGGAAACGATGCGCGATCACGACGGCGAGACGACGCTGAAACTGCGCGAGCGTCTCGCGATTAAGGCTTTTCTGAAAACGTCGAACTACGATCGCGTCATCAGCACTTTTCTGAATGCCGAGCAGGCGACGGATGGATCTTTTTCGCTCAGCCTGCCGCTGGTGACGCGGCTGCGTTACGGCGAGAATCCGCATCAAACCGCCGCGCTCTACGGTGATTTTGATTCGCATTTTGAAAAGCTGCATGGCAAGGATCTGTCGTTTAACAACATTCTCGACATCAGCGCCGCGACGAACCTGATCGCGGAATTCACGGACGCGACCGTCGCGATTCTCAAGCACACCAATCCGTGCGGCGTCGGCAGCGATCCCGATCTGCATCTGGCGTGGGAGAAGGCGTTCGCCACGGACAAGCAGGCGCCGTTTGGCGGCATCATTATTTGCAATCGCGAGATCGACGAGGCGCTGGCGAACGACATCAGCGAAATTTTCAGCGAAGTGATTATCGCGCCGGAATTCTCCAGCTCTGGGCGCGGGATTTTGCAGAAGAAAAAAAACCTGCGGCTCATTCGCGCGCAGACGGCGCTGGACGAAGCGCGCCTGCAGCACGACGTGCGCTCCGTCTGCGGCGGCTTGCTGGTGCAGGACGCCGACATTGCCGCCGAGCAGGCAGATCGTGTCGCCTCACGACGGCAACCAACGAAGCAGGAATTGGCGGCGATGCGGTTCGGCTGGCGCGTGGTGAAGCACGTGAAATCGAACGCGATCGTCTACGCCGCTGCGGATCGCACGCTCGGTATCGGCGCGGGCCAAATGTCGCGCGTCGACGCCTCGCGCATCGCGGTGTGGAAGGCGCAGGAAGCCGGGCTTTCGCTCAAGCACAGCGCCATCGCGAGCGACGCTTTTTTTCCTTTCGCGGACGGATTGCTCGCTGCCGCCGATGCGGGCGCCACCTGCGCGATTCAACCCGGCGGGTCGGTGCGCGACGAAGAAGTGATTGCCGCCGCGAACGAGCGCGACATGGCGATGATCTTCACCGGCATCCGTCATTTTCGCCACTGATCGCGTCGGCTAACAACCCGTTCACGGGCGGAAAGTAATCGGGACGGTCACGACGGCGGGCGAGCCGGGTTGGCCGCGCCACGAACGCAAGGTGCCGAGCGCGGAGGAATCGAGCGAAGACCAGCCGGAGGAGCGGATGACGGAAACACTGGTGACGCGTCCGGTGCTGTCGAACACGATGCGATAGGTGCCGACGCCGCTGGCGCCGATGCGGCGCGCGTCTGCCGGATACCGCGGCGGCGGCGCGTAAATGATGCGCGTGCCGCGCACGGCGATGCGCACGGGGTTGGGGCTGCGCGTCGGGCTGGGCGAGGGTTTGGGTGAAGCGATGGGCGTGGGCGTCGCGGATGGCGTCGGAGTCGCTTCCTGCCAGGCGGGAGTCGTGTTCGAGCGCGCCTGCTGAAGAAGTTCGCGGGCGATGCTGGCTGGCCGAATGCAGCAAATCTCGCCTTCGCGCAAAACGACGATGCCGACGAGTTGGCCGCGCTGGTCGATCACCGGCGCGCCCGCGGCGTTGCGCGGGAGCGCGGGCGTGACGTCGATCCAATCGCCTGCGGCGTCGCGCAGGCGTGCGGTCACCGTTTCTTGCAGCGTGGGCGTTTTGGTGCGTTCGACCGGACTCAATACCACCGCGACGTGCTCGCCGATTTCAGGCAGCCCGTTCGGGCCCGGAGTTAAGTAGGGGACGTTTTTCGCGTCTGCTTGCAGGAGCGCGAGATTCTTTTCTTCACTGCGCGCCAGCATGCCCGCGATGTTGTAGATCGAACCCTGCGCGGCTTTCGCAACACCGTTCGCGCCCGCGGCAAGGGCGGAACGATCGGCCACGATCTTGCCGTCGTCGGAGACAAAGAAGCCGTGCGTATTAGCAACTAAAGCGCCGGAAGCGTCGAAGACCGAGACTACGACCACAGCAGATCGAGCTGTGGAGACCTGGTCGAATGCGCTTCGTTTCGTTGGCTCAGGCGTCGCGCTCGGCGCGATAGTCGGAGCCACGATGGGTGATGGTAACGGCGGCGCGGCGGGCTGGGAGGCGCGCTTGCAGGCGCCAAGGGTGAGCGTGAGCGCGACGAGAAAAAAAGCGAGCCGTGGCATCAGGGAACGACTTCACGGGCTCCGGGCGTTGGACTCAAGAAAAAAGCGGACGCACGCTCAGGCGGCGACCGGCTGCGCGCGGCGACGGGAGAACGCTTGCGCGATGACGCCGATCAGCACGAGAGCGGTGAAGAGAAGAACTTTGCCCGTTGATGGCAAGGTCATCGCGCTGGTTATGAGGTGGGCGCCGATGAGCGCGGAAATCAGGATCAGCGCCCAATCGAAAAGGAACAGCAAGAGCAGCGCGCCGATGACGCCGCCGATGATAAATACGATCCAGGCGGAGAGTGTTTGGTGAACGAAAAACGTCGCGACCAACGCCAGCGCGAGGCGGCCGCCCGCGACAAAGCCAGCGAGCGCGATGGCTAATTTCTGCAGGAAGAGCGCGAGCAAGGCGCCGGCGAATCCGAGCACGAGCGCAAGGGTGAGACTGAGCCAGGGCGAATTTTCGTGCACGAGCTGTGGCGCGAGTTCCACGCCGACCGCGAACCCGATGGCGGCAACGCAGAGCCAGAAAAGCCTGCGGCCGAAAAAAAGAACCACCGCGCCAAGCAGCGCGCTCACGATCGTAACGAACGGTGCCGTATTCAAAGCAGAAGCAATAGATGCTCGCAGCCGGTTGAAGCAAGGCTGGCGCGCGGTTGGCGCGGTCGCCTCATAGCGACGACGGCAGTGGCAATTGCCGGAGGAGCGCCTCCCAGTCCGCGCGTTCGTCCGCGGAATCGCGCACCACGGCGCGTTCCGCCTCGCCCGGGATTGGCAATCGCAAAGCTTCGCCCGCGCTCGCGATGACTTCTGCCAGCGAGTCGCGACGAATCCCGAAATCGAGCCCGTGCGCGGCGTCGAGATCGTGAGCTAATCCGACCACATGGCAGCCGGCGACGAGCGCTTCCTTAGGCGGCCGCGGCGAACCTTCCTTATCGCTGCCGCGCCAGACCAGCACCTTCGAGCTTCTCAAAATCCCGGCCACTTCCGCTTCGCTGCGATGTTCCACTTCGACCACGCGCTCGCCATA
>JALYTV010000002.1:13237-62682 GCA_030854105.1 Verrucomicrobiota bacterium | reverse complement strand
CAAACGCGATCACGAGCGCGCCCATCTCGCGCGCGATTTGCGCGATCAACGGCCCCGCGCCCGAGCCGGTGCCGCCGCCAAGTCCCATGCACAAGAAAACGAGGCGCGCGTCTTTCAACGCGGCGCGCATCTCGTCGGCTGATTCCTGGCCCGCGCTGTATCCCACCTCGGGATCGCCGCCGGTGCCGAGCCCGCGCGTCAAGGAACGACCAAGCTGCACTTTGATCGCAGCCACCGCGCTGGCGAGCGATTGCACGTCGGTGTTGGCAGCGATGAGATCAGCCTTGTCCATGCCGTCGAGCACGACGCGATCGAGCGCGTTCGAGCCCGCGCCGCCGACGCCGATGATTTTGATCGGAATGGTGTCGTCTTCCTTCTGTCGCATTTTATAACTTCGATTGAGTTGAATCATGGGTGCTTCGGGGTTGGTGGCGTTAACGCATGCCGGGAATGAATCTGCTGAAAAGCCGGCCGAGACCGCTCCGTGCCGGACGGTCGCCCTGCAGCGCCTGCGCATATTTGATGAGGCCGATCGCGGCCGAGAATTGCGGATTCTCGAACGCGGAGGTGAGACCGGACATCGTCTGCGCATGCGCGACGCGCGCGGGAATCTCGAATATCTCTTCCGCCAGATGATCAATGCCGTTGAGCAGGCTGCACCCGCCGGTGATGAAAATTCCTTCGCCGACGAAGTTGATAAACGCCTCCTCGTCGAGCTGGCGCTTGAGCAGCTCGAACGTTTCGCGCACGCGCAGATGAATGATCGTGTTCAACGTCTCGCGCTCGACTTCCTTGCCGGCGAATCCGGAATCGTCCTTCAGCACCACCGTTTCGCCTGGAAGACAATTGCCCAGCGTCACGCTCCCCTCTTCGATCTTCAGCTTTTCTGCGCGCGCCATCGGAATGCGCAAGCCCATCGAAATATCGTTCGTGATGTGATCGCCGCCGACGCCGATCGCGCCGCTCTGCCTCACCGCGCCATCCACGTATAGAATGTAGTCGGTCGTGCCGCCGCCCATATCGATGACGAGCGCGCCAAGATTTTTTTGCTGCTGCGTGAGAACGACCTGCGCGGACGCGAGCGCGGTGAAGACGACGTCTTCGACATCGAGCGGCAATTCCTTCACGCAGCGAATGGTATTTTGAATGCGCGTGCGCACGCCGTGGATGATGTGAAAATCGGCCTCGAGTTTTTCGCCCAGCATCCCGATCGGGCTGAGCACGCCGTCCTGCCCGTCGACGTGATAATGCTGAATCATGGTGTGCAGAAACGCGTTCTGCTGCGGGATCATCACTTCGCGCGCGTTGATCTTCACGTCCTCGACATCCTGGTCGTCGATCTCATCGCGCTCCTCCGGCAGCATGACGCAGCCGCGATTGTTGAAGCTCTGAATGTGCGCGCCCGCGACGCCGACATAGACGCTGCGGATCATGACGTCGCTCTTCTGCTCTGCCTCCACCACCGCTTCGTGAACGCATTTCATCGCCGTCTCGAAATCAACGATCTCGCCTTTGCGCACCCCGCGCGACGGCGCCTGGCCGACGCCGAGAATTTTGATCGTGCCGTCGTCGCGGCTTTCGCCGACGACCACGCAGATTTTAGACGTTCCGATCTCAAGTCCGACCATCAAGTCATTACTCGCCATTCCTAATTGCCTTTCGTTTCCGATTTGCGCAGCGAAAACGGTTGCAGCCCGCTCCGCACGGGTGTCGCCGCTGCGGCTGGTTGAATTTTGCGCAGCTTGGGCGTGGCCGCTGTTTTCGCTAAGGGCTTCGGCGACGTCACCGGCTTCACCGCATGCACCGGGATCGCTTTCATGATGCGCGGCTCTTTCATCGGCACCTCGTCGGGATCGTAGGTATCGTTGATCACGTCCACCGCGGTTTTGGAAAACGTCACCGGAATATTCCGTTGCACGAGCAGGTTCACCGTCTCGATCTCGCGTTTCGAATCGTCCGCGTAGACGAGGAATTGCTCCAGCCGCCGCACCTGCTCTTCGAGCCGATCGAAACCAAACGTGATGCGCGTGTGATTCTTGTCCGTCACGACGAGGCAATAGCCTTTCGAGGCATCGATCTCGCGAATTTGAAAACGCGTTTGCATGAAGCTGGTCGCGCTCAATCGCAAAAGCTCTAGCGCCGACTTCGCCTCCAGCGACTCCGCCGTCTTCCCGGCTTGCAGCGATTCGTCGTGCACGCCGGTGATCAACGGCAGCCCGAGATATTCCGGCAGCATCTTTTTCTGCTTCATCAAAATGCCGCGCGCATCGATCAAAAACGCGTGCTCCGATTGAAAGGGATCGTCGATTTCTTTCTCGCTCGTGATCCACGCCACCGGCTTCCGTTCCACTACGCGGATATCGATTTCGCCCGGCATCTTGCGGATGACCTGCACCTCGTCGACCTGCGGCAACCCTTGCAGCGCATCGTGCACGCGCGCGAGATTCACGCGAAAAATATTTTCGCCGTCGCGTAATCCCGCCGCCTGCAAAACCTGCTCGCGCTGCAGCGTGCCGTCCGTCTGCACATCGATCGTCGCCAGCGTGTAATCAGGATTTTCAAAAATGAATCGCTGCAACGCGATCCGCGTGCCGAGGTACAAAGCGCAGAGCACGATCACAGCCAGCGCGATCTTCGAGATCGTGACCAGAACGCGCCGGTTGCGGTAATGCGTCGCTTTTTGCGAACGCAATTTCACGTCGAGCAAATGTTGTTGCTTGCGCTGGCGCGGTTTGGAAACGCGCTGGTTGCGCGGCCGGTTTCCGGACGGCGATTGTCTCACGACGCCGCCTCCGTTCGTTGTTGCGACAGTTCCATGATGCGCAGACAGAGCGACGCGTAATCGATTCCCGCCGCCGCCGCCGCCTCCGGCAGCAGACTCGCCTCCGTCATTCCCGGAATCGTGTTCACTTCGAGCACGCTCGGCTCGCCCTCGGCCGGCAGCATCACGTCGACGCGCGCGTAAACGCAAAGCCCGATCGAGCGATACGCCTGCAACGCGAGCGCCTGAATTTTCGCAGTGAGCGCGCTGTCTATTTTTGCCGGGCACACGTGTTCCGCGCCGCCGCCGGCCGACGGATTCAAAAACGGATATTTGTTGGCGAAATCGTAGAAGCCGCCTTTGGGAATGATCTCGAGAATCGGCAACGGCTGTTGCCCGAGCACGCCGATGGTCAGCTCGCGTCCCGGCACAAATTTCTCGACCAGCAAGACGTCGTCATACTTCCGTGCCTCAGCCACCGCGCTCTCGACGCCGCTCGCTTCCTTCACGATGTAAACGCCGACAGTCGATCCCTGCTTCGGCGCTTTTATCACATACGGCAGCGATAACTTCGGCTTCTCGTCCCCGCGCAAAATTTCCCAGTCCGGCGTCGTCACGTTCGCGGCCGCGAACTTTTCCTTCGACTCGATTTTATCGAACGCGATCTCGCTCTCGCGCACGCCGTCGCCCGTGTAAGGCACACCGCGCTGCTCGAGAATGCGCTGCACCTGGCCGTCTTCGCCGAACGTTCCGTGAATGGCGACGAACGCCAGTTCGGTTCCCGCTGGCAACTTGAAAGTCTCATCGCGCACGTCGACCTCGGAAACGTCGAGTCCGCGCGAGCGCAACGCCTTCGCCACGCCACGACCGGTCGCAAGCGAGACCTCGCGCTCCGAACCGGGGCCGCCCATTAATACCGCAACTTTCTTTGGGAACGCGCTCATCTCAAAGATCACCGCAAGCAAAATTGTAGCGGCGGTCTGCGACCGCCGAATCAGCGCCATCAGCGACGCAACGTCGGCGCTCATCGAGCGCCGCGACAATTCCCCGAACGGATTTCGGCGCGCTGCCGTTAAGGTCGGGCGACGGGATTCTTCGACTTCGCTCAGGATGACAGATGAACCTCATTACGCGTTCTCCCCCACGATTTGCACTTCCGTTTCCAGCTCGATGCCGCGTTTCTC
This sequence comes from Verrucomicrobiota bacterium, assembly GCA_030854105.1. GTDB lineage: Bacteria > Verrucomicrobiota > Verrucomicrobiia > Chthoniobacterales > UBA10450 > AV69. The sequence goes on along the minus strand of JALYTV010000002.1, from coordinate 58,737 downwards.
GCGCGCGATCCGCTTAATTCGCTCGATCAATTCCAGCATCTCCTCCGCCGTCGCCCCGCCATCGTTCACAATGAAATTGCCGTGCACTTCCGACACGCGCGCGGCACCGACGTTCGTGTTCTTCAAGCCAAGCTCGTCGACTAATTTTCCGGCTGAGATCGTTTCGGGATTCTTGAAAATGCAGCCCGCGCTCGACGCCGCCGGTTGCGTGGCGCGGCGGTGCTGCTGCGATTCGGCGAGCTTGCGCAAGATCTCGTCTTTCACACCGCACTCGCCGCGAAACACCGCCGAGACCGCGTAATTTTTTTCCAGCGTCGGCACATGCCGGTAATGCACTTCCATTTCCGCCGGGGTGAAATCGTGCGCGCTGCCTTCGTGATCGAGCACGCGCACGCGCGCCACGTTGTCGAAAGTCTGCACGCCCATCGCACCGGCGTTCATGCGCAAAGCGCCGCCAACTTCGCCGGGAATTCCCTCCATCCATTCGAGGCCGGCCAGTCCCGCGTCGCGCGCGGCATAAGCGACCTGCTTCAACTTCGTGCCGACGCCGGCGCTAATTTCATTCCCGCTCACTTCCACGCGATCGAATTCGCCGCCGCTCGGATGAATGACCACGCCGCGCAGGCCGCCGTCGCGCACGAGCAGATTCGAGCCGCGCCCGATGACGAAGAGCGGAAGGTTTTCGCGCCGGCAAAATCGAATCAACTCCGCGAAAGCGTTTTCGGTGCGCGGTTCGACCCAGAATTGCGCCGGGCCGCCGACGCGCAGCGTGGTGTGTTTCGCGAGCGGCTCGTGCAAGCGCACGTCGCCCTCTTCGCCGACGATCGCTTTCATGCGCTCGGCGATAACGAGCTCCGCCGCGAGTTGCGCGAGTTGTTCGTGAATATTTCCGGCGCCGAGACTGAGCACGAGATCGCCCGTCGCCAGCATGCTGCCGACTTCGCCATGCAATTTATCGAGGCGCGGCTGATAGCTCACGTTCGCGTGCCCATGCGCCGAGATCGCGTCGGCTATGGTCTGGCCGCTGATGCCGGGAATCGGCGTTTCGCTCGCCGGGTAAACATCGGTGATGACGACGCGATCGGCTTGGTCGAACGCGCTGGCAAATTCATTGCGCAACATTTTCGTGCGCGAGTAGCGATGCGGCTGAAACATCGTCAGCACGCGTTTGCGCCCGACCGAACGCGCGGTCGCGAGGGTCGCGCGAATTTCCGTGGGATGATGCGCGTAATCGTCGACGAGCAAAAAGCGTTCGCTGGCGTACTTGATCTCGAAGCGGCGGCGCGCGTGCTGAAATTTGCCGAGCGACTTCGCGATTTTCTCAAACGGAATGCCGAGCTCTGTAGCCAGCGCGATCACGCCGGCGGCGTTCTGCACATTGTGCCGTCCGGGCACATTGAGGCGCGCTTCGCCCAGTTGTTTGCCGCGGCGGAAAACGCAAAAGACCGACGCGAAATCCTCGAACGAAATTTGCCTGGCCTGATAATCGGCGCCGTCGTTCAGTCCGAATGAAATCGAGCGTTGCGACGGGCAGACGCGCGCCGAGATCGGGTCGTCTGCGTTGTAGAAAATTTTACCGGAAGTCTGCGCCATCAATTGCGCGAACACTTTCTCAATGGCGGCGAGGTCTTCGTAGAAATCGAGATGCTCCGGTTCGATGTTGAGAATGACGGTGTGCTCGGGATGAAAGAAACGAACGGTGCCGTCGCTCTCGTCGCCTTCGGCCACGAAATATTCGCCGCGCGCATCCCAGTGCGCGTTCTGCCCGAGGATCGGAATTTCCGCGCCAACATAATGCGACGGATGCAGGCCGCCCTCGCGCAAGGCGTGCGCGGTCATCGCGGAGGTGGTCGTTTTGCCATGCATGCCGGCGATGATGATGCCGCGTTTGCCTTGCATGATGGCGGCCAGCGCTTCCGCGCGGCGCGCGAGCGGAATCGCTTTCTCGCGCGCGGCGAGGAGAATCGGATTCTCGTTTTTGATCGCCGAAGAATAAACGATCAACTCCGCCGCCATCGCGTCTTCGGCGCGATGTTGTTGTTCAAAACGCAATCCGAGTTGGCGCAAACGCTGCACTTCCACGGAAACGGAGCGATCGGACCCGGCGACATCGTGGCCGAGTTCGAGCAACAAGGCCGCAATTCCGCTCATGCCGCTGCCGGCGACGCCGATGAGGTGAATGCGATGGCGTTCGCCGGTGAGAAATTGGCAGAGGGCGCGCGCATCCATCAGACGTATTTCTCCATCGCGGCCACGACGACGCTGGCGGCGTCGCGCGTGGAAAGCTTCGCGGCATTCTCCGCCATGAGTGCGAGACGCGCGGGATCATTGCTCAGCGCAAGAATTTGTCGCCCGAGCGTGTCGTCTACGATTTCACTTTCCTTTAGCAACGTCGCGGCGCCGGCTCTCACAAAAATTTCGGCGTTGCGCGTCTGGTGATCGTCGGCGGCGTAGGGAAACGGAATCAAAATGCCGGGCAGCGAGAACGACGCGAGCTCGGCCAGGCTCGCCGCGCCGGAACGCGCAATCGCGAGATCGGCCGCGCTGTAAAGCAATTCCATTTGATGATGAAACGCGACGACGACGGCGGGAAGACCCGCGCGCTGATAATTATCCGCCATCAATTTCTCGTCGCGCGCACCGGTGAGATGAATCACTTGCAGCGACGCCTTTTCCAAGGCCGGCAGCGCGCGGATCATCGCCTGATTAATTCCGCTCGCGCCCTGGCTGCCGCCCATCACCAGCAACGTCTTTCGCTCCGGATTCAGCCCCAATTTTTCGCGCGCCGTGTTGCGATCGAGTTTCTGCAAATCGGTGCGAATGGGCGTGCCAGTCACTTCCGTTTTCACTCGCGGAAAGAACGGCGCGCATTCCTTGAACCCGAGCAGGACCACGCGCACCATCCGCGAAGTGAAGCGATTCGCTTTGCCGGGAATCGCGTTCGATTCGTGAATGAACGTCGGCACGCCGCGCATTTTTCCCGCGAGCACCGGCGCGGTGGAAGTGAATCCGCCCATGCCGAGCACGACTTCGGGTTGGAAGCGGCGATAAATCGCGCGGCAACGTCCGAGGCTGTCGTTGAAGCGGCGCATGAAACCGAAGATCGTGGGCGAGAACGGCGACGGCAGCCCGACGCTCGGCAATTTCTCGAAGGGAATTTCCGGATGCTCCCTGAGCGCGAGGGTATCGACTTCCTTCTCGGAAACGAAGAGCAGCACTTCGTGTCCGCGCGCGCGCAGCACTTCCGCGACCGCGAGCCCGGGGAATAAATGGCCGCCGGTGCCGCCGCAGGCAATGATCGCGTTCATCGTGTCGTCTCGCGCTCCATCGCTAAATTCTCGGCGTCATCCTCGCGTTCATCGAGACAACACGCTTGTTCGTTGGCTCCAGTTTCGCCTGCCGATAAATATTCAGCAGAATGCCGATGCCGAGCAGACAGGCGGCGAGATTCGATCCGCCGTAGCTGATGAACGGCAGCGGCAATCCTTTATTCGGCAGCAGCGAAGTGGTGACGCCGATGTTCACCGCCGCCTGCAAGCCGAGCAGCGAGACAATGCCGCAGCCGAGCAAAAGCCCAAAGCGATCCTTCGCGTGCAACGCGATCGTCATGCCGCACACGATGATGACGACGAAAAGGAAAACCACGATCAAGCTCACGCGCAGACCAAGTTCCTCGCCGATCATCGGGAAAATAAAATCGGTGTGCGCGTACGGCAGGTAGGCGAATTTCTGCCGCCCGTTGCCGAGCCCGAGTCCTTCCATACCGCCGCTGCCCCACGCGATCAACGCCTGCATTTGCTGCAAGCCGGCGTCTTGTTTGTAGGTCTCGGGATGCATGAATGCGAGCAACCGGCTCGCGCGTTCCGGCAGGCAGATCGCGATGGTTAAAATTCCGCCGAGCGCGCCGCACGCGAGCAGACCGAGAATAATGACATTGCTGCCGGCGACGAACATCATCACCAGCGCCGTCGTCGCGATGAGCGCGGTCGAGCCGAGATCCACTTCGGTCACAATCAGCGCGATCAAGATGGCGACAACGCCGAGCGGCAGCGCAAACCCTTTTACGATGTCGCCGCTCTGTTTTTCGTAGCGCGAAAACCACCATGCCAAAAAGAAGACGGATGCGAGCTTCGCAATTTCCGAAGGTTGAAAGGTAAAGAGACCAGCGCCAACCCAGCGACGTGAACCGTTGATGCGCAAGCCGAGATGCGGCACGAAGCAGAGCGCAAGCGTCACCAGCGCGACCGCAAACCAAATCCACCAGGTGCGCTGCCAGAAATGGTAATCGAGCAGACTGGCGAAGATGCAACCGGCAAGGCCGATGCCGAGCCAGAGCGATTGGCGTTTCACGAAAAAGTAAACATCGCCGTGCGCGTCGCGCGCGAAGGCGCTGGTGCTGAAAAGCATGACGATGCCGATCACGAGCATGCCGAGCACGGCGAGAAAAAGAAAATAGGCGCTGTTGCGATGCATCGTCAGTTCCTCTTCGTTTTCTTCATCGGAATGATGAGCTTCTGTCCGATCTTCAATTTGCGCGGATCATCGATGTGATTGGCCGCGAGCAGATCGTCGTACGGCACTTTGAATTTCTTCGCGATCTTGACGGGATTGTCGCCCTTCGCCACCACGTAGGTTTTCGAGAAATCGGAATGCGCTGCCGAGCCTTTGCTTTCCCTCTCGCTCTTGGTGGCGGCAATTTTCTCAGGCTCTTTCTGCATCGCGGCCGGCGACGCGCCCGGTCCGTCGTTAGCCGACACGATCTGCGGCGCGGAATTTTCCTGGCGGCTCTTGATGGCGTTGAAAGCGATGATGCCCGCGACGGCGACGACGTGCAGCAGCAGCACGATGAGCAGCGCGCGCGAGAGCTTCATGTTCGGCTCCGCCATGTCGTCGTACTCGGGCTGCGGCATCGCGCTCCGGCGCACGGCGGTCGCGCGCAATCGCTTCTTCGGTCGCTTTAGCTGCGGAAATTTCGGCAATTTCATTTGGGCAAGGCGCGGACAAGCGCGCGAAATTGGTCGCCGCGATCGGCGTAGCTTTTGAACATGTCGAAGGAGGATGTGCCCGGAGAAAAGAGAACGACGTCGCCCGCGCGCGCCGCGGCGTGCGCGCGCTCGACCGCGTCCGCGAGCGAGCTGGCCATTTCACATCGTGTCGTCTGACGCCAGTCGTCGGCGATGCGGCTCGCCATCTCGCCGATGAGCACGGCGGCGTGCGCCTTCTCTTTCACCAGCGCGGCGAGCGGCTTGAAATCGAAGCCTTTGTCTTTGCCGCCGGCGATGAGCACGACCGGTTTCGTTTGCGCCTGCAACGCTTTTTCCGTCGCGTCGAGATTGGTCGCTTTCGAATCGTTCACGTAATCGACGCCGCCGACCGTGCGGACGAATTCGCAGCGATGCGGCGCGGGCTCGTAAGCGCAGAGGGGCGGCACCATTTGTTCGAAGGACAAACCGCGCGCCTGTCCGGCCGCGAGCGTCGCCATGAGATTTTCGATGTTGTGCGAGCCGCGCAATTTCGCTTCCGCCAATCGCAACACCGGCGTTTGCTGAAAGCAGATCGTGCCGTCTGCGAACCGGAAGTCGGCGCTGTCATGGTAGGCGCTGAAGGTGATTTTGCGCGCGCGCAGATTCGGAATGTTCTCGCTGGCGTTGACGACGGCGACATCGTCCGGCGTTTGATTTTCAAAAATGCGCAGCTTCGCCTGACGATATTCCGCGACCGAAGAATAACGATCGAGATGATCGGGCGCGAAGTTGAGCCAGAGCGCGATCGCTGGACGAAAGGTCGCGATCGTTTCCAACTGAAAGGAACTGACTTCGACGGTGAGGACGTCGAGCTGCGCTTGATCGCGCACGACTTGCGAAAGCGGTTTGCCGATGTTGCCGCAGGCGACGGTGCGCTGGCCGCACGCGTTCAACATTTGCGCGAGCAACTCCGTCGTCGTCGTCTTGCCATTCGTGCCGGTGATGGCGGTGACCGGCCGTTCGCAGAAACGAAACGCTAGTTCGAGTTCGCCAATCATCTCGATTTTTTTGGCGGCGAAATTCTGCGCGAGCGCGGAATCGGGATCGATGCCCGGACTCAGCACGACCAGATCATAGACAGTGCGATCTGCGTCCGCGGCCGGCCCGGCGACGAAGTGCACGCCTTGAGCGCGCAAATTATCGAGCGTCGATTGCAGGATTTTTGTTGCGGGCGCGCTGTCGAGCACGGTCACGTCCGCGCCCTTTTCCTTCAGCAACAAGGCGGCCGCGCTGCCACTCAGGCCGGCACCGAGCACCGCAACTTTGCTGTGGGAAAATGATGCGCTCATCGCAGTTTCAAGGTGGCGAGGCCGAGGAGCGCGAACATGCCCGAGAGAATCCAGAAGCGCACGATGACGGTGTTTTCCTTCCAGCCGACGAGTTCGAAATGATGATGAATCGGCGACATGGCGAAGATGCGACGCCCAGTGAGTTTGAAGCTGAGCACCTGCAGAATGACGGAGACGGCTTCGATGACGAAGACGCCGCCAACGATGGCGAGCAGCATTTCTTGTTTGCAACAAATGGCGACGACGCCGATGAGGCCGCCGATGGCGAGCGAGCCGGTGTCGCCCATAAAAACGCGCGCGGGATAGCAATTGAACCACAGGAAGCCGAGGCCGGCGCCGACGAGCGCGGCGCAGACGACGGTGAGCTCGCCGGTGAAGGGATAAAATGGCACCTGCAAATATTCCGCGATGCGAAAATTGCCTGCGGCATACGACAAGAGCGCGTAGGCAAACGCGACGGTAATGGTGCAGCCAGTGGCAAGGCCATCGAGGCCGTCGGTGAGATTCACGGCGTTGGACGAGCCGGTGATGACGAGCGCGAAGAAGAGCGCCGTGTACCAGCCCATGTTGGTGAAGACGGGGACTTTGAAGAACGGCAGATAAAGAGAACGCGCCTGCACTTGCAGAAGCGGGCTGGTTAAGAATGTGATGGTGACGATGAGGGCGAGAATAATTTGCGCGATCAACTTCACGCGCCCGGGCACGCCATCGGATTTTTTCTTCGTGACCTTGAGGTAATCGTCGGCGAATCCGAGCACGCCGAGATAAATCATGGCGAAGAGCGCGAGCCAGACGAAGCGATTGTCGGGGCGCGCAAACAGCACGCTCGAGATAAAGACGGAGCCGATAATGAGCACGCCGCCCATCGTCGGTGTCCCTTGTTTCGAGCCGTGCAATTCCGCGAGATGCCGCACTTCTGCGGCGGTGCGGATTGGTTGTCCGATTTTGAGCGAAATCAATTTGCGAATGACCCAATTGCCGAACAACAACGCCAGCGCGAAGGCCGTGATCGCCGCGGCGACGGCGCGGAAGGTGACGTAGAAAAATACGTTCAGTCCCCCGACCTGCTCGTTCAGGCGATGGAGATAAAACATCATCGCGCATTTCCTCCCGCGGTTTCGAGTTTGGCGAATTCTTCCATGACGAGCTCGGTGCGCGCGGAACGGCTTCCCTTCACCAGCACCAGGTCGCCAGCCGACACGTTCTCGCTTAAAATTTCCGCCGCCTCGGCCGCGCTGCGAACGGCGACGACATTCGCGAGCCCGGCTTTTTGCGCAGCCGACGCGATCACGTCCGCCGTTTCGCCGACGGCGATCAACTGATCGATGCCGAGCGCGGCCGCGGCCTCGCCCACTTCGCGATGACCGCGTTCGGTCTCGACGCCGAGCTCGGCCATTTTCCCGAGCACCGCGATGCGGCGGCCTTCCGTCTCGAGTTCGACCAGGGTGCGCAGCGCCGCTTTCATGGAATCGGGATTGGCGTTGTAGCTGTCGTCGAGAAATTGCACGCCGCGCACTTGCCGAATTTGCAGGCGCGCTTGCGTCAACGGCGCCGACGCGAGACCGGCCGCGCAATCTTCCAGCGACATGCCGAAGGCGCGGCCGGCCGCGACCGCAAGCAGAGCATTCCGCACCATGTGCAATCCCGGCACCGGCAATTGCGCGCGGCAGAAATGCGCGCCTTCCACGATGGTGAATTCCGCGCCGCTGGGCGTCTGCTCGATGCTCGTCGCGTGAATATCGCCAGCGTCGATGCCGGCAAAAATCACACGCGCGCGGGTGCGTCGCGCGATCGAGTCCGCATATTCGTCATCGGCATTGAGCACCACGAAGCCATCGGGCTTGATCGCTTCCGCGAGCATTCCTTTCTCCAGCGCGATGGCGTCGCGCGTGCCCATGAATTCCACATGCGCGACGCCGACGTTGGTGATAAGCGCGGCGTCAGGCGACGCGATCTGCGCGAGCGCCGCGATCTCGCCCGGATGATTCATGCCGAGCTCCCACACGCCCATTTGATGGTCGGGATTCGCATCGAGAATCGTGCGCGGCAAACCGATGTGATTGTTGAAATTGCCCTGCGTTTTCGTGACGCGAAAGGCGCGAGAGAGAATCGCGGCGGCGAAATCCTTTGTCGACGTCTTGCCGTTGCTGCCGGTAATGCCAAGCACTTTGAGCCCGAGCAAATGGCGATAGTTCGTCGCGAGATTCTGGTAGGCGTGCAGGGTGTCGAGCGCGCGCAAGATTGCGAAATCCTTTGGTAAATTAGCCGACACGATCTCCGAGACGATGGCGCCGGCGGCGCCGTTCTGCGCGACTTGCTCGAGAAAATTGTGTGCGTCGAAATGTTCGCCGCGCAGCGCGACAAAGAGTTCACCGGGACGAACGGTGCGCGAATCCGTGCTGACGCGTTCGATGAGCGTGTCGGCTGCGCCGGACACCAATTCGGCGCCGGAAAACATCGCGATGGTCGAGAGAGGGAGCGCTTTCATCTAAAATTGCACGGGCATATCTTCGATGGCACGGCGCGCGGCTTGCAGGTCGTCGAAGGGAATCGTGTGATCGGTGAATTCCTGATACGTCTCGTGCCCTTTGCCGGCGATGAGAACGACGTCGCGCGGCTCGGCCAGCGCGATGGCGCGCGCGATGGCAGCGGCGCGATCCGTGATTTTTTCGTAGTGCGACGAGCGAAATCCTTTTTCGACTTCGGCGATGATCGCGTCCGGATCTTCCTTGCGCGGATTATCCGACGTGATGATCGCGTAGTCTGCGTTTTCATCGGCGACGCGGGCCATGAGCAGCCGCTTTTGCGTGTCGCGATTTCCGCCGCAGCCGAAGACGACGATCAACTTACGCGGCCCGAGTTCGCGCAACGTTTTCAGCACATTCAAGAGCGCGTCGTCGGTGTGCGCATAGTCGACGAAGACCTGAAATTTGCGTTTCGCCGGCACCGCTTCGAGACGGCCGGGAACTTGCGGCGAACGCGCGAGCGAGAGAACGGCATCGCGCAGGCTAACGCCGAGCGCGGTGGCGGCGGCGAGCGCGGCGAGCGAGTTCGCGACATTGAAGCGACCGATCAGCGGCACGCGGACGAGATAACTGCGACCGTTGGCATCGAGTTGAAACGACGTGCCGCTGAATTCCGCGCGATAATTCGATGCGCGAAAATCCGCGCGCTGCCCGACGCCGTAAGTGATGACGGGCACTTTGCCGTCGATGCGATCGACGAGTTTCGCACCGTAGCGATCGTCGATATTGATCACCGCCGTCGCCTTTTTTTTGCGTTCCTGGCTGGCGAGTTGATCGAACAACATCGCTTTCGCCTCGAAATATTTTTCCATCGTGCCGTGAAAATCGAGATGGTCCTGCGTGAGATTGGTGAAGACCGCGGTGTCCCACTCGATGCCGCGCGTGCGATCCTGCGCGAGCGCGTGCGAAGAAACTTCCAGGGCGGCGGCGCGGCAGCCGGCGCCGGCGATTTGCGCGAGAAGTTCCTGCACTTCCAGCGCTTCCGGCGTGGTGCGCGTCGCCGGCAGAACGCGCTCGCCGATTTCGTAACGCACGGTGCCGATGAGGCCGCAGCGCAGGCCCGCTTTCTCGCAAATGTGCTTCAGCAAAAACGACGTCGTGGTCTTGCCGTTGGTGCCGGTGATGCCGGCCATCTTCAATTTGCGCGCGGGGAAGTTGTAGAACGACGACGCCAGATCGGCGAGAGCGCGCCGGCTATTTGCAACGACGAGCGTGGTCGCGTGCGGCGAAGTGAAAGCGCGTTCGGCGACGATCACGCCCGCCCCTTTCTCGATCGCTTGTTCGATAAAGCGGTGGCCGTCGCTCTTCTCACCGCGCAGAGCGACGAAGAGGGCGCCGCTCTGCACTCGCCGCGAGTCATACGCGATGCTTTCCACTTCGCGATCAAGCGGGCCGGCGACTTCCACGGGCGAGATGGCGCGGGCGAGAACTTTGAGCTGCATATTAAATCAGGCCGCAGAAACGATGCGTTCAACGGCGCGCGGCATGGGTTAAGGCGACGCGCTCGGTGGTCGCGGGCTTCATCAATTCCGGATGCGGCGCGAGATCGAGATAGCGCGCCGCTTTCTCGGCGATGCGGGAAAAAATCGGGCCCGCGACGAGACCGCCGTAATTCAATTCCGGATTCGCCGTTTTGGCGTCGTCGAGCACGACGAGGCCGACAAATTCCGGATGATCCGCCGGGAGAAATCCGCTGAACGAGACGACATATTTTCCCTTTTCGTAGCCGCCGTGCGGATCGACTTTTTGCGCGGTGCCGGTCTTGCCCGCGATGGTGAAACCAGGTACCGCCGCGGCTGCCGCAGTGCCGCGATCGCTCACCACGCCGCGGAGCGCGTCGACTATTTGCGCAGCGGTCTTCGGATCGATCACCTGCCGCACAAACGTGGGGGTGAATTCCGAGACCACTTTGTCATCGGGGCCGGTGACGGATTTGACAATGCGCGGCGTGATTAACTTGCCGCCATTCGCGATCGTCGCCATCGCCACCGTCATCTGCAGCGGCGTGACGCCAACTTCGTGCCCCATCGGCATGCGCGTGATGGAAATCTTGCTCCAGCTCTGCGGCGGACGAATGAGGCCGGAAATTTCGCCGGGCAATTCCACGCCGGTGCGTTCGCCAAAACCGAAGCGACGAATGTACTCGTAGAATTTCTGATCGCCGACACTGAGGGCGAGCTTGGCCGCGCCGATATTGCTCGATTTCACGAGAATGTCGCGCACGCTCAAATCACCGTAGGCCTTGTGATCGTGCAGCGTGCGGCCGCCATAAAGAAAACTGCCGTTCTCGCAAAAAATCGAAGTGTCCGGCCGCACTTTTTTCTCATTCAACGCCGCCGCAGCCGTCACGATCTTAAAGGTCGAGCCCGGCTCCATCATGTCGATGATGGCGCGATTTTTCATCTGCTCCGGCTTCGCCGTGCTGCGCTTATTGAGGTCGAAGTTCGGCCGGTTCGCCATCGCGAGGATCTCGCCGGTCTGCGGCCGCATTAAAATAATCGTCGCTTTCTGCGGCGAGTATTCGCGCATGGCGGCGTCGATTTCGTTTTCGACAATGTTCTGCAAATTCAGATCGACCGTGAGGTGAACGTTGTAGCCGTCGCGCGGCGCGCGTTCCTGACCGCGGTACATCACGATCTCCTGGCCGCTGACGTTGTGCTCGATGTAACGGTAGCCGTCTTCGCCGCGCAGATATTCCTCCATCGACGATTCGACGCCCTGGATGCCTTTGTGATCGAAATCGGTGAACCCGAGAACGTGGCAAAGCATCGCGCCATTCGGATAGATGCGAGTGGTGTCGTGCTCGAAATAGATGCCGCTCAATTTTTCGGCGCGGAGTTGCGCGGTGAGCGCGTCGGCTGTCGCGCGCGCTACTTCGCGTTTGAGCACAAGATAGCGACGGTCGCTGCCGAGTTTTTCGCGCAATTCGCTCGTCGGCAGATCGAGCTGGCTATGCAGCAGCGCGATTGTCTCGTCGAGGCGCTCTTTGTTCAGGCGCGAGGTGTCGGCGACGACGGTTTCCACCGGCACGTTGCGAGCGAGCACTTCGCCATTCACATCCGTGATCAAGCCTCGATCGGCATAGATCGGTTGCTTGCGCACGTGCGTCTCGGCCGCCTTGCTCGCGTAAACGCGATGCATGACGAGCTGCAAATAAATGAGTCGAATGGAGAAGACGCTAAACAGCGCGATAAAGCCGATGGCGACCAGCGCGCAACGCGTGCGTCCGTTCCAATTCATCGGCTCACTTGCGCATTCAGGACCGGCGGAACGTTGCCTTCCGCTGGCGGCAGTTTCTGCGGCGCGAGGCGGACGATGTTTTGTTCCGCGATCGGTACCATTTTCAAATAACCTTCCTTCAGCCGGCGCTGGAGCGCGCTGCGCGAAGTGAGCGCCGCGATCTGCCCGCTGACGACGTCGTTCTGCATGCGCAAGGCGACGAGCTCGTTCTCGAGAATTTTTTTGCGATCGCCGAGCCGATGTAATTGCAACGAAAGATAAACGTAGCAAAGACCGGTGAGCGCGAGCAGCGCCGTCATTACGATCCAGCGCGCGAGCGCAGGCGCGTTGACTCGATTCAGCTGGCGGCGTTTGCTCATGCCAGTTTCTCCGCCACGCGTAATTTTGCGCTGCGGGAGCGCGGGTTGAAACGTTGCTCGGTCGCTTCCGGCTCCACCGGCTTCGAAGTAATCACGCGCAGATCGCACTCTTCGTTGCGTCGCGGCTCCGGCCACTCCGGCCGATCGAGGAATTCGCGACTGCGATCGCGGAAGAAATTTTTCACGATGCGATCCTCCAGCGAGTGGAAGGAAATAACGGCGAGCCGCGCTTTCGCTTCGAGGCGCCCGGTGATAACGCGCAATCCTTTTTCGAGTGCGCCGAGTTCGTCGTTCACCTCCATGCGCAAGGCTTGAAATACTTGCGTGGCTGGATGCCGCCGCCCATGACGCCCGACCACTTTTTCAATCGCGCGTGCAAGCGCAAGCGTCTCGGTAAACGGCACGCTCTTGCGCTGCTTCACCAGGAAACTGGCGATGCGACGCGCGGCCGGTTCCTCACCGAGTTCGCGAAAAAGCCGCGTGAGCTCCTCTTCACTATAGGAATTGATGATCGTGCTGGCTATGAGCTCGGCGCGCGGATCCATGCGCATATCGAGCGGACCATTGCGCATGAGACTAAAACCGCGCTCGGCGTTTTCGAGCTGTCGTGACGAAACGCCGAGGTCGAGGATCGCGCCGCCGATCTGTCCGATGCCGAGATCGTCCAGCACGCGCCCGGCATCGCGGAAATTTGCCTGACGCAAAGTGACGCGTTCGCCGAAAGCCGAGAGGCGTTCGCTCGCCTGCGCGATCGCGTCCGGATCTTGATCGAGGCCGATGATGTTCGCGCCTGTTTTTAAAATGGCTTCGCTGTGCCCGCCACCGCCGCAGGTGCCATCGAGAACAAAGCTGCCTGCGCGCGGCGCGAGCAACTCGATCGACTCCGGCACGAGCACCGGACGGTGATAAGTGAAGTCCTCCATTTCCTGCGGTTCTTCCGCGAGGATGAGCGGGCCGGTGGCGAACCAGATGGGGCGTTCAAAAAGCAGCGCGTTCATTTTCTAGAGACCAATCGCGTTGGCGACATGTTGATAGGTGGACGTTTCTTCCTCATGCGCGCGTTTCCATTGCGCGACGTTCCAGATTTCAAAACGACCGCGGCCGCCGACGAGCGCGACCTCGCCTTTGAGCCCGATGCGGCGGCAAAGATCGTCGGGCAAAACGAGCCGGCCTTGCTTATCGGCCGAGCCGTGTTGCGCGCGCGAATGCAACTGGCGAAGAAAAATGCGCGCGTCTCGCGCGGTCACGCCCGGTGCGCTCTCCACCGACGCGCTCATGCGCTGAAATTCCTCCGGCGACATGACGAGCAGGAATTGCTCTTTCGCGTCCGGCAGCAGAATAAATTCCTCCGCATTATCGCGCCGCCAACGCGACGGAATGGTGAGCCGGTTTTTTTCGTCGATGGCATGACGAAATTCACCGGCATAAAGCGGTTGATCGGAGATACTTGATGCCATGGCGCCGCGGGATTGAAAACCATTTCAATCCACTTTGACCCACTTTTATCCACCACTTGATGTTGTGGTCAATCAAAATCCGCGACTTTTCCACACGATTTCCCTCGCTAACTTCTCCCCGTGCGCCGCCTCCTCGTCCTCCTCTGCCTCATAACCAGCCCGATCTCCGCGCCAGCGCAGAGCGCGTCGGCTAACGGCGGCGTACGCGTTTCGGTCGTGATCAACCCCGACGGCTCGCGTACCGCCTATGAGCTCGATTACGCAAATCACAGCGGCGGCGCCACCACCACCGGTACCGACGGGAAAGTGCGCGAGAAAATTAAATACGCGCTCGACGAGAACGGACGTTTCGCGCGCGGCAGCATCTTTGCGCCGGACGGCAAACTGCGTTTTCGCGCGACCTACAAGTACGACGGCGCCGGGCACCAAACCGAAGAAGCGCGCACGGCCAAAGACGGCAGCTCGCTCGGCCGCATCGTTTATCAGTACGACAGCGCGGGCCACCAAAGCGGCTACGCCACCTACGACGGCAAAGGAAATTTGATCGGCCAAACCAGCGCCGCGCAACCCACCCCGAAAGCGCGCCGTTAGTCAGCCCGCTTGCTTCACCGCAGAAAAAAAGCTAAACGACCTTTGTGATCGAGTATCTCCAAAAGGGCGGCCTGCTCATGTGGCCGATCCTGATCTGCAGCATTCTCTCCATCGCCGTCTTCGGCGAGCGTCTTTTCTATTTGCATCGCGCCACCATTCACGTGGGCGAATTTCTCAAAGGCCTCGCGAATCTCATCCAGCGCCGCAATTTTGCGGAAGCGCTGCACGAATCGGCGGGCACGCCGGGGCCGGTCGCGCGCGTCATTCACGCGGCGATTTTGCGACACGATTCATCGCGTGCGGAATTGCGCGAGATCGTGCAGGAAGCGGGACAACTCGAAGTGCCGAAACTCGAGCGCATGCTCGGTGTCCTGGCCACGATCGCGTTTGTCGCGCCGCTGCTGGGATTGCTCGGTACCGTGACGGGCATGATCGACGCCTTCGGCATGATCGCGTCGAATGGCGGCTACGCGACAGTCACGGAATTGTCGGCCGGCATTTACAAAAGCCTGCTCACCACGGCGGCAGGCCTCGTCGTCGCCACTCCCACTTTCGTCGCCTACAGTTATCTCTCCTCGCGCATCAACACCATGATGCACGACATGGAGCGCGCCGGCATCGAAGTGGTGCACATGCTGACGGAGATGGAATCGGAGCCGGGCATCATTTCGTTTTCGCCGAAGGCCGAAGGCGGCGAAGTGCGCAAATAGTGAAGCTCGCTCGCACGAAGGATTATCCCTTTGGGTGGCTCGTGCTCTTCCCGCTGCTTGACGTTGTTTTTCTGCTGATTTTTTTCGTCCTGCTCAGCTCGACTTTCGTGCTGCAGCCGGGCATCGCGGTGAGCGCGCCGTTTTCAAAATTCACGCTCGCGCCGCAAATAAATTACCAGATCATCAGCGTCACCAGCGGGTCGGTTATTTATTTTCGCGATCAGCGCGTGACCCTGGCGGAGCTCGGCGCCAAGCTCGACCAAACGCAGCGCGAAGGGCGCTCCGTTATCATCAAAGCGGATCGCGCGACGCCCTATGACGCCGTCGTGCAAATCGCTAATCTCGCCCTGGAACATCGCGTCCCTTCGGTCGCACTCGCGACCTCGCCGACGAAATGAACCCGACGCTCATTTTCAGCTGGGCCGCGCCGCGGAAATTTCCGACGTCGTTCATCGCGTTCCTGATCGGGTCGGTTGTGATCCACGCGCTCTGCTTTTCGCTTTTCCAGATTGTCTATCCGTCGACCGCGGCGCTGCTGCCGCCGCCGGCGCGCCTCACCCTCATCGACGGCCATGACAATCCGGAAGCGCAGGCCTTGTTGCACTGGGTGGAAGCGGAAGATCCGGCGCTTGCCATGACGACGCAGCGCGCGCCCGACGCCTCCTCGCAACGTTTGCCGAATTTGCGCCACGTGCCCTCCTACGCGGGCCATGAGCCGAAGCTGCGCGATCTTCCACCCGTGGCGCCCGATCTGCGCATCCCGAGCATCGCGCCGCCCGGGCCGGTGGAAATTCCGGGCACGGCGTCTGCAACAACCAAGCTTCGATCGTCGCAACCGACGGCCGTGCTCCTCGACAACGGCAGTTCGATCGCGACGCCGTCTTTTTCTTTCCGCGCCAGCCGCGACGGCGCGCCGGAGAACGCGCGCTTCCACATCGCGCTCGATCCGTCCGGAACGGTGCGTCACGCGTTGCCGATCGCGTCGTCTAACGACCGTGCGCTGGACGAGCAGGCCACAAATTTTCTACAACTCTGCCGTTTCCCGCCCAGCACCGATGAAGAGCGCTGGATCGTGGTGACGATCCTGTGGGGCAACAACATCGCCGCGCCGGAAGCGAAAGCGAAAGCGGCGCCATGATTCGCGTGAGCCTCACCACGCTGGTGACGATTTATCTGCTCCTTTTTCTTGCGACGGTTTTTGTCATCTGGTTAAGTAGTGAATGGAACCGCCGACGACGCGAACGGAACGCTTTCCTTCACCGTCTGCGGTGTGTCATTTGCGGGTTGGAATTCGAAGATCGCACCGACGCGATGCTGCCCCGTTGCCCGCGCTGCGGCAGCCTGAACGAACGATTTAAATTAGACCGGATTTAGCTATGGGAATGTGGATTGGCCGAAATCGAAAAGCGCGAGTGACTTACGGGTTTGACGAGATCGCGCTCGTGCCGGGCAGCATGACCATTAACCCGAACGAAGTCGACACCACCTTCCGCCTGCCTCGCCGCGACGCCGAACCGATCGCGCTCAAGATTCCGATCTTAGCCAGCGCGATGGACGGCGTCGTCGACATGAAGTTCGCGATCGAGATGAGCAAACTCGGTGGCCTCGCTGTACTCAACCTCGAAGGCGTGCAAACGCGCTACAAAAATCCGCAGGAAGTGCTGGAAAAAATCGTGCAGGCGGACAAAGCCGAGATCACCGCGCTGCTGCAGAAGATTTACACCGAGCCGGTGCAGCCGGACTTGATCGCGGCGCGCGTGAAACAAATGAAGGACGCCGGCGCGCTGGCGGCGGTGAGTTCCATTCCGCAACGTGCTGCGGAATTCGGCGCGATCGCGCAGGAAGTGGGCGCAGATGTTTTCGTCGTGCAAAGCACCGTTTCCACGGTGCGACATATTTCGTCCGAATATAAGTCGCTCGATCTCGCGAATTTTTGCCGCGACCTGCGTATCCCGGTAATCGTCGGTAATACCGTCGGCTATGATGTGACTTTCGAGATCATGGGCTGCGGGCCTGCGGCCGTATTGATCGGCGTTGGTCCCGGCGCGGCATGCACGTCGCGCGGCGTGCTTGGGCTCGGCGTGCCGCAGGTGACGGCAACCGTCGATTGCGCGGCCGCACGCGATGCTTATTTCAAAAAAACTTCTCGCTACGTTCCGATCATCACCGACGGCGGCATGAGCAAAGGCGGCGACGTTTGCAAAGCGCTCGCCTGCGGCGCGGACGCAGTGATGGTAGGCAGCGCGTTCGCCAAAGCGCACGAAGCGCCCGGCCGCGGCTACCATTGGGGCATGGCCACGCCGCACGCGAATTTGCCCCGCGGCACGCGCATCAAAGTCGGCACCACCGGTTCGCTGAAACAGATTCTCTTCGGCCCGGCGGAAGTCGACGACGGCAGCCAAAATCTGGTTGGCGCCATCACCACCTGCATGGGCAACGTCGGCGCGCGCAATCTGCCGGAGTTCCAGCAAACCGAGATCATCATCGCGCCGTCGATCAAGACCGAAGGCAAACTTTTCCAGACAGTGCAGAGCGTCGGCATGGGGACGCGGTGACAAACCCGCGTTGACCCTGCCCCGCCTTTCGGCCACCTTTGGCCTCCGTTCGCCCGGTTAAGGCGTGCCCATGAAAGATCGCCGCGTTGTTATTTCAGGTATCGGCGTCGTCACCCCCATCGGGAACGAGCTCGAAACCTTTTGGTCGAATCTAAAAAATGGCGTCAGCGGCATCGGCGCCATCACCGCCTTCGACGTCGCCGCCTACGATTGCCGCATCGGCGGCGAAGTGCGCAACTTCGACCCGAAACCATTTTTCAAAAACCCGAAGGATGTGCGCCGCACGGATCGCTTCGCGCAGCTCGCCATGGCGGCCGCGAAAATGGCAATGACCGATGCCGGATTCGGGGAGGCGATGCCGGAGCCTGATCGCACCGGCGTCATCGTCAGCAGCGGCATCGGCGGCCTGAAAACATTCGAGGATCAGTACACCATCCTGCTCAGCAAAGGACCGTCGCGCGTCTCGCCGTTTACCATCCCGATGTTGATCAGCAACATGGCGAGCGGTCTCATCTCGATGGAGTTTGGCTTGCGCGGACCGAACATGTGCATCGTCACCGCCTGCGCCACGTCCAACAACGCCATCGGAGAATCGTGGCGCATTATTAAATTTGGCGACGCCGATGTGTTTCTTGCGGGTGGCTCGGAAGCGGCCATCATCCCGATCGGGCTGGCTGGCTTTGGCGCGATGAAAGCGTTGAGTACGCGCAACGATGACCCCGAGCGCGCCTCGCGGCCATGGGATCGCGAGCGCGACGGCTTCGTCATGGGCGAAGGCGCAGGCGTGCTCGTGATCGAAGAGCTGGAACACGCCAAAGCCCGCGGCGCGAAAATTTACTGCGAACTCGTCGGCTATGGTTTGAGCGCCGACGCTTACCACATGACGGCGCCGCCTCCGGACGGCGGCGGCGCGGCGCGCGCGATGAAGCTCGCGCTCGATCACGCCGGATTGAATCCCGGCGATGTCGATTATATCAACGCCCACGCGACCTCGACCGGACTGGGCGATCTGTCCGAGACGCGTGCGATTAAAGCCGTCTTCGGCGACGACGCGAAGAAAGTTTCCATCAGCGCCTCCAAGTCGATGACCGGCCATCTGCTCGGCGGCGCGGGCGCCGTGGAAATGGCCGTCTGCGCGCTCGCGATTCGTGATGGCGTAATTCCGCCGACGATCAACCTCGAAAATCCCGACGACGAGTGCGATCTCGATTACACGCCGAAAGTGGCGCGCGAACGCAAAGTGCGCGTGGCGCTAAATAATTCGTTCGGATTCGGCGGACACAACGCCACTCTGGTGGCGCGAGAATTCGTCGGCTAATTAGCCAGCGCGATCTAGGTGGTCGCCGGCGTGTCGGCAAAGATCGGCGCCGCCGAAATATCGGAAGCGTCGAAAGTGAATCCGTGATTCGCGTTCTGCAGCGACTTCAACAGTTGCGCCACTTGCTGCGCGCAAGCAGTCGAGTAGAACCGCACCAGACCTACTGTCGTGCGCGGCCCGAAAACGGTGATCATGATCGTTTCCTCGTCGACTGAGTTCATAAAAATGTGGCTGCCGTTGCCCTGATGATAGAGCGCGTTGAACTCGACTTCGCCGATGCGGCGCGCGAGTTCGCGAGTCGCGGCAAATGATCCGGCCGCGAGCGCAGCGATAATCGTTACGTCCATTACCGTCATGTCGCCGAATTGGGAGATGACGTTGCCGCCGCGATCGATCACGACTGTGAGTTCGGCTTCCGCTTTCTTCAAAAAATCCGCGAGCACGCCATCCAGGCTGGCGACGTCGTCGATGGTGAGGACAGGGATCGCGTTCATGCTCCTACACTTTGAGTTTGCGGCAACGCGGGGCGAGGCGGCGCTCCGCCCGCGGCCGGCGTGCGCGTGGCATCGCTCTGTTTGCTGAATTTATGCAGCAGGATTTGCGAGACGGCGTTCAAGGTGGCGAAAACATTTTGGCCGGTGCTCGAAATGACCTCGAAGCTTTGCACGCGCTTCTTGCGATTATTGAGCACGTACTCGAGGTAGTTGACCGGCGCCACGTTACCGAGATCGCGCTTGTTGTACTGGAGCACGTAAGGCACGTCATCGAGCGACATGTTCTGCTTCGCCAGGTTATCTTCGAGATTCTTAAAGCTCTCGACGTTCTCCTCCATCTTCTCCCATTGCGAATCGGCGACGAAAACGATGCCGTCGACGCTGCGCAAGACGAGCTGGCGAGTGGCGTTGTAGATGACCTGCCCCGGCACGGTGTAGAGCTGGAACTTGGTGACGAAACCTTTGATCACGACGGCATTCAGCGGGAGAAAATCAAAGAATAAGGTACGATCCGCGGCGGTCGCCAGGGAGACAAGGTCGCCGCGGTTTTGCGGGTTAATCCGTTGATGGATGTAACCGAGGTTGGTGGTCTTACCGCACAACGCCGGACCGTAGTAAACGATCTTAAATTGTATCTCGCGGCTGGCGTAGTTAATGATCGACATGGGCAGTCTCCGGTTGCGTGTAGGTGTGTGAAAGTTCTTCGGTCATCTGCGCGAGCTCCTGCCGGCTGGCGGCATTGAGTTCCGCTCCGTTGTGCACGGCGGTGAGGCAAACGTTGCCGCGCAGGAACAGGCTCACGGGCGATTTTTCGCCGTGAATAGTGATGCAGGTAAGCGAGCCGAGTTGAGTATCGAGCATGTGTTTCTCGAGTTTCTTAAGCAACGTTGGTGCCACTGCGCTCACGCCTTCCACTCTCATTTCCTGCGGAATGTTGCCGGCGATGCCCAAGCCATCGGCGAAAATCAGACTGCACGAGGCGACACCAGGCAGCGCACAGGCTTTCGCAATCGCGTCCTTGGCTTCGAATATCGGCGCCGCTGTTTCATTTTTCGGCGCTGCGACTACCAGTTCTTTCGCTGCTACTGCCGGCGCTTTTTCGACAGGTGCTTCCGGTTTCTCCACGGACGCTGGCGGGACCGGTTCCGGCTTCACCTCGGCGGGCTTCGCCTCAGCGTCCGGGGGAGCCGAGAAGCGCGCGGCATCTTCCGCTGCCTTGGCCGAGAACGGCGTTTCGAAAGCCTCGTCCTGCTTGAGCACTTCCTGATCGTCGCGCATGCGTAGCGCGTCGCCGGGCAAATGCGAGAGCACGTCCGGCAGCGATAACGGCACGGGGACATCGACGGCTGCGGCGTCGAAGTATTTCTGGAAGGCTGGCGTCAGTGCCTTGTGGAAATCCTGCGGGTGGATCACAACCTTCCCGCTCGCAAGTTGCGGGGCCACCAACCCCATCGGGAATGAAACTTGGGCGTCGGCAGGCACGTCCGATGGATCCTGCTTCGCCTGCATCGGCGGCAGACTGCGCAAGATGGGAAGTAGCGACAGCGTCACTACTGGTCCGGATTCGTCGACCGCGGGCGCCGCACTTTCCGGTGCCGGTAGCGGAATGGGTTCTGCCCCGAGCGCGCCTAATCCGAGTGTTGCCGGGGCCGCGGTCGGCGGCTCTGCCGGCGTCGAAAGCTTGAATGGAATTCGGGTCGGCGAGGTCGGAGCACTAGTCGGAACGGGTGGCCCGCCGGAGGCTGGAACTCGCGTTTGCGCAGGCCCACCCGTTCCATTCGGTGAAGGGGTTGTGCCGTTGGCGGAAGTCGCGGTCTCCGACGACGGCGTGAAAGGAATGCGCGCGCGCGCTTCTGGTGCAACGGGCGCCGCCACTTCGGGCGCGCCTGCGGGCATCGAGACCGACGCTTCCGTCTCTGTCGCCTCGACCTCCGGCGCAGGCGACTGCCCGGCCGTTGGCCGCGAGGCCGTAAAACGCTCCGAGGCGGTGGCTTCGGGTTGCGCCGCCGCCAAGGCTTGCGCGGTCGCTAATTCGACGCGCACCGCCGGCATTTCGTTAATGGTGATCGGCTCCATCTTGGTGCCAAATTTTTCGTGATCTTCGATGGTGACCTGAAGGAACGGCGTTTGCACTTGGGGCACGATCTCCGTCTGCTGGTCGTTGCGCACGTGCAGGTTCGTCAGTTCGCCGATCACTTTTTCGAAGGGCAGCGCCACCATTGCGGCTTCCGCCGCCGGCACAGGATGCATGAAAATCTCTGGCATCTGCTGATACAGAGTCGCGAGCGCGACCGCCGGACGGCCGACCGCCATTCCCTTTTCCACTTCAGAAGCTTTCAGCAGAACGCGTCGGCTGACATCGAAACTTTCGCGCGGCTTGATGTGCCCGGCGGGAATGTGATCGAGCACATCGGAGAGAGCGAGCGAAAGTACACGTTCCACGTTTGGCTCGAGCGCGAGCGCGACGGCTGGCGGTAAATCTCGCGCGCGCAGATTCGCCGGAGCACGACCAAAGGAAACAATGCGCGGACCTCCTGGTGACGTGCCACGTTCGGGGGCCGCCGGATCAGGGGCGATCGTATGCACGGCGTTCGGCACCACCGTCTTGGCGAATTTATCGCCCTCCGTTTTGTTCAACGGCGCTGGCAGCGCGGCCGGAGCGGAAGCCGCCGGCGTCCGCGCGGAAATCACGCGCGCGCGCACCTTCATAAAGAGATCGCGGAAAGGAATGTTCATCGGGTTAATGGTCTTCTGCGGTCACGCGCCAGATTTCCTCGAGCGTGGTGATGCCTTCTAGAGCTTTATCAATGCCTGCCATGCGCAAAGTTTTCATCCCCTCGGTCACGGCTTGGTTTTTCAGCACTGCGGCAGACGCGCGCTTGATGATGAGACGGCGCACCGTCTCGCTCACCGGCAGCGCTTCAATGATCGCCGCGCGCCCCAGATAACCTCGTCCCTTGCAGCGATCACAGCCACTGCCGCGATAGAAAACAGAATCCAATTTCTCAATCCCGAGGCGCTCGAACATTTCCGGCTCGGGGGTGAATTCCTCGCGGCAGTTCGTGCAGATGCGACGCACCAGACGTTGCGCGCAAGCCATGATCACTGAACTCGCGATCAGAAACGGCTCGATGCCCATATCGTCGAGACGCGTGATCGCGCCCGCCGCGTCGTTCGTGTGCAGAGTCGAGAGCACCTGGTGACCCGTAAGCGCCGCTTTCACCGCGATGTCGGCCGTTTCGTTGTCACGAATTTCACCCACCATCACGATGTCCGGATCTTGACGGAGAATCGATCGAAGCGCGGAGGCGAAGTCGAGTCCGATATCCGCCCGCACCGCGACCTGGTTGACGCCGGTGAGTTCGTACTCAATCGGATCCTCAACCGTCACGATGTTATACTGCGGATTGTTGAGCTCCTGCAGCACCGAGTAGAGCGTCGTCGTTTTACCGGAACCAGTCGGCCCGGTGACGAGAATCATGCCGTGCGGCGCGTCGATCGCTTTCTTGAATTTCCCGAGGGTCCCTTCATCGAGGCCCATCTGTTCGAGGCTTCCGGTCAACGCTGACTTATCGAGAATACGAATCACGATCTTCTCGCCGTGCGACGTGGGCAGGATGGAAACACGCAGATCGACTTCCTTGCCCAGGACCTTGATGCGGAAGCGGCCATCCTGTGGCACACGGCGCTCCGCGATGTTCAGGCCCGCCAGAATTTTGATGCGCGAAGTGATCGCGAGTTGCAGCGCCTTCGGCGGTGACTCCGCCTGCACCAGTTCACCGTCGATGCGGTAGCGCAGTTTCAGCATGCGCTGGAAAGGCTCGATATGAATGTCGGAAGCTTTTTCGCGAATCGCCTGCACCAGGATCAGGTTCACGATCTTGATGACGGGCGCGTCTTCCGTATCTGCGGCAAGACGATCGATATCGATCTCTTCGCTCTTCGCCTGCTGCACTTCAATGCTAGAAGAATCACCTGCTTCTTCGGAAACCTGCTTGAGCACCTGGCTCATGTTCGCGCCACTCGCCGCGCCGCTGAGCGCGTCGGCTATGCCCTTTTCCGTCGTAATCATCGGCACGACGTCGAGTTGCACACGGCGCTTCACGTCGTCGATCGCGAGCACGTTGGTCGGATCGGCCATCGCCACGAATAGCTTGTCGCTCAAGCGCGCCACCGGCACGAGCTTGTTGGTTTTCGCCATGTCGCGCGGGATCAATTCTAAAATTTCCTGCGGGATGCGAATCTTTCCCAGATTCACCGGCGACACATTCAAGCAGCGGCCCATGCTGAACGCCATGTCCTGGTCGGTGACGAACTGCTTGTCCGTCAAAACCTTGAGCAGGCGACCGCCTTCTGTCTTCTGGATCGCGATCGCTTCCTCGAGCTGACTAGGCAGGAGAAGCCCATCCTCGATCAATACGTCCGCGATTCTTTCGCCGAAAGTCTTGTTTCTCATCGCGTCGGTTAACTGCGGCTATCGAGCCGATAAACGTCCTGCAGCGTTTTCGCGATCGCGGTTGGTCGCGCGAGATACCACGAAACGGTGTAATCGAGCGATTGCTGCACCGCGGCGCGGCCGGCGGCATCAAACGGATTGCAGCACGCCACCATGATGGTGCGACTGATCAAATCGAAGGGCACGAAGAGCCGACCGAGCGTAAGATTATCCGGCAACACGCGCGCGAGCTGGCGATCGAGATCGTAATATTCGAGAGGGACAAACGCTGCTTTGGTGCGATCGACCAGCGCGGAATAAATCTGATCCACCAGATCGGTGTCCGCACGGCAAAGTTTGTCGATCAACGAGACGCCGAGGTTTTGGCTGCTGAGATTTTTGTTCGCGGCCTGCACCGACTCGAGCGCGCTGCTCACCACGCCTTCGCTAAAAATTTGTTGGGTAATGAGAAAACGTGCCAGCGCATCGTCGCCACGCTCGTGCAGGTTATAAGCGGAATTTTTTTCTTCGACTTGGATGAGCCCGCCTTCGCCATCTTCGTTGTAGAAAGCTTTCGCGATCAGACCGTGCTTCGCGCCGCCGGTGAACGATTGACCGGCCGCCTGCAGGCGCGCTTCGATGTCGCCGAGCATCGCCAGGACTTCAGGCGCGTTCGGGTCGCGCATGAGCAGGACTTCGCACTCCTGCATCGCCAGCGCATATGAGCCGACGTTGAAATACGCCTCCGCCAGCTTTCTCGAAACACGAAGAGATTCCTCGCTCCGGCCCACCTTGGTGTAAGCCTCCTTGAGAATCTCCAGCGATTGATAGTCGTCCGGCTGTGTTTGAGTAATGACCTCAAACATGTCGATCGTCGCCAAGATCTGGCTCTGCTCTTCGGCGGACAGGGTGTGTTCCAGCACAACGCTGGGAAAAGCTAGAAACGTGCCTCTCGCCGATTACGCCGCGCGCGGAAATTCAGGCCGCCGCGTTTCTGCGAAATCAGATCGCGTCGGCTAACGTCGCCGACGCTAGGAAAAGCGATCGTCCGTCCACGGGTCAGCGGTGTTGCTGTAGCCGCGCACCTCCCAAAAGCCGAGGCGATCTTCCGCCGCGAATTCAATCTTGCGCACAAATTTCGCGCCCTTCCATGCGTACAATTTCGGAATGATCACCCGCGCCGGGCCACCGTGATCGCGCGGCACCGGCCGGCCATCGAATTGCGTCGCCACCAGCACGTCGTCGTCCATCACGTCCTCCAAGCGCACGTTCGTGGTGTAACCGTCGTAGCTCTCGAATAAGACGTGGCGCACCTCGTTTTTCGGTTTCACCAAATCCGCCAGCGTAAAAAATGCGACCCCGCTCCAGCGGCAATCGTATTTGCTCCAGGTCGTAACGCAGTGGAAATCGCTCACATCTTCGAATCGCGGCAGCGCATTGAATTCGTCCCACGAAAAAGTTTTGGGATGGTCGACGAGTCCGCCGATTTCCAGGCGCCAGTCAGACAGCGCGATCTCCGGTTTGATCCCGAGATCCAGCACCGGAAATCCTGGCGTGAGATGCTGGCCCGGCGGCAAGCGATCGCGCGAGCGCGTGGCCGGTTTTTCTTTGCCCGCCATTTTGCGAGCCCAGCGTTCCTTGCGCTCGATGTAGCTCGGCGTCGTCACCGGCGAAGTTAGCGCACTTGCGCAGACCGTGCTGTCTAACTTCCGCTCGGAATCCCAGTCAGCTCGTTCGCCTGCAACACGCGAATGGCATCGCGCAATTCCGCCGCGCGCTCGTAGAATTCGCTCGCGATCGCGCGCTCCATTTCCCGCTGCATCACTTCCAGCTTGGTCAGCGGACGCTTCGAGCGCACTTCCTCGAGCCATTCCTCGAGAAAGGCGATCTCGCTGCTCTTCGTCGCCAGCTCCGGGAAATTCGATTGCTGAAAAAACTCCACGATGCCGTCGCGGCCTTTTTCGATTTCGCGCAGCGCTTCGGCAAATCGCCCATCATTCAGATAGATCGACGCCTTCGCCCGCGTGTTCATCATCAGCACGTAGGGACGAAATTGCTGGAAGTTCCAGGCCATCTCA
The DNA here is from genome assembly GCA_030854105.1 of Verrucomicrobiota bacterium. GTDB lineage: Bacteria > Verrucomicrobiota > Verrucomicrobiia > Chthoniobacterales > UBA10450 > AV69. The sequence goes on along the minus strand of JALYTV010000002.1, from coordinate 32,662 downwards.
TCGCGTTTGCTATGGGAGTCGACGAATGAAAACAGGTCGAGATTCCGCTGCGTATCGCGAATCACGCCAGCGTATTCGTTCAACTGAAAGAGACTGACGTAGCGGTGATAATACTGGATGCCTTCCTGCTGCAACTCGGCGCATTCCTCCGCCGACAGCTCGTAACCGTCGCCCGCGCTTTCCGCGAGGTCGGCGCGATGCTGGTGATAGACCAGCAACGATTCGCAACCGTGCGGACGCTGGCCATCCGGCCGGCCCGTCATTTCCATCTGCAGCACGCCGAGATCGATCCGCAGCTGCAGTTTCTCGCGACCGTCGAGCCCCGCCACTTTGCGCACCTTGATGGTGCCCGGCTCGTGCGGCCATTCATTCAAGACCGTGTTTAGATCCAAGCTCATCGCACTAAAATGATCGATCACGCGGGGACTCCTTGTCAACGGTCACAAACAATTGTGTGATGAAGGTCGTATAAATTTTTTGACGCGTGGAAGAGCAAATCGATTCATTCATTCGCTATCTCGCGGTCGAGCGCGGGCTCTCGCAAAATTACCAGCTCTCGACGCAGCGTTCCCTGATGGAGTTTGCCTCGTGGCGCCAGCGCATTCATCCGGAGGAAAATGTCAGCGCGGTCACGATCGACCAGCTCACCGATTATCTGGCCGCACGAAAACGCGGCGGCCTTTCCGCGTCGTCGATCAAACTCGTCGTCGTCGCGCTGAAGGTTTTTTTCCACTTTCTCCTCGTCAGAAAGATTATCCAGCGCGATCCGACGGAGACGCTCGTGCTGCCGCGACTCGAACGTTACCTGCCGCAAACGCTCAACGAACTCCAGGTCGAACAATTGCTCGACGCCATCGATACCACGGTGCCGCTCGGATTGCGCGATCGCGCATTGATCGAGCTGCTTTACGCCAGCGGCTTGCGCATTTCGGAACTCGCCAATGCGCGACTGGAAAGCTTCAACGCCGACGAGCGCATGTTGCGCGTCGCGGGCAAGGGCAACAAAACGCGTCTCGTTCCGGTCGGCCGCAAAGCGTGCGAAGCCATCGCCGCTTACCTTTCCACCGAACGCCCGAAGCTCGTGCATCGAAAATCAGACAGCACGATCTTCCTCTCGACGCGCGGCACCAGGCTTACCACCGCACGCCTTTGGCAAGTCGTGAAGAAACACGCGAAGAATTCCGGACTCGAAGCGAACATCTACCCGCATTTGCTCCGTCACAGTTTCGCCACCCATCTGCTCAGCAACGGCGCCGATCTGCGCATCATTCAGGAAATGCTCGGGCACGCGGATATTTCCACCACCCAGGTCTATACCCACGTCGATCAGCAGCGCCTGAAAGCCGTCCACCGGCGATTCCACCCCCGCGCCTGAGGAATTTGCAGCCCAAGCGGGACATTTCGGCACGCCTTCCTCCTGCGGTTTTACCCATGAGAATTCTGCTGCTAAATCCATCGGATGTGTTATCATCCCCGTTCTATGGCTATTCTTAAGAAAAACGCATTTTCCCGTCGAGTTCCTGATCTGGTCACCGAAGAACTCGTCGCCGTGCTCTCCCGTCGGGCATCGTTTGAGTTCAAGCAACTCTTCGACGTCGTCCACGAGAATCTCCGCACTCGTAACGCGGCCAGCGGCGGTGAGGAAATGCTTCGCCTACGCGCTTACGAGAAGCTACAAAACCTCGTTGCGCGTGGTGCGGTGAAGAAAACGGGCAAGAAGTATAAGGGTTTGCCTGCGGCGCTTGCGAATGCGATCGCTCCGCAAATGGGCCATCTTCCGGTCGCTGCCGCCACCGCCGCCGCTCCCGTCGCCGTAAAGTAGCGCTGGCGTTCGCAGCGCGTTTTTTATGCTGCGCGAATACATTCCGGTCCTGCTCCAGATCATCGTCGCGGTCGGTTTCGCCGCCTCGGCGCTGATCTTCAGCATGGTTCTGGGCAAAGTCGGCCGTTGCAATCGCACGAAGGATACTGCGTACGAATGCGGCATGGTCGCGCAGGGCGAAGCGCAGCCGCGCTTCAGTGTGAAGTTCTATCTCGTGGCGATGCTCTTCATTCTGTTCGATCTCGAAATCGTCTTCATGTATCCGTGGGCCGTTGTTTACCGCGAGGCCATCCAGCATGGCGCCACCATTTTCTGGAGCATGCTCAGCTTCGTTTCCATTCTCATGGTGGGATACATTTACGCGCTCAGGAAGGGCGTTCTCGACTGGAAAAATTAGCCAGCGCGTTCACGCCGATCGGGTCGTCTAAAACGATCGCTCATTCGCTCTTGCGCGCACTGGCCAGACCGCCTAATAGCATTAACCCGCATGGTTCATCACGTCGTCCTCTACAAACTCAAATCGGAGGTCACTCCCGCGCGCGTGGAAGAGATGATGATGAACACGCGCATGCAACTGCTGAAAATCCCCGAAGTCCTCAGCATCAAATGCGGCAAGCGCATCGATCCCGAAGTTCCCTGGCCTTTCTTCATCGCCATCGATTTCGAGTCGACGGATAAATTCGCCATGTTCTGCGACGATCCCGTCTTCGTGAAATTCAACGAAGAGATCATCAAGCCGAACACAGCCGACGCGCTCACCTTGGATTTCGAGATGGACCCCGGCAAAGACGTGCGCTTTTCCTAAGCGCATCTTTGCTGCATCCTGCCGCGCATGCGGCTCGGCTACGTCTTCTCGCGCTACCCCGTCTGGTCGCAGACTTTTTGCGACAGGGAAATGCTCGAGCTCGAGCGCCGTGACCACGAACTCGTGCTCGCCTCTTTCCATCCGCCGGAAAGCGCGCTGCGTCATGCTTATCTCGGCCAACTGCGGGCACAGCCCCATTACGCGCCGGATTCTCGCGCGCTCGATGCCCTTGCGCGCAAGGCAAAAAAACGCGGGCGCTGGCCGGAACAACTCATCGCCCGGCACGAGAAAAAATACGGCGTTGCCTACAAACCGGCCCTGCGCGCGCGCAACGCCGTTTTCCTCGCCGATCTGTTCGCGGCGCAAGGCGTGCGCCATTGCCACGTCCATTTCGCAAATCGCGCCGCGCACACCGCTCTGTTTCTCAAAGAAATCACAGGCATCACGTTCAGCGTCACGGCGCACGGCCAGGACTTCATGTCCGATCTCGGCAACGCGGAACTGTTACAAGAAATTTTTGACGGCGCGGAATTCATCGCCGCCGAAACCGATTTCAGCGCTGCGCTGCTGCGACCTTTGCAACCGGGCGCGCCGGCAAAGATCGTGCGCGTTTACAACGGCATCGATCTCTCGCGCTTTCCCGCAGCGGAAACGCGGGCAACGTCGGCCGACACGATTCGAATCCTCAGCGTGGGGCGTCTCGTTCCGATCAAAGGCTTCGAAATTTTGATCGACGCGTGCGCGCGCTTGCGCGACGGCGCACTCCATTTCCAATGCGACATTATCGGCGACGGAGCAATGCGCGGCGAACTCGCAGCGCGCGTTAGCCGACGCGATCTGGCGATTTGCGTTCGTTTCCTCGGCGAACGTTCATCGGAGGAAGTGATCGCGGCGCTGGGCGCGACCGATATTTTCGTCCTCGCTTCGATCGTCGACGACCAAGGCGCCAGCGATGTCTTTCCCACCGTGATCGCGGAGGCCATGGCGTGCGCCTGCCCAGTGGTCGCGTCCGCCATCGCGGGAATTCCGGAGCTGGTCGACAACAACCGCACTGGCTTGCTCATTCCACCGCACGACGCACGGATGTTAGCCGACGCGATCATGCGCCTCGCCCGGGATCCCCCTCTCCGTGCCGGGCTCGGAAAAGGCGGGCGCCAACGCATCGCCCAAGCATTTCAAATTCAATCAACCATCGAGCCGTTACTGGCACGATTGCACGCGGCGACGCGTTGCGGTTGACCATTGCCGCGATTCTGGCAGGAATGGAATCGGCACGATGACCAAGAAAGCGATCCTTCTCGCCGGCGGCACCGGCACGCGTCTTTTCCCGCTCACGCGCATCGTCTGCAAGCAGCTGCTGCCGGTCTACGACAAACCGATGATCTGCTATCCGCTGGCGACGCTGATGCTCGGCGGCCTGCGCGAGATTCTCATCATCTCGACGCCGAAAGATTTGCCGATGCTGCGCGATTTTCTGGGCGACGGCGCTGATCTCGGCTTGCGCCTGGAATACGCGGAGCAGGCGAAACCCGACGGCATCGCGCAAGCTTTTCTCATCGGGGCAGAATTTCTCGCGGGAGGCGGCGCCTCGTTGATTTTGGGCGACAACATTTTCTACGGCAAACTCGATTTCTTTCGCGAGGCGCTCGCGCAAAAAAAAGGCGCCTGCATCTTCGGCTATCAGGTGCGCGACCCGGCCCGCTACGGCGTCGTGGAATTCGACGAAAGCGGCAATGTGCTCACGCTGGAAGAAAAACCGGAACAACCACGCAGCCGTTTCGCCGTTCCCGGCTTGTATGTCTACGACGAGCGCGTCGTCGAATTCTGCCGCGCATTAAAACCATCCGCACGCGGCGAATTGGAAATCACGGAGTTGAACTGCCGTTACCTGCGCGAGGGCGAATTGAGCGCGAAACCGCTCGGGCGCGGCATGGCGTGGCTCGATACCGGCACGCCGACCAGCTTGCTGGAAGCGAGCAATTACATCGCGACCATCGAGCACCGGCAGGGCACGAAAATCGCCTGCTTGGAAGAGATTGCGTTGCGGCAAAAATTCATCGACGCCTTCCAGTTCGCGCGGCTAAGGGATCGATTGCCGAAAGGCGATTATCGCGATTACCTCGATCGCGTCGCCGGCGAATCCTAGCGCGGCTGTTCTCGGAGCAGGTGGCTCGTATCGGCGAGCATCCTGGTTACCGCATCCGCGTCGGTGGCATCGTAGTAGCCGCGGATTTCGCTGTGCCGATCGACGAGAACCATGCGCGTGCTGTGCAACGGCGCGTTCTTCTCGCCGCCGTGGTCCGAGGCAGCCAGCTTGAAATCTTTTTCGATGAGTCTGAAAAGCTGGGTCTTGTCGCCAGTGAGAAAATCCCAGCGCCCCGGCATCGCTTTCAAGTGTTGCGCGTACTCGCGCAAAACGGCCGGCGTGTCGGTATCCGGATCGACGCTGAAGGAAACAAAATGCACGTCGGTATCGCGCAGCGGTTTTTGCATTTCGCTCATACGGCTGCTGATCATCGGGCATGACCCGGGACAGGTCGTGTAAATGAAATCCGCGATCCAAACTTTGCCCGCAAGATCGCCACTGCCGAATGGCTTGCCGTCCTGATTGGTGAGGCGAAAGGCCGACACCGATCCGTATTGCGCCATGTCGCGCCGCGCCGAAGCGGTGACTTCCAGATGGCGCAGATAAAAAAGAATTCCGGCAGTGAGCAGCGGGATCAGAATAAGCGTCAGCTTCCACGCGAGCGAAGCTCCGGATTGACGTGGCTGCGCCAACGAGTCGGTAGTCATGTTTTGCTAATGACGAGGAGACCAAGAAATAGCGGGAGGAAAATGATGGACGCGAAAAATAGCCGACGCGCTTCAACGCGGTTCCGTTGGCGAGCGAACAGACAAGCGGTCGCGAAAAAGATGACGGCGACGATGATTTCCACCGGGAGCAACGTGCGCGTGCTCACGCCGAGCCAGGCCGGGAAGACGCTTGCTCCCACTAGCGCCAGCGCGTACACCGCCGCCTGCCGGCCCGATCGCAGCCCATCGGTGTCGGCATTCGACAGCATGCGAAATCCCGCCGCGCGATATTGTTCGCGATAGAGCCAACTGATGGCGAAGAAGTGCGGCATCTGCCAAAAGAAGAGGACGCCGAACAAGCTCAGAGACGGCAGCGTGATGCTTCCCGTCGCCGCGGCCCAGCCGATGAGCGGAGGCAGGGCGCCGGGAATCGCTCCGACCAGGGTGTTTGTCGGGGTGAGACGCTTGAGCGGCGTGTAAGCGAAAATGTAAATCAGCACGGTGGCGGCGGTGAGGGCAGCGGCGAGCAGGTTCAACACCACTGCGAGGTAAACGACGCCGGCGAGCGCGGCGGCGCAACCGACGACAAGCGCATCGCGCGGACGCATTCTGCCCGCCGGCACCGGACGTTCGCGGGTTCGCTCCATCAAGGCGTCGAAATCGCGTTCCCACCATTGGTTCAGCGCCGAGGCGCCGCCCGCCGCCAACGCCGCGCCGATCAGAACGTGAAAAAAAGCGAGGAGATTGAATGGCAACGGCGCGCCGAGATAAAATCCGACGGCGGTGGTGATCAGGACGAGCAAGGTCAGACGCGCTTTGACCAGCTGGGAAAAATCAGAAAGTCGGCTCGCGGCCAGCGCGGGCGCTACCGCCGGAGATTCGAGGGTCACCGCTTTCATACTGGCACCGCCCCGGATGTTAGCCGACGCGATTTGAAATCGAGCGCGTGCGGTTTCGTGATGAGCCGCCAGGCGATCGCAGAAAGCGCGACGCCCAGTGAAAGCATGATGGCGCCAACCGCAACGTGCGCGGTGGCGATGTCCGCGGCCTTGTCACTCCAAATCGTCCACGCGCCGAGCGTGATCTGCGCGACTAATCCGACCAGCCAGCAGACAGCGAGCATTCGCAATTCCGGTGTTCGCCGCGCTTTCACCAGGAAAATCACTACGCCGAGCGCGACCAGCACCGCGCCGAAACGATGTGTCATCTGCAACCAGATTTGTCCGCCGGTGACGTCAGACATCCCGATCGCATCTCGCGCGTGATTGATTTTTTCGAGTGCGCCCACGCTGGTATCGGGAATCCACTGGCGGTACGCGGTCGGAAAATCTGTGATGGAGAGATCGCGATGCTGGTGCCGCATCGTCGCGCCCAAAATGAGCTGGCCGTAAATCGCCAGCGTGGTGACGATCGCAATCCAGCGCAGGCTGCGCGCGGGCCGCCCGATTCCATCAGCCAGGCGCCGCCAGAATCGGGTGTGAGCCAGCGCGATGAAAACCAGCAACCCGAGGAAAGCTTGCGCGAGCCCGGCGTGGAAAATCCCGATCTGATCCTTGAGCAACGTGACGCGCAGGCCGCCGAGGACGCCTTGCAGGATGACGGCAAAGACGGCGAGGATTCCCAGCACGCGATAGCGAGAGCGAGACAGCCAAAGCCACACCGCGAGGATGACGGTAAGAAAACCGACAGACGACGCGATCAGGCGATGAGTGTGCTCGTAAAAAATCCCGCCGACCCATTTCGAGATCGGAAACAGAAACATGTTGTAGCCAAAAGTATTTGGCCAATCGGGCACGGCGAGGCCGGCGTTGTGGCTCGTCACTAACCCGCCGCTGGCGATCAGCAGAAGCGTGGCGCCCGCGACCAGCCACGCGTAGCGAGTGAGCCAGCGATTCAATTCCCCCGCGCGCGAACCCTCAGACACGCGCTTGATCCCTACGGTTTCGCGTCCGCGCTTCCGGGCGAAGGGACGCTTCCCGGGGTCGGGCCCGGCGGCGGTTCACCAGCCGGTCGCTGCAAGGGCGGCGGCGCCTTGGCGGAGCCGGAAAGTTCCGCGCGTTCCTTCAGCCAGGCTTGATAATCTTCGGGGCCGTCGACCACCAGCGTGGCTTTCATGCCGTAATGGCCGAGACCGCAAAGTTGGCCGCACACCACTTCGTAAGTGCCCGTTTTGATCGGCGTAAACCACATCGGGATGATCGAGCCGGGAATCGCATCCTGCGCGATGCGCATGCTCGGCAGGCAGAAATTATGAATCACGTCCTTCGACGAAAGCTCGAAGATGACGGGACGATTCACCGGGACATGGATCTCGCCGGTCACCTGCATGTCGTCCGCCGCGGCCGGATCTTTGGAGTCGAGCCCGATCGGATTCGAGTTGCTCACCAAATCAATGTCGCGATGCCCGAACACTCCGTCCGGTCCCGGCATGTGGAAGTTCCAGTTAAACTGCTGGCCGATCGCGTGCACGAGGACGGCATTCGCGGGGTCGGGGAATTGATTCACCCGCTTCGCCCAGAGCGGGACAGCAAAGCCGATGAGCAGGACCGCCTCGATGAGCACGACCGCGAATTCCAAGTGCGTCGAAATTCCTGATTTCACGCCTTCGTGATCCGCTTGCGGGTTTTTCCCGCGACGGAAGCGGATGAGCACGTAGACGAAAAAGGCCGACCACCCGACGAAGAGTGCGCCCATGAACCAGTGACAAAATTCGATAATATGATCGATCTGATAGCCGTGCTCCGATGCGTTCGCAGGCAGGCCCATCAATTCGTTGAGGAAGGCGAGGCTACTCATAGCGGGAAAGATCCTCATCGATGAGTTGCTGGTGCGGCTCGACCGGCATGCGCCCGAGACGCCAGAGGTGAAAACTGAAGGCGCCGACACCGCCCAGCACCGACATCACGAAAAACATGAGAATCCAGATGGCCATGGCCATGTGCTGAATGTTGGCCGGCGGCGGACCACCGATGGCCTGGTAATTCCCGAAGCAGGTCGAGCAGGCCAGCATTTGCGACCACGGCAGCACGAGGAAAAGGAGGGCCACAAGAGCGCGTTTCATGTGATGAGATGAAGACTTTTCATCTTGCGATAAAACCAGACGCCGTAAACGAGCAGGAGGGCGGCGGCGACAAACGACGCGATGGCGCCCGTGCGATAGACCGGCTCGCCCACCGTGAGGTCGACCCAGATGCACCACGCTCCTGCGCCCAGCGCCAGCAGGGTCGAAAAGAAAATGAAAACGTAATGAAAACCTTTCAAGGACATCAGCGGACGATAGGATTATACCATGCCAAATACGTCAGCCAAAAAAGACCGAAGACGAAAAAACCAGTGAAGACGAGGATGCGATAAATCAGGCGCTTCTCCGCCGAAAGATGCATGAAGATGGCCGCGACCAGGCCCGCCTTGAACGTCGCCACCGCCAGTGCGACGGCAACGTTGGCCTTCATCGTGCCAAAGTTCACATAGGAAAGCGCGACGGTGATGAGCGTGAAGGCTAAGAGGGTGGCGCCGACGAGCAGATATTTGCGGACGTGAGCGCCAACGTGTTCGGCGTACTCTTCGGTCTCGTGTTCGACCGGTGAAATGTCAGGTGGATTGTTCATGCTTAGAGCAGGTAGAAGAGCGGGAAGACAAAAATCCAAACGAGATCGACGAAATGCCAGAAGAGCCCGGCGACTTCCACCCGGTTCGCCAGATGCTCAGGATTGCGCTTATACATGTTGGCGCCAATGGGTAGCCAGAGATAGGTGAAGACTAGGACGCCGGCCAGGACGTGGAGACCATGAAGGCCGGTAATGGTAAAGTAGCTGGCGAAGTACGCGCTATGCTTCGGCAGGAACATGGTGCCGTATTCCACGTCCGCCTTTTCTATAGTCGCGATCTTGTCGGTCGGCTGGCGGTAGAGGAAATGCGGTCGGTCGTTGTTCGGGTTGGTCGGATCCGCGTTCACCTCATCCAGCGCGATCTCGTAGTCGGGGATTTTCGCGTCGTTCAACGCCTCTCGGTTGTGCAAATGCCCGCTGATTTCCCGCCGTGGCGCCAACCCTTTCGCGGCCAGGTGGTGGTTTCCCAGATAGGGCTCATACTTTTCCAGCGCGCTCGGCTTAATGAAGGCGCCGAAGTGGTCGTACTTCTGCGGCCATTCATAAGCCAATTTCACCACGAGAAAGACCACGCCGCAGAGGATGGTGATCCCCATGTAAATCTTGTAGCGGGTGAACTGTCGCATTTTCAGCGCGGCCCAGGCCAGCACCACGGTCACAGACGACGCGATCAGAATGGCGGTGTTCAGGGTGCCAACCGGCACGTTGAGCAGCCCATGTGGCCAGTCGCCGGGCGCGGCATCGAGGCGCAGGAAAATGTAAGCGGAGAAAAGACCGCCGAAGAGCATCACTTCCGAGGCGAGGAAGAGCCAGATGCCGATCTTCGCGTTCCAAAGCCCGGTGTCGCGCCGTGCTGTGACGGTATAAGGAATTTCCATCGGATCAGGCTGGCACCGTGGCCGTGTGCGCGGGAGCGACCGCCACGAGGCGCTCGGACGCTTCGATTGGCTCGTTTTGCATGGTGTAATCACGCCCGCGACGCGGCAGGCTGTATTCGTAGGGGCCGCGGTAAGCGACTGGCGTGGTCACGAAATTTCCGTGCGGCGGCGGCGACGGCGCGGTCCACTCGAGTGTCGTCGCGTCCCAAGGATTATCGTTCGGTACCTTCTTCCCCCAAAGAATGCTGTGGAAGAAATTGATGATAAACGGAATTTGCGCGAGACCCATCGTCCAGGCTGCGATCGAGATCGGCGTATTCCAGTGGAAACCGGTGAGACCCCAGACCTTTTCGTTGGCCAGATTCCAACCCTGCCCGCCGTCATACCAGCGGCGATGCATGCCGAGCATCCCTTGCAGGAACATCGGCAGGAAGATCACGTTCATGCAGATGAGCGACGGCCAGAAATGCACTTTGCCCCAGAACACGTTCATCATCCGACCGGTCGCTTTCGGAAACCAATAATAGATGCCGGCGAAAAGGGCGAAGATCGTTCCCGGCGCGACGATGTAATGGAAGTGCGCGATCACGTAATAGGTATCGTGCAGGTAGAGATCGGCAGAGTTGAACGCGAGCGGAATGCCAGTGAGCCCGCCGATGCCGAACATCGGCAGAAACGCCGTCGCAAACAGCATCGGCACGTTGAATCGAATCGAGCCGCCCCACAGCGAAATAAAGAACGCGCTTAGAATGATTACCGACGGGATCGAGATGATCATCGTCGTCGTCTGGAAGAACGCGCTGACTGCCGTGCCCATGCCCGTGAGCCACATGTGATGCGCCCACACGATGAAGGAAAGGAAACCGAGCACGAGCACGGCGAAGACCAGCGATTTGTAACCCCAGAGCGGCTTGCGCGTGTTGTTGGCGATGATTTCCGCGACGATGCCCATGGCGGGCAAAATCAGCACGTACACTTCCGGGTGCCCGAGGAACCAGAAGAGATGCTGCCAGAGCAGCGGGCTGCCACCGCCGCTGATGTGGACGATGGCGCCGTTCACCACGAGCCCGGCCGGCAGGAAGAAGCTGGTCGAAGCAAGACGATCCATCAGTTGCATCACGATCGCTGCTTCGAGCGGCGGGAAGGCGAGCAGCAATAGAAACGCGGTCACAAACTGCGCCCAGACGAAGAATGGCAGCCGCATCCACGTCAACCCCGGCGCGCGCAATTGAATGATCGTGGTGATAAAATTCACCGCGCCGAGCAGCGACGACGAAATCAAAAGAATGAAGCCAACGAGCCAGAGCGTCTGCCCGTTGAAAAAGACATTGAAGTGCGGCCCGCTATCCGCGATGACCGCGAGCGGTGTGTAGGAAGTCCAGCCACCTTTGGCCGCGCCGCCGGGCACAAAAAAGCTGGTGAGCATGACCAGGCCACCCGCGAAAAAGGCCCAGAAACTGGCGGCGTTGATTTTCGGAAACGTCATGTCCGGCGCGCCGATTTGCAGCGGCACCACGAAATTTCCGAAAGCCGCGAACGCCACCGGCACGATGCCGAGGAAGATCATGATCGTCCCGTGCATGGCGCCGAGCGAGTTGTAGAACTCCGGCGTCATCTTTCCGTCCGGCATGGAATCCGGCCCGAAGAAATGCCCGAGCGCGCTGCCTATGATCGGCAACGCCTGGCCCGGATACGCCAGTTGCCAGCGCATCAACATCATCAGGCTGAAGCCGAAAAAGAGAAAAACGAGTCCGGTCACGCCATACTGCACCCCGATCATTTTGTGATCGGTGGAGAAAACCCATTTTCTTAGGAAGCCGGGCTCGTGATGCTCGTGCTCGTGCGAATGATCGTGCGCGGTGTGGGAGTGAGTGGTCGCTTCCATACAGGAGAATTTAGCGCTTCAATATCTTGATCCCGACCCGCATTGCAAAGGACATTCTTTAGCCTTTTGCGCAGCGGGAGCTGACATTTTGATCGCGTCGGCAGTCGCGCGATACTGCGGCGTGACTGAGGCGACGTTGCGCGAATTGCAAAAAAGCGGAGCGGACGTGCGTGCGGATCGTCTCACGCGCCTGCTCTACGCGACGGACGCTTCTATTTACCAGATCGAGCCAGCGGCCGTGGCGTTCCCTCCTTCCGCGGCGGAAGCGAGCGCGCTGCTTGCGACCGCGAGCGAGGCCGGGCTTGCGATCACGCCGCGCGGCGCCGGCACCAGTCTCGTCGGCAACGCCATCGGCGACGGCCTCATCGTCGATTTCTCGCGCCACAATCGCCAGATCACCGATCTCGATTTGGAAAAACGCAGCGTGCGCGTCGGCGCCGGCGTCGTGCTCGATCAGCTCAACGCCTTCCTCAAACCGCGCGGTTTTTGTTTCGGTCCCGATGTGGCGACGAGTTCGCGCGCGACCATCGGCGGCATGATCGCGAATAATTCTTCCGGCGCGCGCGTGCCGATTTACGGCACCACCGCCGATCACGTGCGCGCGACCGAGATCGTGCTGGCTGACGGCCGGATCGCGCAGATCGGGTCGGCTAACGACGGATTGCACGACGAACGCGAACGCATCGCCGCGATGGTGCACGCGAGCGCGGCGGAGATCGCCGAGCAAATGCCGCCGGGCATCATCAAACGCTGGCCCGGTTACGGCATCGAACGTTTCTCGCGCGCGCCGCAAAATCTGAATGAAATTTTCGCTGGCAGCGAGGGCACGCTCGGCGCCATTTTTTCGGCGGAGCTAAAAATCTCGCCGCTGCCGCGCGCGAAAGGTCTCGGCCTCATTTTTTTCGCCAGCGTCGACGAAGCGATGCAAGCGACCGTTAGCCTGCTCGATCTCAAGCCGGCCGCGATCGAGCACATCGATCGCCCGCTGCTCGACCAAACGCGCGGCCAGCTTCATTTCCAGGGCGCGCGCGATTTGATGGAGCTCGATGCCAAACCGTGCGCCGCCATTTTGCTCGTCGAATTTTACGACGACGCGGTCGAAGATCGACTCCAGGTCATGCAACGCCGCGGCCTCGGCTTGCGCTCGAAAACATTAACCGACGCGAGCGAAATGAATCTCGTCTGGGCCGTGCGCAAAGCCGGCCTCTCGTTGCTCACCGGTTGCATCGGCGCGGCGAAACCGGTCGCGTTTATCGAAGACGCCGCCGTGCGCCCGGAACAATTGCCGGAATACGTGCGCGGCCTGGAAGCGATGATGAAGTCACAACATCTCGAAGCTTCCTACTACGGGCATGCCGCGAGCGGATTGCTCCACGTGCGCCCCGTGGTCGATCTGCACCGCGCCGGCGATCGCAAAAAGTTCCGGCAGATCGCCGACGAAACTTCCGCGCTGGTAAAACAATTCAAAGGCTCGCTCTCGGCCGAGCACGGCGTCGGCATCGCGCGCACCGCATATATGCGCGCGCAGCTCGGCGACGAATTGCTCGATCTCATGCGCGAGATCAAACGCGTTTTCGATCCGCGCGGCCGGATGAATCCCGGCAAGATTTTCGATACCGAGGCGTTTCGCATCGACTCGCATTTGCGACAAAATTTCGAAACGCCGCTGACCTTGCCGTTCGAGCCGCGTCTCGCTTTCGCTTTCAAAGACGGCTCGTTCATCGGCAATCTCGAGCAGTGCAACGGCTGCGGCGGCTGCCGCAAAGATGCGCCGACGATGTGCCCGACGTTTCTCGCCACCGGCGAGGAAATCATGTCGACGCGCGGACGCGCCAATGTCATCCGGCAGGTTTTGCAATGGCGCGAGACCGGCAGCGATCCGTTGCGCTCGCCGGAATTAGACGACGCGCTCAGCAATTGCCTCTCCTGCAAAGCCTGCACCAACGAGTGCCCGTCGAATGTGAATCTCGCGCTGCTGAAAGCGGAGTTGCGTCACGCCGCGCACAAAAAATATGGCATCGGCTTGCGCGAGCGCATTCTTAGCCGACCCGATCTGCTCGGCGAACTCGGCTGCGTTTTGCCACGGCTTGCAAACAGCGCACTCAACTTTTCGCCCCTGCGCCAAATGATGCAAGGCGTCCTCGGACTTTCCGCGCAACGCACGTTGCCCGCCTACGCCAGCGAGCGCTTCGATCACTGGTTCGCATCCAAATGTAGCGGCGATCTACGACCGCCGGACGGCGCTCACAGAGCGCCGCTACAGGACGTCATCCTCTGGGACGACACCTTTGTGCGTTATCACGAACCGCACATCGGGAAGGCTGCCGTGCGCGTGCTCGAAGCGCTCGGCTGCCACGTCACGCTGGCGCACGGACGCAAATGCTGCGGACGCCCCGCCTTCAGCCAAGGCAATCTCGACGTCGCCGCGAAATTCGGCGCGCACAACCTCGCGCTTCTTTCCTCGCTCCAAAACTCCACCACTCCTATCCTGTTCCTCGAGCCATCGTGTTACTCGATGTTCGCCGAAGACTACCGCGAGCTGCGTCTCGACGGCGCCGAAGAAATCGCCCAGCGCTGTTACCTCTTCGAACAATTCATCGAGAACACACTGGCAACTCCCCCGGTAGCGCACGCTTCCAGCGTGCCGGTTCCGGCATCCTGCCGGAACCCCGCAACCCCCGCGCACGGATCACAGCCGACACGCTTCACCGAACGCACCGAGACGGTCGCGATCCACGCGCATTGCCACGCCAAGTCGCTGATTAACCCAGCGTTCATGGCGCGCTTGGTCGAGCGCTTGCCCGGCCGTCGCGCGAAAATTCTCGAGACTGGCTGCTGCGGCATGGCCGGCGCCTTCGGCATGACCGAATCCAAGCGCAAACTCTCCGAGCAAGTCGCCGCGCCGATGCTGGAGAAAATTCGCGCCGAAGGCGCAGGCGTTACGCTGATCGCCTCCGGCACCAGTTGCCGGCATCAAATTTCCGAATTATCCGACGCGCATCCAAAACACATGGCCGAGTTCTTAGCCGACGCGCTTCTTCTTCCCTTGGATGGCAGGCATTCCTGCCTGCCATCCAACACATCGACGGCAAGCGGGAGCGCTTGCCCTACAGATATTGTGGCGGCTTCTCAATGAAAGCGTTCCACATTCCGCACGGCAGCCGATGGTGAACCCGCCCGACAAACGCGTCAGCATTTCGTAATCGAGCCAGCGCGCTCTAACTTCAAAGCCGCCGCTCGTGGAAACGCGACGGTTCGTTGTTCGCGCCTTCCTAATTCGTGGTTTGTCGAATCGAAAATTGTAAAAGTCGGCACTGACCCCTATTCTCTCCCCCAAAAGATGTTCTCGCGCCGATCCCCGCGGCTGAGCAGGTGATACATCGCTCCTTGAAATTCCAAGCGCCGCTGCCGCGGCATTCCCTATCCTTATCTTCCGCACGCCTCCCTGTCGATCACAAATTGTAAAAGGCAGGACTGACCCCTATTCTTCTCCCTTATCGACTTGGATGAAGTGAAGCCAGGATACGTTTTGCACGTTTCTCGATCTTTACTGCCAGATGTGCACGCTCCGTAACAGACGCCTGGCAATAATCCCGCAGGTCATAGGCCGTAAGTTTCAGAAACTCCTCGGTCTTCCAATCAAGTCGCCGCAAATAGCTGTTTGCTTCGCCTTCGAGAATGTGTGTTCCATGCAAAGAAAGCGCCCATCTGTAATGAGTTGAATCCATCGGTATTACCTCAGCCTCTTGCAATTGAGGCATCTTTTGATGAACTGGCTTTAGCATCTTCTCCCAAAGTTCTCTCAAAATTACTCCCGTAGTTTCGGGAAGGGTCGCTTCTTTGCGTAGCACCTTAATACCTGCCGCGCCACTGGGTCGACTTCCGGCATCGGTCGCTTCCCAAAGATTACCGGAGAGATGAACAAAGGCAATCCGATACTCGACCTTCCCGCTCGGTGAAGCGGCAGAGTAGACCGAAACCGAATACTCTGGCTCACCGTAAGGGAATACTATTACCCGTCCGCAGTTATATAACGTTAATGATAGTTTTGACGGCCATATTAGTTCAAAAGCCCTCGATGTCTCGAAGTCTGGTTTTACGATAGCATCCAGATGAGTCGGTGCGGCGCCTTGAATGGCTACGCAGAATCCGTGGCAGAGGAACACTAGGCACGAAACAAGACGATTCATGTCACTAATACGACTGCGGCTGGGAGAGATTCGTCCCGTTCTCAACGAGCCATCGAAAGCCTTTAAAATAGATATCATAGTTTCGATTACTTATGCTATTATTTTTGAAGACGGGAGCTGACTGACCAGTCCTTATGTCATCGGGGCTGAAGCTTGACCCGGCGAAGCGATTATGCTGATCCATGGGGTGAATATGACCGTTCGCGAGGAATTTTCCGTCCTCCGGAGGTTTTGGATATGATTCAATCCATCGCTTGCCAGTCCATTCTGCGCGGTTCGAATGGATCCATTTTATCTTTCCATCTACATCGTAGAGATTGTAACCAACCGGTCTATGATATACTGTACATTCTGAATCGTTTTTGGCTTTGTCTACCGCTGCGCGACCTAAACGTATGATTTTTTGGTCGATCTTGGGAGCGCTTTCAACAGACACCCGCCCCATCGACAGCCCGCCACCTTCTCCGTAGCTGCTCCCGTTTTGTGCTCCTGCCGCCTGCGAGACTGCCGCGACCGCGGTCACCGTAGGAATCCGACTGCCGGTCGGAATGTTATCCCAATCGGCCACGTATTCCACAGACCCGGTGTAGGACTGAAGAGCCGGGCTCCCTGAAAGAGAGAATACGGGTCAGTCCTCACTTTTACAATTTATCGCGGAGCGTTGGAGACATTGCGCTTGCCACGCCTGTGCGCGTAACGCAGCACCCGGCGGTTCCAGAAAGTTCTGGCGGTCACTGTCATCCCACGAGATATCCTCGCGCCGATTCCCTGTAGCTAAGCGGATGATAGATCGCTCCTTCAAATCCCAAACGAAGCTGCCGTGGCATTCCCTTGCTTAGCTTACTTTACACCGTCCTGTCGATTAGCAATTGCAGAGAGCTTCCGGCGAGGCGACAGACGCGTTGACGTTTCGAGGGCAAGTCGTTACAAAGCCGCGTGCAGTCATCACCCGCGTCGGCAACGCGTCGCTACGGTCCATGGCTGGTCGGGCTGGGCGCGGCGCTGTGGGGCACGGAAAGCGCGTGGCGGATTCCGCTCAACGATCTCTTCGACGCGAAGGTGATCGTGTTCTGGGAGCACGTGTTGATTCTGCTCATGTTCCTGCCGATCCTGCTGCCGCAGCTAAGCGCGCTGCGCAAAATGGATGCGCGCAGTTGGGGCTTTCTCATTTTCTCTGGTTTCGCCGGCTCCGCGGTCGGCACGATTTTTTTTACGCTCGCGCTCAAAAACGGCAACCCAACGGTGGTGAACGTGATCCTGAACATCCAGCCGGTGATCTCAACGCTGGGCGCTTTCCTGCTTTTCGGCGACAAGCTGACGCCGCGCTTTTTCTTTTTCGCCACCATCGCAATCGTCGCGGGAATTTTCCTCTCCGTCGAACACCCGATGCTGATTGGCGTTTCGTTTGCGCAAGCCGGACTCAATCTCGGCACCGGTTACGCGCTCGTCTGCGCGCTCTTCTGGGGACTCGCGACCGTGGCCGGACGCGGCGTGATGACGAGTGTGCCGCTGCGACTGGCGGCGAGTTTGCGCATCGTGGTCGGCTTAATCTGCATGACCGTAATTTTGCTCGTTTACGGTCAACTCAACGGCGCTGCGCTCTGGCCGGCGACGGCGCAAGCGCATCAGACGAAGGCGATCGTCGCGCTCATTTTGCTGGCGTCGCTTTCGGGCGGCATTCCGTTGCTGATTTATTTCGAGGGCTTGCGGCTGACGCGTGCGTCGACCGCCGGCTACTTCGAAATGATGCAGACGCTCGCGGCCGTGTGCATCACGTGGGGATTTTTTCACGCGGCGCTGCATACGCACCAAGTCATCGCCGGTCTCGTACTGATGGCGGCAGTGGTGATGGTGCAGCGTGCGCAGGCGGCGGTGGAAGCGCGCGAGAGTGAACGTTAGCGATCCGCGGTGAGGCGGCGTCGCAATTGCAGAAACGGCCGCTCGACGGCGAAGAACAACAGCGCGCCGCAAAAATAAATCAGGACTTCGACGAGGAGGATCGTGCGCCAATCGGTGCGCGCGAGTTGCCAGCGACCGCAGAGTTGCTGCGCGAAATGAATGACGAGCTTATGACTGAGATAAACGCTGTAGGCGATGCTGGCGAGAAACGCGGCGCCGGGAATTTCGCGACGTTGCAAAAGCGATCCGGGCCGGACGACGTAAATGACCAGCAACGCCATGCCGGCCGCGATCAGCGGAAATTGCCAGACGACAGCGGCCACGGTGAGGACATCGCCTTCGCCGAGCCAGAGTCCGAAAGCGATGAGCGCGCTAGCCATGAGCGCGAGCCATCGCGATTGCGCGAGGAGGCGATTCCACCAGCGCGGTCGAAATTTTTCGATCGCGGCCAGCACCACGCCAAAGAGCAACGGATCGAGCCGCGTCCAGGTCGGATAATAAATCCAAAGCTGGAAGCCTTGGAAGGAAACCGCGCCGTCGCCGGGATGCTGGAGCGCGAGGACGAAGCGCAAAATGATTCCGCCGGCGACGATGAGTGGGGGCGCGAGCAGCGCGGCGCGACGGGAGCGCGCGAGGAGCACGAGAAGGAGAGGCAGCAGCAAATAAAACTGGTCTTCGACGGCCAGAGACCAAGCGTGCGAGAACGAGGTGCCGGCATGCAGCCCGATGTTTTGTACGCTGAGCAGAAATTTCCAGAGCGGCGAGATTTTTGGAAATTCGCGCTACGACGGCAGCAGGAAATAAAGCGCGAGGATGAAAAAATAGGCGGGCAGGATGCGCAGCGCGGCGCAGATAGAAGCGGCCGAAGCGAATGGAATGATGGCGCGCGAGCGGCGCGAGGAGTTGTCCGCCGATGAGGTAGCCGCTGAGCACGAAGAAGAGGTCGACGCCGACCCAGCCGAAGCGATGTATCTCCCACGGGAGTCGGAATCCAAAAATTCCGCAGTGATAAAGGACGACAATGACGATCGCGAGCGCGCGCAGGAGATCGAGACCGGGCTGGCGTTCTCGTTGAACGAAACGCGGGTCGAGTTCGCTCACCGATGTTAGCCAACGCGCTCAGTGCTGGGTGGCGAGCGCGAGAATTGCGCGGAACTCAGCGGCCGTGAGCAAATGCACCGAAAGGCGCGATTGCCGGACGAGCGAAATATTTTTAAGCAAAAGGCTCGTCTTGATCTGCTCGAGCGTGACCGGTTTTGGCAAAGGCTTTAGCGGAACGAGGTCGACCGTGCTCCAGTCGCCTTCCTTCGCGGTCGGGTCCGGATACGCGGCGCGAACCACGCGCGCGATGCCGACGATCTCTTTGCCGATGACGCTGTGATAAAACAGCACCTCGTCACCAACACGCATCTCGCGCAGATTATTGCGCGCTTTGAAATTGCGGACGCCGGTCCAACTCGTCTTGCCGTCGCGCACGAAATCGTCCCACGCATAGGCGCCCGGCTCCTGCTTCACGAGCCAGTAATTTTTCACGACGCGGGGCCC
>JALYTV010000002.1:0-13227 GCA_030854105.1 Verrucomicrobiota bacterium | reverse complement strand
CCTGAGCGCAGAGCGCGCTGTCTATTTTGGCGGCTGCGCGCCGGGAATGGGCGTCGCGGGAGCGCCGGCCGGCGGCGCGGCGCCGCCAGGAAGATTCGCGGTCGCCGGAACCGCGAGCAGGTCGGGCTCGGTAAAAGATTCAGAGCGACTGGCCAGCTCTTTACGCAAGCCTGCGATTTGTTCGGCTTCGACCGGGCCGCCGGTGTTTCCCCATTCGCCGCGCACATAAGTGAGAACGTCGGCGATTTTTGCGTCCGTCAAGGTTTTCTCCCACGGCTGCATGACCGCCGTGCCGAATTCCTGGCCTTTCACTTTCACCGGTCCTTGCAGCCCCTTGAGCAAAATCATGCCGAGCCGATGCGTTCCGCCATTCACGTACTCGGAGCCAGCCAGGGGCGGATATTGCCCGGGCACGCCGAGACCATTCGCCTGGTGACAGGTCGCGCAATTGGCGGAGAAAATCTTTTTGCCGCGCTCCGCGGGCGAGAGCGGCGCGGCCTGCTCATTGCCGCCCGGTCCTTGTCCTGATTTTTTCGCAGCGACTTCGCCCACCATCGGATCGAGACCGTTGCCGCTAAAGGACCCGGAAAAACGCCCGAGATAGGCGCCGCCGAAAAAGAGGGCAAGACCGTAGACGGCGATCAGCCAAAGCGAGAGTGGCTCGAGGCCGACGCGCGGCTCGAGTTTCTCCCGTTGAATGGCGGCGTGCACCTGCTGAATGTCGGCAGTCTCGCCGTAATCCATGCCTTGGCGATGATGCGGATTGGCGTCAGATCCCGGTGTCATTTCGCGACGGCGGGTTTGGCAGACGCGGCGGCGGGCGCGGGTGCCGATTTCACTTCTTTAAGCGGATGCGATTGATTGAGCGACATGAGATATGCGACGAGACACTTCGCATCGTAGGTCGGCACGACTTCGTAGCCGGCAGGCGGCGCATCCTTGCCCTGCAAGGCGAGCGCGTCGTCTGCCATCTGCCCCTGGATGCGTTGCGAGCGATAAAGGAAGCGGAACGAGGGCATGTCGGAATCAAGGTTTACGCTGCGTGGAGCAAACAGGTGTTGATGATGCCACGCGGCCGAATACGCCGGCGGTGCGCCCGGCACCGCACCGACCGCTTGCGGAAGCGGCGAGGCGGAAGGTGCAGGCGGTGCGGCAGCCGGTGCGGCGGGGCCGGAGGAGGCAGGAGTCGTCGCAGCGGCGGCGTTCGGCGCGGGCGCGGTTGTTGAAGCTGCCACGCTCGGCGCAGGCGCTGGACCGGGCGACGCCTCCTCCGCGGGAGCGCGCGCGCCGATATTAGCGAGGTCCGGCCCGAGTCGCATTTTCCCCAGCACGACGGGGCGTTCAAAAATGTAATCGCGCGGCGCGCTGCGACGCTCGCCCCATTTTCGATCGATGTCGGATGCCGCGTAATCCGCGCGCACCTGCTGGCTGTGGCAGTAGAAGCAGCCGTTGGCCACGTAAATGTGGTGGCCACGCTCGGCCATACCCGAGCTCGGCATCGGATAAATATCGGTGCCGTCTTCGTCGGCCTGGGGTTCGAGCGCGCCGATTTGCAGGTTCGGAACGAAAGCGAGCCCGACCCAGGACAGCGCCAGCATCGCGCAAATGCCGATAACGAGAGAACCGAAGTGTTTCATCAGTGGCCCTCCCCCGGTTCCGGATTGAGCGGATTCAAAAAAGTGGGAACGCTCGCGGTGCGACCGAGACCGAAAAGCATGAGCACGAAATGATAAGCGAAAGTGCAGTGCGCGACGGTAAGCAACACGCCGGCGAGGGTGCACCCGCGCAGATAAGGCAGCACCGATTGCGTGCTCTCGGTAAAGGACAGGGTCGGATCATCCATGTTCACGCCCTGCACCCAGCCCCCGACGACGAGCATGAGAGCCATCAACGCGATGCCGTAGGCGGAGGCCCAGAAGTGCAGCTTGATCAGCGATGAAGAACGCCATTCGCGTCCGACCAGGCGCGGCAGGATGTAGTACATCGAACCGAACATGACCATGCTGAAAAACGCGTAGAGGCCGATCAACGTGTAGCCCTGCGTCGCGATGGTGAACTGGGTGAAGCGCGCGACCGAGCGGAGCGAAAGGATCACACCCAACACGTTGAAGACGGTATAAGCGATCGCGCCGAAAACAGTGAAGCGCAGCGTCGGGCTATAGCGCATGAGCGGAAAATTTCCGCGCATGGTCATGTGATGATTGAGGCCGACCGTCGCCACCGGAATGATTGTCAAAATCATCGCCGCGATGCTCGCGGTGATCATCCAGGCCGGGAACGGACCATCGACCATGCGTTGCATACCGGTCCAACTGCCGAAGAGCGCATAGGTCCAGAATCCGATGGTCGCGAGTTGATAGCTGAAGACCGGACGGCCGGTCACTTTCGGAATCATGTAATACGCCGCGCCGAGCCCGATGGCGCCGAACCACAGGAACATCAGATTATTCGCGAACCACCACGTCACGGCCGTCTGCATCACTCCTTGCACCGGCACGATGAAGAGCATGGTTTGCGCGGCGATATACATCCACGGGAACCAGAGGAAAGCCGCGACCAAATACCATTGCGTGATGTAAATCGATTCGCCGCTGCGGAAACGGAACATCAACACCGCCCACGAACCGATGAGCGTGTAGGCTATGAACAGAACGATCGCGGCGTAGTTCGGAAATTCGAGCCACTGATAGCCGGTGCCGTCGCCGAGCAGAATCCCGACCACGCCGAGCGCGACACCGAAATTCCAAAAACCGCCGCCGGCCACCAGCAGCAACGGATGGCGCACGGTGGTGCGGCATAAGCGCGACATCAGCCAGATGGCGGTGCCGATTCCAGCCTGCGAACCCCAGCCGTAGAGAAAAATATTCCACGCAACCGGATGCAACCGGCCCCAGGTCAGAAACTCGCTGCCTGTGAGCAAATCGGGCGAGTGCAACTGGAAGGAGGCCAGACCCGCGATGAACGTTCCGAGCAACAGCCAGCCGATGGCAGAAGCGTAGAACATCAAGACCGGCACGCGTGCGGAGGCGTCGATGAGCGCGCGCTCGACCTGCCCGACTTCCACGGCACTCGTTTCCGTGGCCAGCGCCACCGGGGTCGACTGCGGCGGTGAAAGCGTGGGCGAATTCATTGCGGTGATTTTCCGGGCACGGGCAACGGCGAAGCGGATACGGGCGACGTCACCGGGGTCGGTTGGGCGGGAGCTTTCGCGGAAGCGGCGAGCGAGGCGGCCGGCGAAGCGCTGGGTTGTGTTCCGGCTGGCGCTCCCGGCGGATTGGAAGTGGCCGCGGACGGCACCTCACCCTCTTTCGGTTGACCCGCTGCAGGAGCGGTAGCGGGAGTGGAAGGAGATGCGCTCGGCGTGGCGGCGGGAGCCGGCGTCGCAATCGGGCCGGCTGCGGTTGGTTTTTTCTGCGCGAGATCAGCGAGCGTCAATTGCATGGCGCGATCGATGGGAATGCGCGCGACGCCTTTCGCTTTGTCCACCCAACCGTAGGTATGCAAATCCTTGTTCATTTCCTCCATCGTGGATTTCAATTTCTCCGTCCGGACTGCCGCGCGTTTCGCTTCGTAGTCATTCCCGCGCGGCGAGGCGCCGATTAACACGAAGACGAAGAAACCGAAGACCACGAAAAGGAAAACGATCCCGAGCCACGCCCGGAACGAGGCGGGCGCGACCGTGAGCGTGGGCGTGCGCGCGGTCATTAGTTAACGGTGCGCAGCGATTCCAGCAAACGCGGATCGCGCACGGGGAAGAGTGACGTTTTGCCAAGGAGGCGCAGGAAAAGAAACGCGAGGCTGCAGCCGATCGCGAGCGGGCAAAGGAAATCCCAAATGCTCAGGCGCACGCCGGTACCGTGCAACGCCGGCAGCACGATGATGTAAATATCCAGCAGCTGCATGAACATGACCCAACCCGCGACCAGGCAAAGCTGGTTCGGGTGCTTCTTGATCGAGCGCAGCAGCAGAATCGCAAACGGCCCGAAGAAACGCCCGAACACCAGCAGCAAGCTCAGCGGCCACCACGATGCGGTATTTCGCACGAGGAAATATTCCGTTTCCTCGGGAATGTTCGCATACCAATAAAGCATGTACTGGCTGAAGCCGATGTAAGCCCAGAAAACGGAGAAGGCCAGCATCCACTTCCCCATGATGTGGTAATGCTCGAACGTGACGACATCCTTGAGATAACCGGCGCGGCGCAGCGCCGTGATCACCAACACCAGCAGCGACATCGAGCTGCCGGCGGCGCCCGCGAAAATGTACGGGCCCCACATGGTCGAGAACCAGTGGTAGTTCAATCCCATCACCCAATCGAAGGAAGCGAACGTGAGCGCGAGCCCGAAGATCGGCAGCCCGATGAACGCGACCTGGCGCAGCCGGATGGTGAACCGCGGATTGCCATCACGATCTTGCAGCACAGAGTAGCGGCGCAAGAAAAACGCGACCAACCCGAGCAGGATGAAATAGCCGATGGAGCGCACGAGGAAAAACCGCCAATTCAAATACTGGCGCTTGCTATCCAAGTTCACTTCGTGACCTGGCGTGATGTTCATCCATTCAAAGAGTTGATGCCGGAGCAAAAGCACCGGCACAAAGAACACAGCCAGCGCGATCACCAGCAGCGCGAGATTCTCCAGTTGCCGCCGCACCACCACCGTCCAATCCGCGTCCGTCGCGTAATGCACGATCGTCCAGAAAAGGCAGCCGCAGCAAAGCGTGAAGAAATAGAAGAACCCGAAGAGCCACGAAAAGCTGAACTGCAGCGGATTCACCAGCGCGCCGAGCAGGCAGAGCGCGAGGCCGGCCAGCGCACCGACGCCGAGCAAGAGTGAGAGTCCGCTGAAACGACTCGGCTCGAAGAACTCGCCCTCGGGCGTGGGAAGCTGCGTGCGCTCGCTCATTTTCTGGTGGTCTCCGGCTTTTTGTCAGCGGGCTTATCGAGCTGCGCCAGTTCATCCGGCGGCACATCGGCAGACGACGCGTTCTGCCCGCGCTGCAAGGCGCGCAGGTAGCAAATGATCGCCCAGCGATCGTTCACCGGCACGTTGCCGCCATACGACATCATGGTGTTTTTGCCGTGCGTGATGGTGTTGAAAATTTCGCCGTCAGGCATGTTGCGAATACGCGCGTCCTGCAAACTCGCCACCGTGGTGAGGCCGTATTGTTTCGCGACGCCGTTACCGGCTGCGTTCAAGCCGTGGCAAACGGAGCAGTTGATATTGAAACGCTGTTGCCCGCGGGCCATCAGCGCCGGAGTGACGGCGATGGGAATTCCTGTGCCCCAGTTCGTCTCCATCCTGCCGGTATTGTAATAATCTTCCGCGACGCCGAAATTGAGCTGCGGATGCTCCTGGGTGGGCGCGGCGTTAGCGGGCGAACTTCCCGGGCCAGCCAGCAAGGGCGGTTTCGGCGCTTCGTAACCGAGCGGCACCGTGCCCGCAACCGGCACGCGTGGCCCGCGGTCGTCCGCGAAAAATCCCAGCGGCGCCTGCGCACGCACTTTTTGCTGGCGCACCATGTCAGGGAAAATTTCCCACGGCGGACGCCCGCTCTTCTCGCCGCGAAAGCCTGCGATGGCCAGGATGGCGATGCCCGCCAGCGCAAAAATGAGGAGGAATCCGCGCAGCATTACTCGTCGTGCACGACCGTCACGTGCAGGCCTCCGGTTTGTTCGAGCAAGGTACGGACTTCGATTTCGCTGAACCGCGGATCGCGCGCTTCGATGGCGAGGAAGAAACCGTCGTTCGTCACGCGCGCGAAGCGATCCCAGTTAAAGATCGGATGATTCCAGCGCGGCAATCCGTTCATAATCAGGTTCGCGAAAAATGCCGCGAAAGCGGAGAAAAGTATCGTGAGCTCGAACATGATCGGGAAAAACGCCGGCACCGTGCGCCAGTTGAACGGTTTCCCATGCACGATGAGCGGGTAGATAAACCACGAGGGCCCGAACTCGAGGATCATCGCCGTGCACAAACCGGTGATGCCGCCGATCAGGACAACCGCGCTGAGCCAGGATTTGCGCAGGCCCATCGCTTCGTCCATGCCGTGAATCGGGAACGGCGAGTAAACATCCCAGCGTTTGAAACCGGCATCGCGCACGCGTTTGGCCGCTTCAAATAGCGCCGCCGGCGAAGGATATTCCGCCCCGATCGCGTAGACTTCGTTGCCGGAAGGAGTTTTCATGCGCGCTCCTTTGCGCCCACGGCGACGGGTTGATGGCCATTCGGCCCGTGATAATGCGGGTCCGCCTCGGGCAGCACGATCTTGACCTCAGACATCGCGATCATGGGCAGGAAACGGATGAACAAAAGGAAGAGGGAAAGGAAAATGCCGAAGGTGCCGACAAAGGTCCAGATGTCGACCCATGTCGGGTAAAACATGCCCCACGAACTCGGCAGAAAGTCCCGATGCAAGCCGCCGACGATGATGATGAAACGCTCGAACCACATGCCGGCGTTCACGCACATGCAAACAAAATAGACGACGTAAACATTGCGCCGGCACCATCTGAACCAGAAGATTTGCGGGGACAGCGAGTTACAGAAAAGCATGCCGACCCACCAGTACCACCAGTAGGGACCGAGCACGCGATTCGCGAAAGCGAAGCGCTCGTAGTGATTGCCGCCGTACCACGCGATGAAAAATTCCATCATGTAGGAGTAGGCCACGATCGAGCCGGTGAGCAGAATGACCTTCGCCATTTTGTCGACGTGCTGCGGCGTGATGATGTCGTGCAATTTGAAAATCGCGCGCGCGGGCAACATCAATGTCAGCACCATGGCGAAGCCGCCGAAGATGGCGCCGGCGACGAAGTAGGGCGGGAAAATAGTGGTGTGCCACGTCGGCAAAATCGACGTCGCGAAGTCGAAGGAAACGACGCTGTGCACCGACAACACCAGCGGGGTGGAAAGCCCGGCGAGCAGCAGATAAGCCATTTCGTAATGGCGCCAGTGGCGATTCGAGCCGCGCCAGCCAAGCGCGAAAATGCCGTAGAGGAATTTTTTGATCTTCGTCCTCGCGCGATCGCGCAAGGTGCCGAGATCTGGAATCAATCCCGTGTACCAAAAGAGCACGGAGACGGTGAAGTAGGTTGAGACCGCGAAAACGTCCCACAGCAACGGGCTGCGGAAGTTCGGCCAGATGCCGTAGTTATTCGGCAATGGCGCCAGATACCACGCCATCCAGACACGACCGACGTGCACTCCGGGAAAAATCGCGGCGCAAATCACCGCGAACAACGTCATCGCTTCGGCCGCGCGATTGATCGAGGTGCGCCATTTTTGGCGCAGCAGATACAAGATCGCGCTGATTAACGTTCCCGCGTGGCCGATGCCGATCCAGAAAACGAAGTTGGTAATGTCCCAAGCCCAGCCCACCGGAGAATTCAATCCCCACACGCCGACGCCGGTCGAAATCTGATAGGCGAGACAAAACAGGCCGATCGCGGCGATGATGGAAGTGCAGGCAAAAGTGATCCACCACCAGCGCGGCGTGCGGCCTTCCACCGCCCCGGCGATGCGCTCGGTGAGCCAGCCGAAGCTGCGCCGATTTAAAATCAACGGCACGCGCGTCACCGCATGCTCATGATCGCGCTGGCTAACGACGGGGCTGGTGGCGCCGGGGTTCATCGTGCTTCCGCCAGAATTATCAGGATTGAAATTTCGCGCATCACGAATGTTTCTCCCCGGTTGACACAGGCGCTTCTTCTTCTTCGACCGGACTGGCGACGCCGATCGCTTTCGCGTCCGGCATTTTCGGATTGGGATTGCGAATGCGCGCGAGATAGCTGACGCGCGTCTTCACGTTCAAATATTCGAGCAAACGATAGTTGCGATCCTGCGCCTTGATTTTCGAGACGCGACTTTCCGGATCGGCGACATCGCCGAAAACGATCGCGTCGCTCGGGCAGGCTTGCGCGCACGCGGTGGTAAACGAATCGCGCGGGATGAGCGTTTTATCCGACGCGCCGGCGTGGACGTGCGCTTTGATTTTCGCTTCCTCGATTCGCTGCACGCACATGGTGCATTTCTCCATCACGCCGCGCATGCGCACGGTCACGTTCGGATTTTTCGAAAGCTTGATCGTGTCGGGCGCGCCCTTGGTCGTGAGCGGTCCAAGGTACTCTTTGTAAACGTTGAGCGCGCCGGCAATCTTCTCTTTGCCGACAGGGCGCTGGTTGTAATCGAAGAAATTGAAGCGGCGCACCTTGAACGGGCAGTTGTTCGCGCAATACCGCGTGCCGATGCAACGGTTGTAGGCCATCACGTTTAACCCATCCTCGCTGTGCACGGTGGCGTTGACCGGGCAGACGGTTTCGCAGGGCGCGTTCTCGCAGTGCTGACACATCATCGGCTCGTGCACGATCTCGGGATCCTCCGGCCATTGCCCGCGATCCTGATCGTAGCCGTGCTCACTCGCGAAGTAGCGATCGATGCGCAACCAATGCATGGCGCGCCCGTGCGAGACCTGCAATTTGCCGACCACGGGGACGTTGTTTTCCGCCTGACAGGCAATGACGCACGCGCTGCAACCGGTGCAGGTATTCAGATCAACCGCCATGCCCCATTGCTGCGGCGAGGTGAGCGGCGGGTGCACGTAAAGGGTGGGCAGGACTTTCGGCAATTCGTCGTCGCCCGCGATCTTCTTCACGAAATTATTGTCTTCGCGATAACGCTCCAGCGTCGCTTCGCGCACGAGGCCGCGGCCTTCGATGCTAAAATGGTCCTGCGTGATCGAGAGCGGATAGGTGCCCGCGACTTTCGCGACCTGCACGCTGGCGACGTTCTTGCCGTCGGCGACGATGATGTGCGGATTCTTCGCGGTGCGCAGCAAGTAGGCATTGAAGCCAACGTGCTCGCCAGCGCCGGTCATGCTGTCGCGACCGTAACCGAGAGAAAGCGTGAGCGAAAAATCGGCGGCGCCCGGCGCGACTAGCGTCGCCGCAACCAGCTCGCGCACGATGGGCGAGCCGTCCGGTTTTTTCGCCGCATCGGTCACGGAAATCTTGATGAGGTCGCCGTTGCCGACGCCAAGCGCCTTGGCGTATTTCGGACTGATTAACGCCGCATTGTCCCAAGTCAGCTTCGTGATCGGGTCCGGCATTTCCTGCAGCCACGCATTATTAATGTAGCGGCCGTCGTCGATCGAGTAATCACGAACCAGCACGATCTCGGGCGATTCCGCCGTCGGCGCGGGCGGCGTTTGCCAAAGGGCGCGCACCTCTGCGGCACCGGCGCCGTTGTAGTTCGGCGCGCGATCGCGCAACTCGACGTGAGACGCAAAACCATCGTGGAGGAAATTCGACCACGCAGCCGCCGGGTCGCCGGGCGGATTCGTCGCGCGAAAACTTTCCTGCACCAGCTCCGGTCCTTCGACTTTCGGCTGGCCGAGCAGCGCATTCATCAAATCGAGCTCGGACCAACCGCCGAAGAGCGGCAAAATCATCGGCTGAATCGCGAGATGATGTCCTTCGCCCGAAAGCGCGTCACCCCACGATTCGAGGAAATGCGTGGCGGGTACATTCCATTGGCTGAGCGCGGACGTCTCGTCTTCGTAATAGCCGAGACGCACGACGTCGGGCACACGCTTCTGCAAATCAGACCAGTCGAGCGCTTCGTTCGATTGCGGATCGGTCGCCAGCATGAGCGGCGCGGTGAACGCCGGATTCGACCCGAGAATGAAGAGCTGCTTGACGCTGCCTTTCGCCATCGCGTCGGCTAACGCCAGGATGCTGAGATCGCGCGGATTTTTCGGGAACTCGCGCACGAGCAAGGTGCGCCCGATATTTTTCAGCGCGGCGTTGATGCCGTGCACGAGCATCTGCACCAGTACCGGTTGATGCGGACCGGCGAGGACGAGGCTGGCGCCGGATTTCGAAATCAAATCATTCGCCGCTTCTTCCAGCCACTTCGCTTCAAACGCCGCCGCCGCCAATCCGCTCAACATTCCAGAAAGCCCGGCGTCGTTCGTAGCCGACGCGATCTTGGTCGCGAGCGCGTGCGCGAACGCCGGAATCTGGCTCGCGGGCAAACGCAGACGATGATCCGCCATCGCGCCGGTGAGCGTGAAACGATTTTCCACCACGTAAAGACGGTTCATCGCGTCCTTGGCGGAACCGACTCTGCGGCGCGAGCTGAAAGCTTTGGCCGTCGCGATGCCGCCTTCGCCGCAATCGAGAAAATCGCTGTCGAGCGCGAGGATGACATCGGCGCTTTCCACTTTCGGCACCAGCCGCGTGTTCTCGCCGAAGCCGCTCTTTGTCGCGAAATTTTGCGCGTCACCCGAGATCGGCTCGTAAACGCACCAGCGCATTTGCGGAAAACTCTTCGCCAATTCATCGCGCAAACGTTCGCGCGTCGGCGAATGCGTTTCCTCGACGAGGAACGCGAGCCCGGCGCCGCCATCGGCGGAAATTTTCCCGCGTAGACCGGCGAGATATTTCTCAAACGCAGCGGCGTCGCGCGTGTCGCCCTTTTCGGCGAAACGTTGTGCACGCATCGGGTTGTAGAGATCGAGAATCGACGCCTGCACGAACGCATCGCTGCCGCCCGCCGCGGCGGGATGCAACGGATTGCCATCGAGTTTAATCGGGCGGCCGTCGACGGTGGTAACGAGCAGCGGAATGCCGCCGTTGCGTCGCGGCATCGCGGTCGCGTAATAGAGCGGCTTGCCCGGAATCGTCCACTCCACGCTTTTGGTGAACGGCACGAGATGCATTTCCGGACGGCGACAACTGGCGATGCCGAAGCCGGCGAGCGCGACCGAGGCGCCCATCAATTTCATGAAACTGCGGCGCGACCATTCGTCGCCGTTCAGCTGCGCCGCGCCCGAGGGAAACTCGCGCTCGAGCCAACTGCGGAATTCCGGCGTGTCGCTGAGTTCGCCCGTGCTGCGCCAGTAACGGCGGCCACTCGTCGGCGCGGGCGGATGTGAGACGACGCGCTTCATCGGTGGCACCCTTGACAGGTCAGCGGCGGGTTGATGTTCCATTTCTCTTTCAAAGTCTGGCCGATCTCGCGCTGCGTGAGCTTATTGCCTTTGCCGAAATCGTCGCCCGCCTCTTTCGGCTTGCCGTATTTGGCGATGAAGTCCGCCGGCTTCACGTCTTCCGGTTTCCAATCGAGATTGAAAATCTCCGTCTCGGGGCGCAGGAAGTTTTCCGGGTGACGATGGCACTCGAGGCACCAGGCCATGCTGTGCGGCTTCGCGTGATACACGACCGGCATATGATTCACTTGCCCGTGGCAACTCGCGCAACTGATGCCGCGATTCACGTGCGCGGAGTGATCGTAGAAAACGTAATCGGGCGTGCGATGAATCCACACCCAATCGACGGGCTGCCCGCTCTTCCAGCTGGCGCGAATCGGCTCCAGCTTCGGATTTTCCTTTTGCACCTGCTGGTGGCACGCCATGCACGTTTGCGTATTCGGCAAATTCGAGTGCGCCGCCACTTCGACGAAGCTGTGGCAATAACGGCAATCCATCCCGAGCTGCGTGACGTGCACATCATGCGGGAACGGCACCGGCTGCACCGGCTCGTAGCCGACGCGCGTGTACTTCGGCGTGACGTAATACCACGTCGCCGCCGTCAATCCGCACACGACCAGGGTCGAGCAAATCGAAAGCTTGAGCGGCAGCCAATTGGTCCAGCGCGGGAAAAAATTCGCCATACCGGAATCAGCTTTCCGAACCGCGCGCCCGTCGTTCTCGTCGACACGGACTAAAATTTACGAGAGCAAAAATGGGGTTCAGATGAGCGGGAAGGTTAAGGTTCGGCGCGCAGCATCGTCGCTGCGTGGGGCTGATTCTATAAATGCGCCACTGCTTGGCAAAAAAAATTTTCGTGAGCCCTCATTCTTCGATTTCGCTCGGAATGACAACATCGGATTTTCGGTTGCCGCCCATGATAGTGTTTCGGCGTGAAAGCAAACGCTCTTTCTCTTGCGGAAATGGAAAAGGCGCGCGAGGCGCGCGACGCCTCCTACGACGGCCTGTTCTTCATCGCGGTGAAAACGACTGGTATTTTTTGCCGGCCATCGTGTCCCGCGCGTCCGAAGCGCGCGAACATTGAATTCTTCACCGCCATCGGCGACGCCGTCTCGGCCGGGTACCGGCCCTGCAAACGTTGCCGACCCGATCTGGCAAACGGGAAGCCGCCGGAATGGGTGGAGCAATTAATCGAGCGCGTGAACGCGTCGCCTGATGTCCGTTTGCGCGCGGCGGATTTGCGCGCCATGCAGATCGCGCCCGAACGCGCGCGCCGCTGGTTCCAGCAAAATTACGGTATGACCTTTTCCGATTGGGCTCGCGGTCTGCGCTTAAGCAGCGCGTTCACCCAATTGCGCAACGGCGAACCGAAAGAAGACGTCATGCTCGGCAACGGCTTCCAATCGCACAGCGGCTTCAATGCCGCGCTCGCGCGCACGTTCACCGAGCCGACCGACGATTGCATTCGCATGACGATGCTGGAAACGCCGCTTGGCCCAATGGTCGCGGCCGCGAACGATGAAGGCGTTTGCCTGCTCGAGTTCGCCGATCGCCGTGGCTTGGACGCGAGCTACGAAAAGATGCGCAAGATTTTTCGCGTCCCCGTTCTGCCCGGAGAGAAAGATGCGCTGAAGAAATTGCGCGCTGAGCTCGCTGCCTATTTTGCCGGCACGCTGCGCCGTTTCACGGTGCCGCTGTTTGTGCGCGGCACCGAGTTCCAAAAAAAGGTCTGGCGCGAGCTAAAAAAAATTCCGCACGGCGAGACCGTGAGCTACGAGCAAATCGCCGAGCGCGTCGGCAATTATCGCGCCGTGCGCGCCGTCGCCCGCGCCAACGGCACCAACCGCATTTCCATCATCATCCCCTGCCACCGCGTCATCGGCAAAGATGGCGGCCTCAGCGGCTACGGCGGCGGCGTCTGGCGCAAACGTCTGCTGCTCGATCTCGAGCGGAAAAGCGCGAAGGCGTAGGCTGCCGGCAAATTACAACGCCGACGTCATGAAGGCGCTGTTCGGGTCTTCACGGCAGGAGCCGAACGGCGCGCATTCCGTAAATCCGGAACGTCGATAGAGTCGGCGCGCCGGTTTCGAAACTGACGCGCTCGTACTTTCGTCGTCGCGCTTCCGCGCTACACCGATGCCACATGCGCCGCGCGGCTCAAGCACGGCAGCTCCCGCCTAGAAGGGTTCGCGGGTCGTTAGCTCGTAAAATTTCGGGCTCGTCGCAGCGGTGTCAACG
>JALYTV010000141.1 GCA_030854105.1 Verrucomicrobiota bacterium | reverse complement strand
CCATCACGCGCGCGCCAACGCTGGGCAGCATCGTTTTCGGCATGGTGAACGTCTCGCCGTAGATCGAGTTAAAGCGTTGCGCAATGTCGCGCGTCAGCTCGACGTGCTGCGATTGATCGTCGCCCACCGGCACGATTGCCGCCCGGTACAGCAAGATATCGGCCGCCATCAAGACCGGGTACTGAAACAGCCCGTCGCCAATGGCTTCCTGTGCCGCCGATTTCGCCTTGAACTGCGTCATGCGGCCTAGCCAGCCCATCGGCGTGACGCATGTCAGCATCCACGCGAGTTCCGCATGCGCAGGAACCGCCGATTGCACCATGATGCGTGATGGTTTCGGATCGATTCCGGCCGCGAGAAATAGCGCCGCAGTCTCCAGGATTTTCGCACGCAACTCTTCCGGCTTCTGATAGACCGTGATCGCGTGCAGATCGACGATGCAAAAAATGCACTCGTGGTCCTGCTGGAGCCCGACCCAGTTGCTCAACGCGCCCAGGTAATTCCCGATGTGCAAATTGCCGGTGGGTTGGACGCCGGACAGAACGCGTGCTCTCATGAAGTGGCGGAATCCATATCGTAACAGCACATGCAAACCGAGCCTTTTGAAATCGAGATCGAGAAGATGGTATATGGCGGCGAAGGCCTCGGCCGACGCGAAGGGCAAGTAGTCTTGACCCCATTCGTGCTGCCTGACGAATCGGTGCGCGCGGAGCCGGTACGCGCACAGTCCGGCGTCCTGAGGGCGAGACTCCTCGAAGTTCTGAACGCAAACCCGGATCGCGTGAGCGCGCCCTGCCCTTACTTCGGGACGTGCGGCGGCTGCCACTACCAGCACGCGACGTATGAGCGGCAGCTTCAAATCAAGCGCGACATCCTGATTGAAACATTGCGGCGCGTGGGCAAGATCGCGCCGCCGGAGAACTTCGACGTCGTGAGCGCCGAGCCGTGGGCTTATCGCAATCGCGTGCAATTGCATATCCAAGACGGAAAGATCGGCTACGTTCAAGCGCGATCGCACAAGCTTTGCGCGATTGACCACTGCCCCATCAGTTCGCCCGCGATCAACGCCGGGATTCGGGCGCTCGCGCGGATGATCCGCGACAGGAGGTGGCCCAAGTTCATCGGCGCGCTGGAGCTATTCACGAACGAGACGGAAATGCAGTTGAACGTGCTCGAAACCGCTCAGCCGGTGGCGCGGCGTTTTTTCGAATGGTGTGCGGAGGAGATTCCCTCGCTGGTACCGGGAGCGCTCGAATATGGCGAGTACCGGGTTAGTCGCGGATCTTTTTTCCAGGTGAATCGTTTCCTGGTTCAGCGGACGATCGACATCTCGTTGCAAGGCGCGGAAGGCGGAACGGCGCTCGACCTATACGCCGGAGTAGGGGTTTTTTCGCTGCCGTTAGCGAGGCGGTTCGCGAAAGTGACGGCCGTCGAATCCGGCTCCGGCGCCGTGCGCGATTTACTCTTCAACGCGGAGCGCGCGGGAGTCGCCGTCCAGGCGGAAACCAGCAGCGTGGATGCGTACCTTTCGAATCTGGAAAGCGCGCCGGATTTCGTTTTGGCCGACCCGCCCCGAGCAGGCTTGGGAAAACGCGTAGCGAGCCGCCTGGCGCAATTGAAGCCGCGAGAAATCATGATCGTGGCCTGCGATCCGGCGACGCTGGCGCGCGACTTGGCCGCGCTGATCGCCGTCGGATATCGCTTCGAGCGGCTCACGCTGATCGATCTCTTCCCGCAGACTTTCCACATCGAAGCGATAGCCAAGCTGCGACTAGCCGGCGATTCGTAAACGCTACAATATTGTTGTCCCGCTCCTCATGGATTTCCTGAAAGGTCTCAACCCGCAACAGCGCGAAGCTGTCGCCCTCACAGAAGGTCCGCTCCTCATTTTGGCCGGCGCCGGAAGCGGCAAGACGCGCGTCATCACGCATCGCATCGCGCACCTGATCAGCGCCAAAAGAGTCCCGCCTTCGTCCATCCTCGCCGTCACTTTCACCAATAAATCCGCCGCCGAAATGCGTTCTCGCGTAGCCGCGCTCCTCGCCGACGAAGCGCTTTCGAGCACGCCCACGCTCTCGACGTTCCATTCGTTCGGCGTCCGCCTTCTCCGAAAAGACGGCGATCCGCTGGCGCAGATCCGCCCCGGCTTCAATCGCAAATTCTCCATCTACGACGACGACGATCAACTCGCTATCGTCAAGTCTTCCTACCGGCGGCTCGGCCTCGACGACAAGTTCATGCAGCATCGCGCGGCGCTCTCGTTGATAAGCAATTCGAAGAACGCCAAGAAGACGCCGCAGGATCTCTATAGCGAATCGAAGGACCCGAAGATGACCAAAGTCGCGGTCATCTTCGAGGAGTACGAGAAGGCTCTCCGCCAGGCGAACGCGCTCGATTTCGACGACCTGTTGCTTGAAACCGTGCGGCTGCTCTATCACGACAAAGACACTCGCGACGCTTACAACCGGCGCCTGAGTTACATCATGATCGACGAGTATCAGGACACCAACCGCAGCCAATACGAACTGATGCGCCTGCTCTCGCAATCACACAATAATGTCTGCGTGGTGG
>JALYTV010000031.1 GCA_030854105.1 Verrucomicrobiota bacterium | reverse complement strand
CTTTCGTTTTCGGCGGTCACAGACCGCCGCTACAATGACCTACAAAAAATCACGCCACTGCTCGCTCTCGGCGGCCACCTGAATGACTTCGTTGCGATGGCGCAGCAGACGCCGCAAATAATTTTCGAGGACACAGACCTCCGCTATTCGTCCGAGAAAACCGAGCGGCGCTTTGAAATCCAGCGTGTCGCGCATCGAAGTTCCACTCGCCGTTTCAAAGAAACGATGATCGTGGGCGAAGCGCGCGAAGATGCCGCGCACCATGGTATCGCGAAAATAAAACGGGCGTTCGAACTGTGTAATTTTGCTGGTGAAAGTCTGCCAGACGCCAAAATGGCGAGCGCGCCAGGTGACTTGTTGGTGGAGACCGATCAGCCCGCTCGTGACCCCGGCGATCGCGCGCTCGCCCGTCTTCGCCGTCGAAACGACGTGCAGATCGATGCTGCGCGAAAGATCGAAAACGCGCGCGATCGGCGCGCGGATGTTGCTTTCCAGTTCGAGCAACGCCACGGCGCTACGCATCCGCAAATTCCAGCACCACTTTGCCGGAGTGACCGGACTTCGCGAGCTCGACCGCTTCCTGGAATTTCGTGAACGGAAAGTGATGCGTGATGACCGGCGAAATATCCAGCCCGCTCTGGATGAGCGCGGTCATTTTGTACCACGTCTCGAACATCTCGCGTCCGTAAATTCCGCACAGCGTCAGACTGTGGAAGACGACGGTGTTCCAATCGATCGACGCGTTCGACGGCATGATGCCAAGCAGCGCGATCTTCCCGCCGTAAAACATGTTCGGCAAAATATCGGCGAACGCTTTCGGGTTGCCCGACATCTCGAGGCAAACATCGAAGCCTTCTTTCATGCCGAGCTTTTTCATCGCGTCGGCTAATTTTTCCTGGCTCACATCGACGCTCACCACGCCGGGCGCCATTTTGCGCGCGAGCTCGAGACGGTAGGGATTCACATCGGTGATGACGACGTACCGCGCGCCCGCGTGTTTGCAGATCGGGATCGCCATGCAACCGATCGGACCGGCGCCGGTGATGAGCACATCTTCGCCGACGAGATCGAAGGTGAGCGCGGTGTGCACAGCGTTGCCGAGCGGATCGAAGCAGGAGAGCACGTCGAGCGAAATCGCGGGATCGGCGTGCCAGGCATTGGTCGCGGGAATGGCGACGAACTCGGCCCACGCGCCGGGGCGATTGACGCCGACGCCTTGGGTGTTCGGGCAAAGATGGCGGCGGCCGGCGAGACAATTGCGGCAATGTCCGCACGTAATGTGACCTTCGCCGACCACGAGGTCGCCTTCGGCAAAACCGCGCACATTCGAGCCGACCTTTGCAATTTTGCCGACGAACTCGTGGCCGATCGGCATCGGCACCGGAATCGTTTTCTGCGCCCACGCATCCCAGTTGTAAATGTGAACGTCGGTGCCGCAGACGGAGGCTTTCAGCGTGCGAATGAGCACGTCGTCTGGGCCGATTTCGGGCACGGGAACTTCTTCGAGCCACAAGCCGGGCTCCGCTTTTGCCTTCACGATGGCCTGCATTTTTTTCTGCATCGTTTTTGAAAGTAAGCGAATGAGGAACGCAGGAAAGCAGGAATCGAATGTTAGCCGACGCGATCATCACCCCGGCCGTCATCCCGAGCGAAAGCCGAGGGATCCCGCGGAAGTTCCCTTTAAGATTTCGCAACGGGATCCCTCGGCTGTCGCTCGGGATGACATGATCGCGGTGGACAATTTCGCGCTTCATTCCGATGATGGGACTTCATGTCTGTGACGGCCGAGGAGACGATTGAAGCGAAACCGGCGACCGCGCGTTCGGTTTTCGTGCTGCGTTTTATCAGCACGATCATTCTCTGGACGGTCGCGCTGTCGATTGCTTTTTCCGGTCACGAAGTCGCGTTCTGGGGATTAATCGGCGCGTTCAGTTTGCTCTCGCTCTGGGAATTTTACGGCATGCTCGACCGGCGCGGTCTGCCGAATTTCAAGATCACGGCCATGATCTGCGGTGTCGGGATGTTGACCGGTAGTTTCTATTACTTCTCGCACTACGGCCTCGCGCGCTCGTACGACTTCGAGCTCGCGGCGCTGCTCTTCTTTTTGCTCACCGTCATTACGCGCCAAATGTTTGCGCGCCTGCGCGACGACGAACCGTTGCAGACGATGGCTTATACCATCTTCGGCCTGCTCTACGTGCTGTGGCTCTTCAATTTCATGACGAAAATTCTTTACGTCGTGCCGCGCGCGCCCGACGGCGCCGTGAGCGGACAATATTATTGCTTGTATCTCATCGTCATCACGAAATTCAGCGACATGGGCGCGTATCTCACCGGCAGCGTGATCGGCCGGCACCCGCTCATTCCGCACATCAGCCCGAAGAAAACGTGGGAAGGATTTTTCGGCGCGCTGGCGTTCTCGTTGCTCGCCAGCATCGCGCTGTTTAAAATCATGCCGGCAAAATTAGTCGGCCTCACCTTAACGCACGCTATCATCCTCGGGCTCATGCTCGGTTTCGCCGCCGTCATCGGCGATCTCGCGGAATCGATCGTAAAGCGCAGCACCGGCGCGAAAGATTCTGGTCGCATGCTGCCCGGCATCGGCGGCGCCCTCGATCTCATCGACAGCCTGCTCTTTACCGCACCGCTGTTGTATTTTTATCTGCGGCTCGTGATGCACGTGTAGCAGCAGGAAGAGACAGGGTTAACGGGATTTTTCAGGATTTAGAAATGCTTTAATCCCGGCCTCTTCATGAGACGCAAGCCTGCCGTCGTCCTCGGTGTGATAGGCCAGAGCGCGGTGAAATCTGCGGCTGGTGTACGTGTCGCAACTTATTTTTCGCACGAAGCGCACTAAGGTAATTCTTCCCTTGGTGAACGTCGTGACCTTTATGCGAGCCTTCTCCTCATGAAACGCAAACGTGTAGTCGTCCTCGGCGCGACCGGCTCGATCGGGCAGAGCGCGGCGAAAGTGGCGCGCGACATTCCTGGGCGCATGGAAATTGTCGGCATCGCGGCGCACACGAAAGCGCGCGAATTGGCGGAGCAGGCGAACGAATTGCGACCGGCGGCAGTCTGTCTCGTCGACGAAACGAAGCTAGGGGAGCTGTGCGCGAACCTCGCCTACAAGCCGAAAATATTCACCGGCGAAGACGGCTTGCGCGAGATCGCGTCGTCTGTCGATAGCGACATGGTGTTGATCGCGATCGTCGGCACCGGCGGCTTGCGCCCGGCGCTGGCGGCGCTGGAGGCGGGCAAAGATCTCGCCGTGGCGAGCAAGGAAATTCTCGTGATGGCGGGCGAGATCGTGATGCACGAAGCGCGCACGCGCGGCCGCAAAGTTTTGCCCGTCGACAGCGAGCACAACGCGATTTTCCAATGCCTCGACGGTCGCGCCGATGAAGTGCGCCGCATCATTCTTACCGCTAGCGGCGGACCCTTTCGCCGGTCGTCAGCCGACACGTTCTCCAGCATCACCGTCGAGCAGGCACTCAAACATCCAACGTGGAACATGGGTCCGAAAATCACGATCGATTCCGCCACGCTCTTTAATAAAGGACTGGAAATGATCGAAGCGCGCTGGCTGTTCGACGTCGAAATGTCGCGCGTGGAAGTGATTGTGCATCCGCAAAGCATCGTGCATTCGATGGTCGAGTTCGCGGACGGCAGCGTGCTCGCGCAGCTGTCGCATTCGAACATGTGCTTCCCGATTCAATACGCGGTGACCTGGCCCGAGCGCGTGCCGAATTCGCTGCCGCCGCTCGATTTCGGCGCGCTGGCAAAATTGGAATTCGAGACGCCGCGCTACGAGCACTTCCCGGCGCTCAATCTCGCGCGCCGCGCCGGCGAACTCGGCGGCACCCTGCCTGCTGTCTTGAACGCTGCCAATGAAGTCGCTGTCTCAGCTTTCCTGGAAAAACGTCTCACCTTTCCCGCCATTTGGGGCGCAGTCGAGCAAGTGATGAATCGTCATCAGCACATTGCGGAGCCCGACCTCGATGCGATATTGGCCGCCGATCAATGGGCGCGGCAGGAAGCGGCGAACGTGGCCCGGGATTTACATGGATGAATTACGAATGTCGCGCCTCGCGCCCGACGCGCGCATTTTTCGCTAACCTGGAAAACTCTTTCGCATGATCGCACATTTTTTGCGGCCTCTTTTCATTCTGCTGGAGGTCGTTGTTCTCTTCAATCTCCTTATCATCGTGCACGAGCTCGGCCATTTTCTGGCAGCGCGCTGGCGCGGTCTCGTGATCGAAGGTTTCGGCGTCTGGTTCGGCAAACCGCTTTGGGCGAAGACGATTAACGGCGTCCAATACTCGCTCGGCTCGATCCCGTTTGGCGGTTTCGTGAAATTGCCGCAGCTCGCGCCGATGGACATCATCGAAGGCAAAGCGGATGTCGATCGCGCGCAGCTCCCGCGCATTTCCGCGCTCGACAAAATCATCGTCGCGTTTGCTGGCCCGCTCTTCAGTCTGCTCCTCGCGCTCGCCTTCGCCTGCATCGTCTGGGTTGTCGGTCATCCGGTGAGCGCGTCGGATATGACCACGACCATCGGTTACGTGCAGACCGATTCGCCCGCGGCGAAAGCGGGCATGCGGCCGGGCGATAAGATTCTTTCGGTCGACAACAAACGCGTCAGCCGTTTTCTCGGCATGAGCGACAGCGTCGGCTGGAATGTGATTCGTAGCGAAGGCGCGACGATTCCGTTCGACATCGAGCGCGACGGCAAAACGATGCACTTCGATGTCACGCCATATCTCGCGCCGACGAGTGGTTGGCAGCGGCGCAGTGTGCGGCAGGTTTTAATTTCGCCTGAGGAAGAGGGCATCATTGGCGAAGTGGCGCCGCACTCTGCCGCCGCCGCGGCTGGGTTGCAGAAAGGCGACAAGGTTGAAGCGCTCAACGGCAATCCAATCTTCAGTCCTCTGGCCGTGATCGATTTCGTCGAGAAGCACCCGCAGGAAACGTTGAGCTTGGAAATTAAACGCGGGCCCAGCGAACTTTCCGTACAGGCGCGCCCGGCGATCGTCGATGGCGAGAAGACGCCGCGCCTGGGAATTAAATTCGATAGCAGCGGGAGCGTCTCCATTTCGCACCCGAATCCGATCGAGCAGGTTTACAACAGCATCACCGGCACGCTCACCACCATCGGCGCGGTCGCGTCGCCGAAGTCCGACGTGAAATTGCAGCACATGAGCGGGCCGATTGGCATCGGCAATCTCATGTATCGACTTTTCGGCAGCGAATACGGCTGGCAGCTCGCGCTCTGGTTCAGCGTGTTGTTGAATGTGAACCTCGCCATCCTGAACATGCTGCCGATGCCGGTGCTCGACGGCGGTCACATCGCACTGGCGTTGATTGAATCCGCCCGCCGCAAACCGGTGAACACGCGCGTGCTCGAATTCATCCAGACCGCCTGCGCCGTTTTGATCATTGGCTACATGCTCTACATCACATTTTTCGATGTGCAGGATTTGCCCTTCATCCGCGACCGGCTCAACAAGACCGACGCGCCCGCGCAAAAAGGCGAGCTGGGGCAGTAACTTGGCGGCACGCGGCCATGCCGCTATAGAGAGAGTATGAACTCGTCGGCTGTGACTACTGCGTTCGAACTCGATGGCTATCGCGTCGTCAAAAATCTCGGCGTGGTGCGCGGCATCATCGTGCGCTCGCGCTCGATTTTCGGAACGATCGGCGCCGGTCTGCAGACGCTGGTCGGCGGCAACATCACCATCCTGACCGATCTCTGCGAAAAGACGCGAGAGCACGCGATGGAGCTTTGCGAGCAACACGCCGAGCAGCTCGGAGCCAACGCGATCATCGGCCTGCGTTATGACGCGACCGAGATCATGCAAGGCGTGACGGAAGTTTTGTGTTACGGCACCGCCGTGGTGGTGGAACCGAAGAGCGGCTCATGAATTACACTGCGAATCCACTCGCTTATCACCGCCGTGTTTCGCGCGAGGTGAAAGTCGGTGGCGTCGGCGTGGGCGGCGCGAATCCCATTCGCGTGCAATCGATGATCACCTGCGACACGATGGACACGGCGGCGTCGATCGCGCAGACGATCGAGCTGGCTGACGCCGGTTGTGAGATCGTGCGCATCACCGCGCCGACGGTGAAGGACGCGGCGAATTTGCAGCACATCGTCGCCGGTTTGCGCGAGCGCGGCTGCGACGTGCCGATCGTGGCCGACATTCATTTTAAACCAGAAGCGGCGATGGAGGCGGCGAAATGGGTCGACAAAGTCCGCATCAATCCCGGCAATTACGCCGACTCGAAGAAGTTCAAGATTCTCGAATACAC
Source organism: Verrucomicrobiota bacterium (assembly GCA_030854105.1). Classification (GTDB taxonomy): domain Bacteria; phylum Verrucomicrobiota; class Verrucomicrobiia; order Chthoniobacterales; family UBA10450; genus AV69. Next base: position 20,766 of record JALYTV010000031.1, on the reverse strand, counting down.
CGACGAGCAATACGCGGCGGAATTGGAGCGCATTCGCCAGCGTTTCACGCCGCTGGTCGAGCTTTGCAATGAGCGCGGCATCGCCGTGCGCATCGGCACGAATCACGGTTCGCTCAGCGATCGCATCATGAATCGCTACGGCGACACACCGCTCGGCATGGTGGAGAGCGCGCTCGAGTTTGCCCGCATCGCGCGCGACCTCGATTATCACGCGTTCGTCTTCTCCATGAAATCGAGCAACCCGAAGGTGATGATCAACGCCTATCGCCTGCTCGTCGCGCGCTTGAGCGAAGAAGGCGACGATTGGAATTACCCGATTCATCTCGGCGTGACCGAGGCCGGCGACGGCGAAGACGCGCGCATCAAAAGCGCCATCGGCATCGGCTCGTTGTTAGCCGACGGGATCGGCGACACCATCCGCGTGTCGCTGACGGAGGACAGCATCCACGAAATTCCGGTGGCGCGCGCGCTGGCGAATATCGTGCCGGCGATATCGGAGATCGGCGACGCTGGAAAGTTAGACAGCGCGCTCAGCTACGATCCGTTTTCGTACCAACGGCGCGCGACGGAGACGATCGAGCGCGCGGGCTTCCGCGTCGGCGGCGAAGAACTGGTACGCGTCGCGATCCGAAAAAATCAGCACGAAAAAATCGCGCACAAGATCGAGCGCATGGGCGATTACAAACCCGAGATCGTTTTCGAAAACGCAAACGTGATCGAACTCGATCCGCGCGATGACGACGCGATCGCAAAAGTGAACGCGTCGGCTGAAGCACAGCTCGTCACGGTTTCCGACGGCATCGAGTTGCCCATGATCGCGGCGTTCCGTTTGCTGGCGGCAGAATTGCAGCCGCGCCATCCGATTTTATTGAAGGACATCGTGGCACGGCCGTATTCGATTCATCGGCTGGAAGCCGATGCCACTTTTCTGGAAACGCTGCTGATCGCGTCGGCTAACATCGGGTCGTTGCTCTGCGACGGCATTGGCGACGCCATCCTGGTGCAGGGCGAAGATGCGCCCGGGCAAGCGCTGCGCCTGAGCTACAATATTTTGCAGGCGGCGGGCTCGCGCATTTTCAAAACCGATTACGTCGCGTGCCCGAGCTGCGGCCGCACGCTGTTCAATCTGCAGACGACGACCGCGAAGATCAAAGCCGCGACGCTGCATTTGAAAGGCGTCAAAATTGCGATCATGGGCTGCATCGTGAATGGGCCGGGCGAAATGGCGGACGCGGATTTCGGCTACGTCGGCGGCGCGCCGGGCAAAGTGAATCTCTACGTCGGCAAGCAGGCGGTGAAATTTAATATTCCCGAAGGGGAAGCGGTCGAGCGACTGCAGGATTTGATTCGCGAACACGGCAAATGGGTGGACCCGCCCGCGAGCGCACCGGCGGAGCTAGTTTCCGCGTAACTTTTTTCCAAGCGCGCAGTTTTATCGACCGGGAGGCATCCGTTCGCGCGGCCATCCCGATAGAAAGATAAGATTATGAAAACAAGACTCATTTTGTTGTTAGCCGCGGTCGCATCGTTGATCCCGGCTCTTCCGGTCAAGGCCATCGGCATTGATATCGATGTGCATGACCGGCCGTACTATGTGCACGGGCCGTTTTATTATACGGGCGGCGTCCGCTACGTGTGGGTGCGGGGGCACTGGAACTGGCGTCATACGCATTGGATTCGCGGTCACTACGTCGGGCGTTAGCCGACCCGATTTACCAGCAGGATATTGAAAACCCGGTGCGCTTGGAACGGCGCCCGGGTTTTTTGTTTCGCGCAAGAGAAAGCTTGCCTCGGGGAGGCGGGAATGGGTCGTTTTGATTGTTTCCATTTTGCGGGAAAACAATTTTTATTTTGGACAATATTTTGTTTGACGCGCGCAATCACTTTCCCCATTGTCGCCGAACCTCGACCGAAATATCCGGCCGGTGGTCCCCAATCAAATCATGAAAAACTCCTCGCCAATCTCCGCGCGCAAGAATTCGCTGCGCCTCACCTTTATTTTTAGCGCCATCGTAATGGCGCTGATTTTAGCCGTGCTGCTGCCATCGAAGGCGCAGACAACCAGTCGAAGCGCCGCCAAGGTATTCTCTGGGAAATCGCAGACGGTGTTGCGCACTCCGATTAGCGCCGAGGCGGCGGCTGCGCGCGCTGGCTCTGCGAAAGTTCCGGTCATGGTTGAGTTGGTGGGGGATGCTGCGGCCATCCCATACGCGCAGGCCCTTAAGGTCGCCCAAGCGCAGGCAAACGTACAGACAGCGAATGCGGTTGCTCGGGCCAAGACCTCGGCGCAGGCCAATCAGGTTTTGCGGCAGCAAAATGCGAAGCCGGTCAAGCTGAGCTCGGCTGCGATCCAGCAAATCAAAACGGTAGTTAGGAATCTTGATCAGGCCCAGCGACAGATGCTTCCAGCTCTCACGGGCGGGAATGTTGGCGGCCAAGTGATTTATCGCGTGCAGAAGGCCTACAACGGTATCGCCATGATGGTGTCGCAGGATAAAATCGTTTCGATTGCCGCCCTGCCCGGTGTCAAAGCAGTCCATCGCATGACGCCCAAATACCCAACGGCGCTCTCGGATATCGATTTCCTTGGTACACGCGCATTTTGGGATAAGGCTGTCCCCGCCCCTAGCCCGAATGGGCTGAACATTCATGGCGAGGGCATAAGGGTCGCGGATATCGACACTGGGCTCGACTATATTCACGTCGACTTTGGCGGTCCTGGTTCGTCCGGCTACAGCCAAGTCGCTAACCACACTACCGCGCCCAACCAGTACTTTCCTTCTGCCAAAGTTCCGGGGGGCTATGACTTCGCGGGCGACGCCTACACCGGTTCGAATACCCCTCAGCCCGATCCGGATCCGTTTGATGGCGCTGGACACGGAACCGGCACCGCCAGTCTTATTGGCGGATATGGGGTTAGTTCGAACGGGTATGGATATTTTGGCCCATGGGATGCCACGACCCCGATAGGCAGCCTTAATATCAGCCCCGGCTTCGCCCCGAACTGTTTGCTGTACCCAATCCGCGTCTTCGGTAATACCGGCAGCACAAATCTTGTCACCGAAGCGATCGATTGGGCGATGGATCCCAATCAGGATGGCAGTTTTTCCGACCACATGGACGTGATCAATATGTCCCTTGGAGCGCCCGATGGATTTGCCGACGATCCCGATCAGGTTTCGGCTTCGAACGCGGCTGCGATTGGCATCATCGTCTGCTCGGCGGCGGGAAATGATGGCGATAGCTACTACGACGTGAGCGGGCCATCGGTGGCGACCGGGACTCTCAGTATCGCCGCCAGCTATAACGATCAGGCGGGATTTGTTGCTGTCGCGAGCGTTACCGCAAATAGCCCTGCGGCCATTAGCGGGCAGAAATATGGGGCGACTATCGGTAGTGCCAGTCCGCCGCTGACCAGCCCCATTACGGGCACGCTTGTTTACGCAGTGCCTCACATCGCGAACACACCCCTGACGAATGCGGCGCAGGTTAATGGAAATATCTGCCTGATCGATCGCGGGTCAGTCAGTTTCACATCAAAAATTCAGCAGGCGTATAATGCGGGTGCGATCGCCGTAATTATCGTAAACAACGCCGCGGGGGCACCGGCGAATATGAACACCTCGGGGCAACCTCCTATTCCAGCCATCTCCATCACTCAGATGGATGGAAACACCATAAAGTCGGCCGCAAATTTCGACGGCACCACCGGTATGGCTCAGGCTGCGGGTGGATGTAATGTTACCCTCAAATCAGACAATTTTGCGGAGGCGCTGCCTGGCGCTGCTCCGGACACTATTCCCTCCTATACTTCTCGCGGTCCCCGGTCTGGTGACAATGCCTTGAAGCCGGACGTAACAGCTCCGGCTGAGTCCGTAGGCGTGGCCGCCTTCGGTACCGGCAACAAGTTAGAGAGCTTCAACGGTACTTCCTCTGCGACGCCTCACGTAGCGGGTGCGATGGCCTTACTCCGCCAGTTGCATCAATCGTGGTCGGTGCAGGAGCTCAATGCGCTTATTTGTAACACGGCCAATCATGATCTCTTCACGACTTCGCCTGGGCCGAGTCCGTCCCCCACGCCGTCCGTTCAATATGGCGCGGGTCGCATCGGCGCCGGTCGCATTGATCTCGCCGCCGCCAGCAAGGCGAGCGTAATCGCGTATAATGCGAATGATAACAGCGCCAGCGTCTCCTTCGGCTCTGTCGAAGTTCCAGCAGATAGTGGAACATCGCTCACCAAGAATGTCTTGGTTGTCAACAAAGGCGCCGCCAATGTCACCTATAATGTTACCTACCAGGACGTGACGCCCGTGGGTGGGGTCGACTTCAATGTGCCCTCCACGCTGACTGTCAATGCGGGAACCAGCGCGACGGTTCCGATTGAGCTTGACGCAGATGGAACAGTGTTACGGCACGTGCGCGAGACCAGTGTCTCCAACATCAGAGTTTATTCCACGCTGGGATTGGTCTTGGACCGGCAATGGCTCACGGAAAAGACAGGATACCTTGTCCTAACGCCGACCGCTGGCACCGAGCCGACAATTCGGGTCGCTTTGTATGCGGCACCGAAGCCAGTCTCGAGCATGCATGCGACAAGCAGTAACACTGTGCCAACCGGCGCGACGGGCAGTTTCAATATCAAGGTCTCCGGAGCCCAGATCCATACGGGTACCAATTTAGGTGCTGGCTTCGACATCATTAGTCTGGTCAAGCCACTCGAATTGCAGTATGCCAGCGCCTCCGTTGGTTCCCCCAGTGCGCCGACTGACCCAAACGTGATTAAGTATGTGGGCGTAACGAGCGATTATGCTACTTACGTGAACAACGCGGGCGACGTGACGTTGACGACCATCACCTTCGCTATCGATGGCTTCGGCGATTATACCGTTCCGGCTGGTTACGATCTCGGCGACCGGCGTATACAAATCGATGCCAATCAGGACGGGGTTGACGATTTCACGATCCTTCTGGATTCCTTCGGCAACGCGGTCCTCCCGCCTGCCCAAGGAAATATAGACAACGTCTACTTTCCGGTCGTGCTCGATTTGGCCACGCCAAGCAATTCTGCGACTTCGAATTACTTCACCAACGGCATCGACCCGGCCCAGCTCGATACGAACATCTTCAACAACAGCGCAACGCTGATATCGGTGGATGCCGCGCAGCTGAGCATGGTCGGCAAGGCCCCTTACAGTTACGGGACCGCGTTCAACTATCGCGTTGAGACCTATGATCGGAACGGCCATCTGGTCGATACAACTCCGGAATTAACCTACGACCTGGCCAACCCTGGCTTCGATGTCACCCAAGGGAACTACGAGCCAAGTGTATACCCCGACCTCTCGGGCGCGGGACTTCAGGCCAATTACAACGGCGCGAACGTCCGCAATAATGGCTCCATCGGCGTATTGTTGATCCACTTGCATAACGGCGTGGGCAATCGTTCCGATGCGATCGCTTTCCGCAAGCCGACGATCAAGAGCTTCAGTCCTAGTCATGGTCCGGCAGGGACGCTTGTCACCATCACCGGGACGAACTTCAATTCGAGCACCGGCGTGACGTTTAACAATAAACCCGCCAGCGCCATTAACGTGCTATCGTCTACAACGTTGGTTGCGACCGTCCCGAGTACCGCGACCACCGGACGCATCCGTGTCTCCAACGCCGCGGGTACGTCCACCAGCACCAGCAACTTCAGTATCCCGTAAGAGGACCCGCAAAAGGTAGAAACGAAAAACTATGAAAGCACAAGTGAAAATAGGGAGCCGAGTCATGCTCTTAGCGGTAGGCTTATTGCTGGGTTTGGCTGCTTCGAGTCAAGGTGTGACCGTAGAGGGCTTCGAGAGCGGCACATTCGGACCGAATGAGGCGATCACTGGCGATGCTGGCATCCAGAATTCATATTTTGGCATTAACGCAACTGAAGGGAGCAAGCAATTGCTCCTGACGACGATCAATTCGACCAGTGGAAGCACGGATAACCAAGCTGGCTATACCAATCAGTCCGGCAATAATTCGGTGCCAGCAGCGACGCTGGCGTCGTTTTTCGGCGTCTCGACAGGGGCGATTCTGGATGGCAGCACGACGGGTAAACAGGGGTCCGGCTTCACCATTAATCTGGGCGTGTTGACTGCGGGTCAAACGATCTCGTTCGACTACGACTTCATGACTCAGGAACCCAATGATGGCAGCGGGAACAAGGACTTCGCGTTTTATACGCTCCAACTGAATAGCGGCACACCTTCCCTTGCTGTAATCACGGATGTTTTGAGCGCGCAGTCGAATACGCCCGGGAGCAGCAACCCGTTTGGTTCCCAGACAAACTATCTGACGATGAACATTAGCATCACCCAGACCGGCACTTATTCCTTCGGCTTGGGTATGGTCGATGCCGGTAACCCTAGCGATGATTCTCCATCGGCTCTACTGGTGGATAATATCAACGTCAATGCGGTTCCAGAGCCTAGCTCGATCCTGTTATTGTTCGCGGGAACGGCAGTCCTCGTCGGGCTCCAGAGGGTGCGTCGGCACGCCTAGCGTTCGAGCTGTAGCATTTCAAACGGGCCGGCGGGAGACCGCTGACCCGCTTTGCTTTTAGAGCGGCTCGTTTGACGAAACGCTGTTCCGCCCGCATATTCGGCGCTCGCAAGTTTAGCGCAGGCGTGTCGCCTGCTCTTTCCAAGCCCGGTGGTCGACGCGGCCGCTCAGAAACCCGCTTCTCATGGATAAGATTCGCAACATCGCCATCATCGCGCACGTCGACCACGGCAAGACCACGCTGGTCGATCAGTTGCTGCGTCAGTCCGGAACCTTTCGCGCCAACCAAAAAATAGAGGAGCGCATGATGGACTCGATGGATCTCGAGCGCGAGAAGGGTATCACCATTCGCGCCAAGAATGCCGCCTTCCAGTGGAACGGCTATCGCGTAAACATCGTCGACACGCCTGGCCACGCCGATTTCGGCGGCGAAGTCGAGCGCATTATGAAAATGGTCGACGGTGTTTTGCTCGTCGTCGACGCGCACGACGGCCCGCAGGCGCAGACGCGTTTCGTTCTGCGCAAAGCTCTAGAAAACAAGGTGAAACCGATCGTCGTCATCAACAAAGTCGATCGCGAGAACGCGCGTCCCCACAAGGTGCTCGACATGGTGTTCGATCTCTTCGTCGAACTCAAAGCCAACGATGAGCAGTTAGACTTCCCGATCATTTACGCCAGCGCCAAAAACGGCTTTGCCATGCGGGAAGTGCACGAGAACAGCGATAACATGACGCCGCTCTTCGAGGCGATCATTAAATACGTTCCGCCGCCGACCATTTCCCCCGATCCTTTCTTCCAAATGCTCGTCTCCAATCTCGACTACAGCGATTACCTCGGTCGGATCGCGCTCGGCCGCATCGTCAGCGGACGCGTGAGCGTAGGCGACACGATCGTCTGTATTCATCGCAATGGCGACCGCGAGCGCGCAACGGTCACGGAGTTGTTTACCTTCTCGGGTCTCGGCCAGACGGAAGTGAAGAATGCCAGTGCCGGCGACATCGTCGGGCTCACTGGTTTCGAGGATGTTTTCATCGGCGAAACTTTGACCGACCGCGAAGAGCGGGCCGCCTTGCAGTTCGTCGACATCGATCCGCCGACCATTCGCATGCGCATTTTGGTGAACGATTCCCCGTTTGCCGGCCGCGAAGGAAAGTTCGTCACCGCGCGCCACGTGCGCGAGCGCCTCATTCGCGAGACCCGCGGCAACGTCTCTTTGGAGGTGAAGGATACCGAAGCGGCGGGCGCGTTTGAGATAAACGCCCGCGGCGAAATGCAGATCGCGATCCTCGTCGAACAGATGCGGCGCGAAGGCTACGAAGTGATGGTCTCGCGGCCCGAAGTCATTTTCCAGCGCGACGCCAACGGTGGACTACTCGAGCCCCTCGAAAATCTTTATGTCGAAGTCCCGAACGCCAACGTCGGCGACGTCATGCAATCGCTCGCCGGTCGAAAAGGCGAAGTCGTCGGCATGGATCACCACGCGAACCGCGTTTCCATCGAAGCGATCGTGCCGACACGCGGTCTCATTGGTTTCGAAACGGATTTGGTCAACCTCACGCGCGGCGAAGGTTTGATGAGTCACCTCTTCCGCGAATACGCGCCGTTTAAGGGCGAGATTGAAGGTCGCAGTCGCGGCGTGATGATCGCGATGGAGCCGGGCACGAGCACAGCCTACGCGCTCAATAACATCCAGGAGCGCGGCAAACTCTTCATCGGGCCGCAGGAGGAAGTTTACACCGGCATGGTCGTGGGCGAGAACGCGCGTCCGGAAGACCTACCCGTGAACCCGTGCAAGGCGAAGCACCTTACCAACATGCGCAGCCAGGGGGACGGCAAAGGCATTCAGTTGGAAGCGCCGTTGCGCATGTCCCTGGAGCGCGCGATCGAATATATCGACTCCGATGAATACGTGGAAGTGACGCCGAAGTCGCTGCGTTTGCGGAAGCGTATTCTGGACGCGACGGCGCGGAAACGTGCGGCCTCGGCGGTCGCGGCGTAAGCGTCGTCAGAAAAGTAGTTGGCGCCGTTTCAAGGCAAACGGAGCACGACCGGCAGATCGGGTCGGCTAACGTTCCCGCGTCGCACTGACATCGCATCCGCGCGACGACATGCGCTTCCTTCTTCTCTAAGGCGCGTGCGCGCCGAATCTCCTGGTGGTTCCGCGCCGGTCGCGCTTCGAGCCAGGCGCGCGCGTCGCCGTACCGAGTCGGGAGCGCCCGGCCATTCTGAGGCCCGCGCGTTTTATCATTCCGAACCGCGTCGCGTCAGCGCGCCTTGTCGTCCCAAGCCGCGTGCGCTTTTGTCATTCCGAGCCGCGCAGACGGCGAGGAATCCCCCTTTTGCTCCCGCGCTTTCGAACCTCGGAAGATCCCTCGGCTTCCGCTCGGGATGACAAGCAACTCGGAATGACAAGCCATGCGAGTGACAAGCAGCGCGGATAACGGCGACGCGCGGGGGTCGGTAACGGCGCAGTTGCCGAAGCAGTTCGGCGTATCGTTTCGATGCAAACTAATGCCGCTACCGTGGCGGCGTAAACGTTGACAAATCGGGTCGGCTAAGATTCATTGCGGTAGTTAGTCCGCCTCCTCGCTAGCAGCTCTTGTTCGAGGCGCGCCCGTCCGAGCAATGAGTCGATCGCTGGCCAGGGGACTTACCAGCAACAGCATTTCATCCCATGGCGGGACATAGTAAATGGTCAAAGGTTAAGCGCTTCAAAGGCGCTCTCGATACCAAGCGCGGTCAGCTTTTCAGTAAGTTGTCGAAGGAGATCACCATCGCCGCGAAAACCGGCGGCGGCGATCCGGACGGTAATCCGCGTTTGCGTAGCGCGATTCAGTTTGCGCGCAACGCCAGCATGCCGAATGACAACATCGAGCGCGCGATCAAGCGCGGCACCGGCGAGGGCGCGGAGGCGCAGCATTTCGATGAGATCGTTTACGAAGGGTACGCGCCGGGAGGGGTGGCGGTGATTGTAGAAGCAGCGACGGATAACAAAAATCGCACCGCGGCGGAATTGCGCCGAATTTTTACCAAGCACGCTGGCAATCTCGCCAGCAGCGGCAGCGTTTCCTATATGTTCCATCGCAGGGGGCAGATCACGGTGCCGCGCGCGTCGATTGCGGAGGAGGAATTGCTGGAGCTGGTGCTGGAAGCGGGCGGGGAGGAGTTGACAAACGACGACGACCTGTATGTTGTCCAGACCGCTCCCGATCAGCTCTACGCTGTAGCTGAGACGCTGAGGAACGCTGGCGTCAGCACGAGCGGTCAGAAGTTTACCTTTATCCCTGACACGACCACGGTCGTCGACGATGAGGCAGCGGCGCAGCAGATTATGCACTTGTGCGACGCGCTCGAAGACGACGATGACGTCCAGAACGTCTATTCCAACCTAGAGATTCCCGACGAAGTGCTGGCAAAATTGCCAGCGTAAGAAAATCACGCCGCGCCGCGGCTGCGCGATCGACTGCGCTAAACACATTTCCTATGAGTGACGAAACCGAGAAACAGCCTTTGGCAAACGAGGCCCGCCCGCCTGCGGACGCGAAGCCTACTGCCGCCGACGATCGCATGGAACGCGAAGCACGGGGCGAACAAGCCCAACCGCAAACGCCGCAACGCCGCCGCCGTCCCCGCCGCCGCTTTGGCCGCAATCGCGGTGGCTATGAGCGCGATCGCGACCTCGGCGGAAACAATAATAACAATCATCCCGATGGTGGCGATCAGGTGGCCAGCGACTACGCCGCCGACAGTGGCGTCGCCGCCGCAGGAGGCGAGGGCGACACGAATCAGCAGAAACCGGAGTTCGGCGAAGGCATCATCGAGATTTCCGGTAAGGGCTTCGGTTTCTTGCGCGATCCCAAGCGCAATTTTGTGCAGACACCGCAGGATATTTTCGTCACGCCGGAAGTCGTGCGCCGCTTCAATTTGCGCGACGGCATGTGGATTCAGGGCGAGACGCGCCGCGGCAATCGCGGGCCGCAGCTCACCAAGCTGCTCAAGGTCAACGACGACGAGCCGACCAAGTATACCGGTCTGCGTCCGTTCGAAGAGCTCACCACCATTAATCCAAATAAACGGATCAAGCTGGAGACGGTCCCGGATCGTTACACCACGCGCATTATGGATTTGATGACGCCGCTCGGCATGGGCCAGCGCGGAATCATTGTCGCGCCACCCCGCACGGGGAAGACAACACTCCTGCACCACATCGCCGACGCGGTGGTGAAAAATCATCCGGAGATGAAATTGATCATCCTGCTGGTGGATGAACGCCCGGAAGAAGTGACCGATTTTCGCCGCTCCTGCCCGCACGCGGAAATCATGGCCAGCTCGAACGACAGCGACATCAAGAGCCACACCCGCATTGCCCAGCTCGCGGCTGAGCGCGCGAAGCGATTGGTCGAAGCCGGGAAGCACGTGTTTATCCTGCTCGATTCCATTACGCGCACTGCCCGTGCGTTCAACAACGCGACGGGCGGCGGCGGGCGCACCATGAGCGGCGGCATCGACGCCCGCGCGATGGAGATACCGCGCAAAATTTTCGCCGCCGCGCGCAATACCGAAGAAGCGGGCTCGCTCACCATCGTCGCCACCGCACTCATCGAAACCGGCAGCCGCATGGACGAACTCATCTTCCAGGAATTCAAAGGCACCGGGAATATGGAACTCGTGCTCGATCGCAAGATCAGCGATCAGCGCATTTATCCGGCTGTCGATATTTTCCTCTCCGGCACGCGCCGCGAAGAATTGCTCCTGCAGCCGTGGGAGCTCGAGAAAATCAATCTCATTCGTCGCGGCCTCGCCGGTCACAAGCCTGGCGAAGCGATTGAGCGCCTCCTCATGTTCGTAAAGAAATTTCCGACCAATACCGAGATGCTCAAAGGCATCCCGGGCTAAGAACGGGTAGGCTAACGCGCGGATCTCGGTATGAGTGAAGCGAAGGAAGTGAAGTGGGAGCGGCTTCCGCCCGAGTCACCGCCTTCGCGCGCCGAGCCGCTGTTTCGCTGGGTCGCGCTCGTCATGGACGAGCTGTTGCGTCTTCCTGGCACGAAGTTCCGTTTCGGCCTCGATCCGCTTATCGGTCTCATCCCGGGCATCGGGGACACCGCGTCGGCGCTGGTGTCAGCGCTGACTTTGATTCAGGCCGCGCGCCTCGGCGTGCCGAAGGTTTTGCTCGCGCGCATGTCGCTAAATATCCTGATCAATGAAGTCGTCGGCATCATCCCGGTGGCAGGCGACGCGTTCTCGTTTTGGTTCAAATCGAATACGCGCAATCACGCCATGCTGCGCGCGCATCTGGGCGAGCCGCACCGTCGTCGCACTGGCGATTGGATTTTTCTCGGCGCGATCCTCGGCTTGCTCGCGCTCGTCGTTGGCATCGGCCTTTTGGTGAGTTTCCTCGTGCTGCGCGCCGTGTTTCATTTGTTCCGCCTAGGCTGAACCGGTAATGCGCGTCTCGTAGATGCGATGAATGGTCGCGCGCGATTCTTCGTAGCGCTGTTGCCAGGCGACGCGATCTGCGAATTTCATGCGCCGCGCCAGTTTCGCCTGTTCTCCTTCCTCCGCCGGAAGCGCGGATGCGGAATTATTTTCCCAGCGCCGCAGCGTCGTCTCGCAATGCCGCAGAAAAAGGTAGGCTTGCGTCAGCGCCCCGGCCTCCTCCCGGGTGAGCGCGTCGGTTAATTTTGGGATCACCGAAAACATGGAAGGTTCCCGCAAACCCATTCGCATCTGCAGTGCCTGCACCAAAAATTCGGCTTCGACGATTCCACCCACGCCAGTCTTGAAGTTCTCGAAATCGGTCCCGCGCTTTCGCTCCGCGCGCATGCGATTGAGCATCGTGTCGATTTTGGAAAACAACTCCGGATCGCGCCCGGCTTCGCGCCAGGAAGCGTCTGCGACAGCGAGAAAGCGCTCGGCTTCCGCGCCGGCGATGGGGCGCGCGCGAGTGAGCGCCTGAATCTCCCAAAATTGCGCGCGGCCGCGATAGTAATTCACAAACGCATCAAGCGTCCCGACCAATGGTGCATTCTCGCCCTCGGGACGAAGCCGGGCGTCAACCGACGCGATCATCCCTTCCGCGCTGGAGGTCGAGAGCGCGGTGATTAATTCCTGCGCGGCGCGATGATCCTGCCCGACAAACATGAGATCGAGGTCGGAACCGTAAGTCAGCTCGCGGCCGCCGAATTTTCCCATCGCGATGACGGTGAGGTCGTGCGCCTCCACCATCTTTAGCGCGGCGAGCGTGCAGGCTTCCAGGAGGTCGCTGAGTTCGGAAAAAAATCCGCGCAGCTCGCACAAACCGAGCACGTCGCGCAGGATCAATCGAAGTACGCGAGCCTGACGAAAAGCGCGCAACGCCGCGAAATCTTTACGCCCGATCGGGTCGGCTAACGACCGGAGATAATCGTTCACCGCCAGCGAGCGATCGAGGTCTTCATTACGCGTGACCTCTTCGAGCATCTCTGGATGTCGCACCAGCAATTGCGTGGCGAAGGTGCTCGCATCCAGCATCCGTACGAGCAGCTCGAGAAATTTCGGATTCGCGACCAGCAATTCGTAGAGCAGGCTGCGCAGCCCGAAGGCTTCGATGAAGCGCACGACCGCAGTGAGCGTAGCGTCGGGATCGGCGGAGCGTTTCAGTTCCCCTAACAACAGCGGCCGCAGCTTGCGAAAAATCTGCCGCGTGCGCGGGGCGACATGAAACGTCGTCGAAGCTTTCGCCAAGTCATCGAAGGAACGTTCGGCTCGTTCGCGATCGTCGAAAAAAGTGTAGCTGGCGATCGGCATCGCCGTCGACCCGCTGACGAGGCGCGAAAAAATTTCTCGCACACCTTCAGTCGCACGCGCGAATTCGTGCATGAGCGCGTCGGCTGACGCAAATCCGAGGCTGAGCGCGAGCCGTCGGCGTTCAATGTCGTCGGTCGGAATGGAATGTGTTTGTCGCTCCGCTTCGATCTGGATCCGATGCTCGAGTCGACGCAGAAAGCGATACGCCAGAATCAAAGTGCGGATGTCGGCGTGCGGCAGCAGTTCCAGTTCATCGATCGCCCGCAACGCTTTCAGCGTGCTCGTCTCCTGGAGAAAAGCGTGGCGCGCGCCGTGAATGAATTGCAGTGTCTGCGCGATGAACTCGATCTCGCGAATGCCGCCGCGCCCGAGTTTCACATTGAGCTCGTCCGTGGTCTGGCGTTCGATCCGGTTTTTTAAGGCGGCAATTTCTTCGAGCAGCTCGGGCGTCTGGTTGCGCGGAAAAACGAACGGCTGCAGTTGCCGCAGGAATTCGTAGCCGAGCTCTTCGCTGCCGCAGACGCGCCGCGCTTTGATGAGAGCGAGTCGCTCCCACGTTTCGCCAAAGCCGGCGTAGTAATTTTCCATGCTCTCGAACGAACGCGTGAGCGGCCCGGTTGTCCCTTCCGGTCGCAAGCGGAGATCGATGCGAAACAAGGCGCCGTGCGGATCGCTCTGCGAAAATGTCTTGATGATCGATTCCGCGAGGCGGTTATGCCACTCGTGCACCGAGACGCGCGGCGAAACCGATCCTTCCGTGCCGTAGAAGAAAATGAGATCGATGTCGGAACTGTAATTGAGTTCGCGGCCGCCCAGTTTCCCCAGCCCGAGCGCGGAGAAGTCCGTGCCGGGATCGCCGAAGCGCGTGCGCAACTGTTCGCGCCAATATTTGAAAACAACGCCGAGACAAATTTCCGCCAACTGGGATAGCTCGGCGGTCGTCTCCTCGATGGGCGCGCCGATGATTTCGCGCAAGGCGATGCGAGTGGTCTCGCGACCTTTCCAAAGGCGAAGCGCGCGGAAATTGTCGGTTGCTTCCTGCGCGCCGCCCGCGCGCATCTGCGCGAGCATCGCTCCGTAGCTGCGCGGTGTGTCCGCGACTTCGGGAGCGATCAACCACGGCAGCAACTCCGGGTCGCGCACGACGCGTTCGGCGGATGGACTGGAAACCGCGAGCAAATGAATCAGCGCGTCGGGTCCGAGAGGGAACGAAGCGATTGTCTCCGCGAGATTCCCGGGACCGTTCCATTTCTCCTCGAGGCGCTCGAGCGTGCGCGCGACTTGCTCGTGGTGAAGCGACTGCTGCACCAGCGAAGTAATCCAGGAGTTGCCTGCCATGCGGCTGAGAGCGTAACCGCGCCGCGCCGCTCGACTAGCCGTCGGCGGGCGAAATCATTTTCTCGCGCGCGAGCTCCAGCAGGCGGCGCTCCCGGCGCGACAGACCATGCATGCCGCGCCGTGAGATTTTCTCCAGCAGCGGATCGATTTCTTCCGCGAGGAAACGTTCCGGTGTCATCTCCTGTAAACGCGCCGTCTCCAGGCGTCGTTGCCGCAGAGCACGCTGGATAAAAGACGTCCGCCCGAAGCCGAGCACGTGCGCGTAGAGGAAACCGGCGAGCGCGCCGCCGAGATACGCGCTATGTCCGACCACGCCGCGGCGATCGAAAAGCATCAGCACTACCGCGACAAACAGCACGATGTGGGCGGCGCGGCGAATTTTCAGGCGCACCGGGACGACGAAGAGCAGCAGCGTCGATAATTCGAGCTCTGGCAAAATGGTCGCATAAGCCGCGAAGACCGCCGCCACCCCGCCGCTGGCGGCGAAGAGCACCGTCTCCGTCGGCATGAGAAACAGATGCCCAAGTTCGCCGGCGAAAGCGCCGAAGAGATAGAGGAAAAGTAATTGCCGCTGCCCGATGATGGTATCGACGTCGCGTCCGATCAGGTAAAGAACGCCGAGGTCGAGGAAGAATTGCCACGGGCTGTGACAGAGCGTAAGCGCGGAGAAAAACTGCCAGGCGTAAGCGTTGCTGACGCCATCGTGGCTGAGCCCGAGGTATTGCGCGGTGAAATCGGGATTCCAGGAATCGAGCACGAGCTGCACGAGAAACGCGCCGACATTTGCGCCGATGAGCGAGAGCAGGACGACGCGGGGCGCGGGCGACCAGGTCCGCGTGAATTGCGCAATTTTCCGTCCTGACAGACGCATGGAACGAGATTATCGCACTCGCCCAAAACTGTCGACGGTTGTTACGCGGGCACCAGCACTTTGAGGCCGAAATCGGTCATTTTGAACTCGACCGGGCAGTTCCCCACCAGTTCGCCGTCGACCTCGACCGGCACCTCCTCGTCGGAGGAGACGTGCAAGCGTGTCGTCTGTAAATACTCCACCTCGGGCAGAGTGATGGCGGGGGTAAAGATCACCTCGCGCAAATAGCGGATGATATCGAGATAGCCGATTTGCTTGAAGAGCAGCACGTCGAGTTTTCCATCGGTCATGGCGGCGCGTTTGAAAAAAGGGAACGGCCCGCCGTAGAGCCGGCCGTTGCCGACTAATACGAACGAGACTTCGGTCGACGCCGCTTCCTCGCACGTGATCGTCAGCCGCGGCGGCGTCCGCCCGGCGATATAGGCGGCGGAGATCAGGTAGCTGAGCGGCCCGAAATTGCGCTTAGCCGACGCGCTCGTTTCCTTGACCGCCTGCGCGTCGAGGCCAATGCCGGCGAGTTGCACGAAATGCTTTCCGTTTGCGCTGGGCAGATCGACCATGCGGCTGCGACCGTGCTGGATCGTCTGCCAGCACTGCTCGAGATTGGTGGAACCGAAACCGAGCTCGTGCGCGAACACGTTCATCGTGCCGAGCGGCAGCACACCGAGGGCCGCGTCGCTGCCAGCCAGCCCGTTCACCACTTCGTTGATGGTGCCGTCGCCGCCCGCGGCCACGACGCGACGGAATCCTTCGCGCACGGCCTTGCGCGCGATCTGTTCCGCTTCGCCAGCAAATTCCGTGCGGCAAATGGGCACGCCGCTGGCGATTTTTTCCACGCGTTTCCGCCAGCGTTCCGCGCGCAGACTGTTCGCCGCCGGATTTAAAATAACGAGAATGTCTTGCACTGGAGCTTTTCTGCGAGAGCGCGCTCGCTAAAATCCCCTAATGGGACGCGTCGGCCGCATCGTGGGACTGGTCTTGTTATGCCTGGTGGGGAGCATGGCTCTTTTCCTGTTGGGCGTGAATCTCTACGTCCAATCGAAAAGCACACAAGCCACCATTCAGCAGGAACTCAGCCAGCGGGTCGGTCTGCCACTGCACATCCAGCGCATCAGCGTGACGCCATGGTCGGGCTTGAAACTCAGCGGCATCACCGTGGCGGACGGTACGCCCGCGGGAAAATCGTTTTTGAATGCGAAAAATTTTCGCCTGCGCGTCAAACTTTTCTCGCTCTTCCGCCGGCCCTTGATCGTGAAAGAAGTCGCGCTGATTCACCCCGTGGTGGTGTGGCCGCAGGACGAAAACGGCAAGTGGCATTTGCCCTCGCACCCGCCGCTTTTGAACGAACCGCAGATCGCTAACGACCAATCGCCAGCGCCCGCAAAGGCCTCTGCGCCTTTACGCGAACCGGCGTCGCCGCCGAGTCCACGACCTCACTTCGCGGTGGCGCAGCCGGAGATTCGGCGCGTGAAACTGGTCGACGGCAGTTTTCATTTTCTCGATCACGACGGCAACAACGTCGCGCTCTTCGACGAAGTGCAATTTCGCTCGTCCGTGCGCAATGGCATCGCTTTGAGCGGCGACGTCTCCGTCGGGCAGGCCTCGCTGCGCGACCGCGTCTTTCTCACCCGGCTTCGTTCCCCGGTGCGTTACGACGGCACGAGGGTCGAGTTGCCGAAACTCAGCGTCGTTTTAGCGAAGGGCGAACTCGCCGGCAGCTTCAGCATCGCGCCGGAAGAAGCGGACGCGCCGTTTGAAACGCACAGCCATTTTTCGAAAATCGACGCCGACGAACTGGTGACGCGCGCGGGCGGTCCGCCGGGAATGGTGCGCGGCCTCCTGGAGGGAACACTCGATGCGTCCGGCAAGATTCCCGACGCCATCACTGGCGCGGGGACGATTGCGCTACGCGATGGACATGTGCAGCAGGTCGGCGCGCTGGCCGTGATCGGTCAGTTGCTGCAAATCCCGGAACTCAGTCAGCTCGATCTCACCCAGGCGGAAGCGCATTACCACCTCGAACCAGGCAGGATATTGGTCGACGATCTGCTGCTGCAATCGAGTAATCTGCGGCTCCATTGCACCGGCACGATCACGCTCGAGGGCAATCTGAAGCTGGAAGCGACCCTCACCATTAACGAAAAAATCCGCGGCCAGCTTTTTCGCGGCGTGCGCGAAAATTTTATCGCGACCGATGAGCCGGGCCTCTATGCGCTGCCGTTCCACATCACCGGCACGATGTCGAAACCGAAGACGGATTTAATGCAGCGCGTCATTGGCCCGGAGCTGCGCGATCTCGGCAGCATGCTCGATAGTTTTCTGGGGCGCGGAAAAAAGAAAAGAGAGAAACCGACGCCTTCGCCTTCGCCGTGAGAGTGATCGGTGGATCGGCCGGCGGATTGCAACTGACGGTCCCGGCGCACGGCGTGCGACCCACGATGGATCGCGTGAAGGCGGCGATCTTTTCGAGCCTCGGCGACGCGATCGTGGAGGCGAGCGTGCTGGATCTTTTCGCCGGTGCGGGCGGGCTCGGGATCGAAGCGCTCAGTCGCGGGGCCAAGGCAGCAGTTTTTGTCGATTCCGACCGCACCGCCGCGCGCGCCATCGAAAAAAATCTCGGGCTCGCGCGCCTCGAAGGTCGCGTGCGGCAACAGGACGCCTTCGATTTTCTCGAGCAGCGCCCGCAGACGGACACCTTCGATATCATTTTTGCCGATCCTCCCTATGAGCGCACTGCGCAGGGAGCGACCTTTACGGAACTGCTCTTGCAAAGCGATCGTCTGCTGTGCGCGCTGGCTAACGACGGGACTTTCGTTTTGGAAAAACCGCCTACGGAGACGATGCCACCGCATCTGCCCTGGCGGGTGATTCGTGCGCGCGCTTACGGCGCGACCGAAGTGCTGTTCCTCGCCAAAGCATGATTCGATTTTTCTACAATTTGCTCTGGCCGATCGGGCTGCTTTTTTTCCTGCCGAATTATCTCGGGAAAATGTTTCGCCGCGGTGGATATCGCGATGGCTTCGGCGCGCGGCTCGGGTTTTATCCGCGCGATTTTGCCCGGCAGAATTGCGCGTGTCCGCCCACTTGGATTCACGCCGTGAGCGTGGGCGAGACGGCGATTGCGCTGAAACTCGCGGGTGCGTTGCGCGTTAGCCGACCCGATCTGCGCTGCGTGCTGACCGTCACCACCACCACCGCGCACGCGATGGCACTGCGCGCGGCCGAATCGTGGCTGCAGGTGATTTATTCGCCACTGGATTTTTATCCAATCATGCGACGCGCTTTTCGTGCGATTCGACCGCGGCGCATCATTCTCATCGAGGCCGAAGTCTGGCCGAACATGGTGAGCGAGGCGTCGTTGCGATCGATCCCGATCATGCTCGCAAATGCCCGCCTTTCGCGGCGCTCGGAAAGTCGCTTCCGGCGCGCGAGATTTTTCGTCGCGCCGTTCTTTCAAAAACTCTCGGCCGTCTGCGTGCCGGCGGCAGCGGATGTCCCACGCTGGCAGGCCCTCGGCGTCGCGGCTTCCCGCATTTTCCAAACGGGCAGCATCAAGTTCGATACCGCGTCGGCGCCGGCGACGATTTCGCCGGAGATACGGGAAACGTTCGAGCGTGTCGCATCCTCCCGTCCTGTTTTGCTCGGTGGCAGCACCCACTTTGGCGAAGAGGAAATCCTGGCGGCCGCGTTTGTCACTCTCCGAAAGCGTTTTCCCGATCTCTTTCTTATCGTGGCTCCGCGCCATATCGAACGCAGTGCGCAAGTGGAAGAAAGCCTGCGGAAACAGAAAGTGAGCTTCGCGCGTCGCTCGGCGACGGATGCCGGCGCCTGCGATTGTTTGCTGCTCGATACGACCGGGGAGCTCGCGAACTGGTACGCGGTCGCGACCGTCGTTTTCATCGGCAAAAGCATCACCGCGCGCGGTGGACAGAATCCCGTGGAAGCCATCGTCGCCGGCAAGCCGGTATTGTTCGGGCCGCACATGGAGAATTTCGACGCGCTCGCGCAGGCCTTACTGGCGTCGCAGGGAGCGACGGAGGTCACCGATGAGCAATCGCTGGCGGAGGAAGCGGGTCGTCTATTAGCCAACCCGATCGCGCGTGCAGAGAGCGTCCGCCGCGCGGGGGAAGTGATTGCCCTGCATCAAGGCGCGACCGCGCGCACGGCAGAAATCATTGAAAAATTGTAGGGCGGAACGCGACCGAAGATCGCTTGCAACCTCGCATCGCAGTCAGATATTCGGGGCT
The DNA here is from genome assembly GCA_030854105.1 of Verrucomicrobiota bacterium. Classification (GTDB taxonomy): domain Bacteria; phylum Verrucomicrobiota; class Verrucomicrobiia; order Chthoniobacterales; family UBA10450; genus AV69. Next base: position 984 of record JALYTV010000031.1, on the reverse strand, counting down.
CCGCTCGACCCTATCGTCCAGTGGCCTAGGACACCGCCCTTTCACGGCGGTAACACGGGTTCGAATCCCGTTAGGGTCGCGTATTAGGCGTTTCGCCGGGGTTAGCTCGTTTGCATAACGTTCATGCATAACAAGTTCACCCGAGCATGCCAATGTTAGGCATTGGCAACACCTGACAAAGTCTTTTCTAAGGGGTGCGTTGGAGGAGCGCGGGTGGCTCGTACACGATCATTCCGCGTACCGGAGCGACGATTGCGTTGACTTCTTGGCCGCTCATCGTTCGCACTAATGCCAAGCATCTCACATCCGAATCCGGAAAAGATTCAATCATACGTGCGTACGACTCGATCATCGTTGAACCCCGTGTGAGATCTCTATGGCGTGGGGTTCGCGGCGGTGTATGCGGCGCTATATGCGCTCTACGCGCATGCGTACGGGATGCGGGAGGCGTTGCACCTGACGGAGTTGGAGCGCAGCGAAACGCGTTACCAGATGCGCCGCTTTCTCATTCTGGTGGCAGTGGGTTGTCTGGCGGCGGGGCTGGCGCACATCCGCGCGCTGCTGCTCTGGAGCGGGATGGCTTATATGTTGATCTGGCCGGCGATGATGATCCATCGGCGATCGAATTCGAAGGCGCGCCCGCGAAGGTCTTCCGTCCCGAATACATCATCGTCATCGCCGCGAGCGTAGGGGGGCACAAAGATCTCGCCAGGATCGAACAGATGATGGAGCAAACCAAGATCGACAGAATGCTCTTGGACGAAATTATGCGCCGATATAATCTAACTCTGCCAAACCCATGAAAACGGAAATGCGCCGCGCCCTTGCTCAGCTTCCCTTCGAGGAAAAGATTCGCCGGGTCAGCGCCTTGCTCCGGCTCGCGCGTAAGGTGAAAATGCAGGGTGTCCACGGAGATGCTCCGATCTACCCGGCCTCCGGAGTCCGCAATCCCCGATGAATTCCTTAATGTGCGGTCCGCACTTC
>JALYTV010000090.1 GCA_030854105.1 Verrucomicrobiota bacterium | reverse complement strand
ATCCTTGCTCGTGCCGGCTACGCCGTTGTTGACTTCTTCGGGACTCCACGAATCGGGAATCGTGATCTTCGCAATCGTGAAATCATCATTCGGCAGATTCATCGTTTTCGCGTGGGCGGCGGCGGCGAGGAGGGAAACAGCGGTCACGGCGCGAGGATTAATTTCATAAAGTGCGCTGGCAATACGACTGCGTGCATTACCCGCAAGATAATCTGCGCGCCCATCTCGCAAAAACTTCGCCGCTGATCGTGTCGGCTAACGCACGGCCCTCAGCCAGCGCGTTCAGGGTGCTTGGAGCGAGGGCGCTCTGTCGCCGTTCCATGCCCACCGTGCCATCATAGCGTGTTACGCCGACGGAGCGGCGTCACTACAGACCGGCCAATGGTAGGCGTCGCGCCATTCCGTTCTCACGGCGTTGAGTTTGAGAAATTCGATCTGCCCAGCCCGGACAATGACGTGATCGCGTTTCATCGTCGCACATCGTGCTGTCTGTGATTCCCGGTGCACGCGCAAATGCCGCGCGCGATTTCGCGTCTTCCCACACACCCGCCTGGGTGCCTGCTTCCGATTAGAAGGAAGAGGTTCACTATGATCAGACTATTCCTGGTATTTGTTTTCGCGCTCGTCGTTTTCGACGCGGCGGCTCAGAACACCGCCACCACCATGGTGCCGGCGTCCGCGGAAGCGACCGGCGTGATTAATGAGTACACGCCCGGTTCCACCCTGGTGCTCGACGCCGGCACCGGCATGCCGGTCAGTTATCAGATCGGCAAGAACGTCACTTTCGCCGATAAGGACGGCAAGAAGATCGAAGCCGCTGGCCTGCGCAAAAATCTCCGCGTGCGCGTGCATTTCGTCGAGCAGGGCGCTAACCGCGTGGTCGATAAAATCACCATTGCGGAATAGCGGCCGCATTTCGCTCTTTCTTCGCCGCCGCTCGTTCTAGATAACGGAGCGATGGAGCGAAGAACGACGTGGCCGGCAACGAAACGCTGGCTGCCCACTCTCGCGCTGGTCGCGTGGGGAATCGCCACCATCGCGATCTGCGTTCGCGTCGGGCTGCATCCGCGTTCGCACTCGGTCTTCGGCTACTATCTAGACGCGGGACGCGACTGGTGGCATGGCGCGCCGATTTACGCCCACGCCGGGCCGCGCTTCGTTTACAGCCCGCTCGTCGCCGCGTTCCTCGCGCCCCTCGGTTTACTCTCCGACGCGGCGGCGGAAATCGTCTGGCGCGTGCTGCTCGCGCTGCTTGTTGTCAGCGCCATCGTTTTCGCCAGTCGGCAACTGTGGAAATTTTCGGCGCAACAAACTGCGTTTCTCCTGCTCCTCGCCCTCCCGCTCACGCTCAACAATCTCAACAACGGCCAGGCGAATCTTCTCCTCGAAGGCTTTTTGCTTTTCGCCGCCGCCCACATCATCCCAGCGCGCTGGCTGGCGTGCGCTCTCTGCGCCGCGCTCGCCGCGTTCGTGAAAATTTACCCGCTCGCCGTCGGCCTGCTGCTCGTATTGCTTTTTTCCCGCGCGCTCTGGTGGCGACTCACGCTTTGCCTCGCCGGCCTCTTCCTTTTCTCGCTCGTGTTGCAATCGCCAGCATACGCGTTCGGCGAATATCACCATTGGCTCGCGCACCTCGCCGGCGACAAGCGCCGCGGGATGAATTACTACGGCATGTGGCGCGATTTCTATCTGCTCCTCCGCATCGCGGGCATCCCGATTAGCGCGCATGGCTGGATCGTTCTCCAGCTCGCGGCCGCGGCGACCGCGGGCGTGATCGTGCTGCTTGCGAACCGCGCGCGCGCACAACGCGAAGAGCTCGTCTTCCTCGCGCTCAGCCTCGGCCTTGTCTGGATGCTCTTGTTCGGTCCCGCCACTGAAGCGTCGACCTACGTGCTGATTTCAATTCCCGCGACCTATCTCGTTCTGCGCGCCTGGATAAGTAGCGCGCAGCTCGCCTTTCGTCTGATCGCGTCGGCTGTTTTCGTCGGCCTGCTCCTCGCGGATGTTATCAACTCGATTGTGCGCCCGCGGGAAAACGTGCACCTCGTTCACGCCATCCAACCCGCGCTCACGCTCCTCTTTTGTCTCGCGCTTTACCTCTGGTGGCGCCACGAACGCGCGCCGCGCGATCTCGCCGGTTGAAGCGCGCGACCTCCGCTCTATTGTCTCCGGCGCCGCGCGATTAGCTCAGTGGTAGAGCGCTTGCTTCACACGCAAGAAGTCGCAGGTTCGAACCCTGCATCGCGCACCATTTTTTCGTTCTTTTTTACCCTGCTTGCACTCGTATGCCGCACGGATCGCCTTCCAGCGCGGATGACTCTGGTGCCCAAACTCCAGCTTGGGCACCCATGCGTTCTGCGGAAGCTCCGTTCTATTCAGTCAACGCTTCCGTCGACAAGTAATTGCAAAAAAGGCGGGGCGACCCTATTCTCTTTCAACTATCCTCCTTCCGATCAAACACGCCTTAGCGAAGCCGACGATCAGTCTGTGTCGGCCAGGGGGAAAGGCCGGCACGGCCATCGCGGGGCGACCATGAGCCAGTCCTAAATCAGGCTGGAACGGAGCGCCTCCTTTATCTCGTCGGCGAGACGTTCAAGGATCGCGCCGGCATCGATTCGTTCGTCGGACCGAACATGCTCGATGGGCAATTCGATTTCCCGCTCTACGACGCGATTAAGGATTCGCTCGGCACCGAGACCGCGTCGCTCCGGTCGTTAGACGACGCGCTCACCGCATCCGCGCGCGCTTACGGCAAAGGCACGCTCATGTCGCCGCTCATCGGCAATCACGACAAAGGCCGCTTCATGGCTTACGCGGACGGCGAACTGCCCGATCCGAAAATCGAGAAGGAAGAAGAGGTCGGCTGGGAAAAACCGCCGTCCGTTCATGACGCGCAAAATTATCGCAAGCTCGAAATGGCGCAGGCGTTCCTGCTCTCCGACGACGGCGTGCCGATGATTTATTACGGCGACGAATTCGGCATGACCGGCGCGGGCGATCCGGATAATCGCCGCGACATGCGCTTCGGCGATCAACTGAGCGCGCCGGAAAAATCGGTGCTCGCTGATTTTCGCAAACTCACCGCGCTGCGCTACGGCAGTCGGCGCGCTTTGCTGCGCGAGGACGACGCGCTCGCTTTTGTGCGCGCGTATCTCGACGATCGCGTCGTCGTCGTTCTCAATCGCGCGAATGCGCCGAAAACATTTTCGCTCAAGGTCGCGCCCGAGATCGGGTCGGCTGACGTTCGCGATCTGCTCAGTGGCGAGAAAATTCCGGTGAACGACAGCGCGATTTCCGTCGCGATGCCCGCGCTCAGTTTCGTTTTCTGGCGCCAGCCGCGAAATAATTACGGCGTTGTCACCGGCGCGAGCCCGAGCCATTCGGCGTTGAAGTGCGCCACTTTGATCGCAGCGCGTTTGTGCCAGGTGTAGCTGAGATAAAATGTGCCGTCGCGCGCACCGATGAACGCCGGGTAGGAGAATTCTTCGCCGCGTTCGTTTTCGATGTCGCGCAATTTTCGAAACGTGCGGCCGTCATCCTCGCTCAAGAAGATGCTGAGCGGATTGCGCGCTTTGACGTCGTCGTTGGCGGCGAGAAGAATGCGACTGTCGACCAGACGCAAGGCGTCCACGGGCGAATCCGGATTCGCCACGTTCGTTGGCGATGGTTTTCCCCACGCGCGCTTTTGCACGTTAAACGACGCGATCTGCAACTTGCCTTTTCCCCGCGCGCGCAGAAACGCGAGCACGTTTTCACCGTCAGCGACCAGAGCGGGATGGCTAAACTCCGTTCCCGGCATCGCGAAATAATCGGTGCGCATCATTTTTCCACGATAAACGATCAGGAGCGCCGCATACTGCCGCCAGGCGGAATGCGATAGTGGCAGGAAAACGCCTTCGCGAAGTTCGACCGGCTTGCTGCGCGGCAAATCGCCGTAACCGCTGGTGAGGCGATGGGACTCCGACCAGGTGCGCCCGTTGTCGCGCGATGTTTTGTAGTCGACGTGCGCGTCGCTCCAGCCGCCGAAGGTGACGCTGCCGTAAATGAGCCAGAGCGATTTTGGCCAATCCTGAAAGAGCACGGTGTTGCCGACCGCTTTGTTGGCAAACCAGGCTTCCTTCGCGCGCTCGCCCTGGCCGACTGCGATCTCCGTCGGCTCCCACGTCTTTCCGCCATTGAACGAGCGGCGGCAGAGAATGCGACTGTCGCGCGCCGCTTCGGCGGAGCCGGCATACCACGAGACGAGCAGCGAGTTGTCGGCGAATTCGACAATCGACGAGCCGTGCTGCACCGGCCGCGATACTTCAGACGACACGATGCTGGTTTCAAAAAGAGGCGACGCGATCATAGCGATCAGCGGCAAGATGGAAATGAACACGGCGCGCACGCCAAGAGTTACGTGGCTTCCCGGCCACGACCGCAAGCAGATTGTCGCGTGCGAAATACCACGCACACTAGACGCGGTGATCATTTCCCACGACCCGCGTTGCGCGGATTACGAGCGCGCGGACAAGCCCGAGCGGCCGCAACGCATTTTGGAAACCGTCCCGTTATTGAAGAAGCGGCACGCGGATTGGAAATGGATCACTCCGAAATCCGCGACGCAAAAGGAAATCAAGCGCGCGCACTCGGCGGCGCACCTCGAGATCATTCGTCATCCTCCGGGCGACTTCGATGAAGATTGTCCGGCATACGAAAATCTCTATCAACACGCCGCGCGCTCGGCGGGCGCGGCGCTGGCCGCGAGTCGTGCGGCAGTCGAAGGCGAGCGCGCGTTCAGTCTCATGCGGCCGCCGGGACATCACGCGCTGCGCCATCGGCCGCTGGGTTTTTGCTATTTCAACAACATCGCGCTCGCTGCGTTCGATGCGCTGGCACGTGGCGTTGAACGCGTCGCGATCTGGGATTTCGACGCGCATCATGGCAACGGCACCGAAGCGATCGTCGCGAATAGCGCGGCGATTCGATTCGCGTCCGTCCACCAATTTCCAGCGTGGCCGATGACGGGCGCGGAGTCGTTCGCGAACATTCACAATTTTCCACTCGCGCCTTATGCGCCACGCGAGCCGCACATGCAGGCGATCGAACGGGCGCTCGAAATTCTCCTCGAATTCAAACCGCAACTGCTGCTCGTCTCCGCCGGCTTCGACGGGTTCATAGACGACCCGATCACGGAGATGTCGCTCGAGCGCGAAGATTTCGCCACGCTCGGAAAATGGCTGCGCGAAGCCGCGGTGCCGGCGGCCGCGATGCTCGAAGGCGGCTACAGCGATGAGCTGCCGTTCTTAGCCGACGCGTTCCTGAGCGCGTGGGATCGCGCTTGACCAGCAGCGCGAAAACGTCGGGCCGGCGGGATTCGAACCCACGACCTCTTGAACCCCATTCAAGCGTTCTACCAAGCTGAACTACGGCCCGATGCGCCGCGAATCATTCACCAACTGGGGCCAAATCGCCAGAGAACAAAAAGACGCGGCAGTCTGCCCGTGCTTGCGAAGCGTCGGCGCCTGTCGCGATCACCGCAGTGCCGGATCGCGAGTTCGAATCCATGAAGCCTTCAGGCAGTCTTCTTGAGCAACCGGGCGCAATAGTTATTGAGGCTGTCGCCCGCCTGCAGAGCACGGACCGCGAGGAGCCGGTGCAGTTCAGCGCCAACGCGCAAAACGAACTTGCCACTGTAATCCTTGCCCGCGCTCGGCTTGGGCAGCGTTTTCCCTTCATTGTTATAAAGATCAACCCATTCCTCGACCATGGCGCAAAGCTGGCGATAAACGTCCGCTTCTTTCTTACCGTGGCAGCATTGGCCGATGAGCGGAGGGGCACTGCCGATGAAGCAGCGGTCTTCTTCGCTCCATTCGACAATCCTGATGTAGTCGCTGGCTTTGATCTTTTTCATTTTTCGCTCTCGTTGATTTTGCGCTTCACTTCTTTTTCCTGATAGGGATGGGCGTCATCGCCGGGCCTGCCGGATAACGTGACCCGCTGACCTCTGGGATGTTCGAAATTTCGATGGCTGCCTTTGCCGCCACGATTGACGAACCCAGCCGACTTCTCTCGCCGACATTGTAATCTCTTTGCTGAAGGGCCGAAGACATCTTTGCAAAGTAGTATCGATGATATCAAGACGCTGCGGCCTTCGCTCGAACCCCTCCGTTGCAGCGGCCCAGCTCTCGCCTTAACCTGCGCGCTTATGCTAAGCGCCGGAATCGTGGGGCTGCCGAATGTGGGCAAGTCCACTCTCTTCAACGCCGTCACGCGCACGCGCAAGGCGCAGGCGGCGAACTATCCTTTTTGCACGATCGATCCGAACGTCGGCGTCGTCACCGTGCCGGACGCGCGCCTGGATGTGCTCGCGAAACTCTCCGGCTCGCAGAAGATCGTGCCGGCTGCGATCGAGTTCGTCGACATCGCCGGCTTGGTGAAAGGCGCGAGCGCGGGCGAAGGGCTCGGCAACCAGTTCCTCAGTCACATTCGCGAAGTGAACGCGATCGTGCAGGTGGTGCGCTGTTTTGAGAACGCCGATATTCATCACGTCAGCGGCACCATCGATCCGGTGCGCGACATCGAAGTGATCAATACCGAGCTCGTCCTCGCCGATCTCGCGTCGCTGCAAAAGCGCCGCGATCGTTTGCAGAAGGAAGTGCGCGCGGGCTCGAAGACGGCGAAGGCGGAGAACGCGGTGCTGGAAAAATTATTGCCGCATCTCGACGCCGGAAAGCCAGCCAGCACGCTCACGTTGTCGGACGACGAGAAAATTATCGCGCGCGAATTTTTCCTGCTCACGTCCAAGCCGACGCTCTTCGCCTGCAACGTCGCCGAGAGCGACCTCGGCCCGCTCTCTGTAGCCGCGGTCGCCGGCCGCGGCGCGGAAACGCAATCTCAGGCGACCGACCCCGGTTACAGCGCAGCGGCGCAACACGTGCACGCGGTTCAGGAATACGCGAAGAATCATTTCGCCACCGAAGCCGTCGTCATCAGCGCGCAGATCGAGAGCGAGCTGGTTGATCTTAGCGAGACAGAAGCGAAGGAATACTTGCGCGATCTCGGCGTGAACGAGAGCGGCGTCGGCGCGCTCATCCGCGCGGTTTATCATTTGCTCGGGCTGCGCACCTATCTCACCACCGGCGAAAAAGAGACGCGCGCGTGGACCATTCGCGAAGGTGACAAAGCGCCGCAGGCGGCGGGCGTCATCCACACCGATTTCGAGCGCGGCTTTATCGCCGCGGAAGTCACCGCTTACGACGACCTCGTCGGGCTCGGCTCGTTCGCCAAAGCGCGCGAGGCCGGCAAGCTCCGTATCGAAGGCAAAGAATACGTCGTCAAAGACGGCGACGTCATCGAGTTCCGCTTCAACGTTTAGCGGAAAGCAGAATTCTAATCTGGAAGCCAGGAAACCAGGAGGGGCCTCTTTCGCGGAATCACTCTTCCAAACGTTGCGACGTTACATGCTTCCGCTTACGCGAGGGCCGCTGCAGCAGGAACTCCTGGCTTCCTGGTTTCCAAATAAAACTCCCGCGTCAGCCGACGCGCTCACTCGCTCGCGTAGAGAATGCGGCCGCACTGCTCGCAACTGACAATCTCGCTGCCGCCGCGCGCGCGCACCACCGTCTGCGTCGTCAGTTTCATGTGGCACCCGGTGCAGACGCCGTGCTCGACCGCGACAATCGCCACGTCGCCTTTGCTCGCGAACAAGCGCTCGTAACGCTCCAGCACATCTTCGTCGACTTCCGCAGCTAATTTCGCGCGGTCGGCCACGATTTCATCCAGGCGCGATTGCAACACCTTCCCTTTTTCTTCGAGCGCGGCCAGTTGGCGATTGACCGACTCGCGCCTGGCCGCGGCGGTTTTCTCCTCCGTCGCCACCTCCGCTTTCACGCCATCCGCCTGCACCATCAATTCCAGCTCGCGATCTTCCAGCGCCGCGATCTCTTTTTCGTAACGCTGAATCTCGTGACCCATGGCGGCGAACTCGTCGTTCTTGCGCGTCTCGTACTGCTGCGTCTTTAACCGCGCGATGCTCGCCTGCCGCGTCCCCACATCGAGCTCGAGGTTTTTGCGATCGACCTCGAGATGTTTCCCGCGCTGCTTGGCCGCTTCGAGATTGGCGGCGGCGACAGCAAGTTGTCCCTCAAGATTTTTGCGCTGCATCGGCAGCGTTTTCGCCTCGGCCTGGAATTGTCGGATCTTCTGGTCGCGATCCTGGATGATGAGGAGCTTCTCAAGCCCAGCTTGCACGCGCGAAGAGTAGGAGCGGACGCGCAGGGCGTCAATCACTCCCCTCTTCCGCGCGCATTTCCGCGATCGGAATGCGCGTGCCGTACGGCGCGCGACTTCGGCGAGTCGTGCCCACGCCGTCACGTCGACGTTTCAATCCGCGCGCGCCGTGCGGCGCGCGACACACCCACAATTGCCTGCGACCGACTCGCAGGTTGTTTCAATCCGCGCGCGCCGTGCGGCGCGCGACCCAATTCTTGCGCCCGTTGTCTCTCGAAATCAGAGTTTCAATCCGCGCGCGCCGTGCGGCGCGCGACATCGAGCGCGATCAAACTGTCGCTGCCGGACTTGCGGTTTCAATCCGCGCGCGCCGTGCGGCGCGCGACGCCGCGCCTGCCGCCGAGAGCAAGTGCGCCGCGTTTCAATCCGCGCGCGCCGTGCGGCGCGCGACCGTGCCCGTGATCGCTACGCCCACGTCAGACTGCGTGTTTCAATCCGCGCGCGCCGTGCGGCGCG
>JALYTV010000089.1 GCA_030854105.1 Verrucomicrobiota bacterium | reverse complement strand
GTATTGCCGAGCTGCCGTTCCGCGTTGCCGACGAGCAGGAGCGCTTCGGGCTTCGCGTCCTCCGGCAGTTGCGATGCCGTCTTTTCATAATCCGCGACGAGCTGGGAATATTGGCCGCTCTGATATTCCAGGCGCAACAACCCCGCCTGCGCGATGCCATTCCATCGTCCGGCGCCGTCCGTTGCTTTCCCTTTCGCTAACAAAGCGCGCGCTTTGTCGGCCATCGCCTTGTCCGTTTTGCCGCGGTCCGCCGTGGCCAGGTCGACCGCGATCAAACCACCGCGCACAGTGGCCTCTGCTCTCACCGCCGGCTTTTCCGCTTCGAAGGCGAGCGCTTCGTATTGTTTTAATGCTTCCGGCCGCCGGCCGCGCGCGAGCAGCATCGCCGCCGCCGTCGCCCGGGCATCGTCGCGATAACCGCTCTTCGCGTCGGTGACCTGCAGATACAACGCGAGCGCGTCGTCTCCGCGCTTCAGCGATTCGAGACAGCGCGCTTCAAAATATCGCGCAGAAAGAACGACCGACGCATCCTTCGATTTCGCCGCCGCGCGATGGAAGAGCGGCTGAGCGGTGCTGTAATCTTTTTGCCCGAACGCGAGCACGGCGAGCGCGTAGGCGGCGGGGCCGGTGAACTCGCTGTCAGGAAAATCGTCGAGCAATTTTTGAAAATTCGTCCGCGCGGACGCGGTCTTGCCGAGCTGCCGATAACTCTCACCCAAGCCAAACAGCGCGTTCGCGCGGCCGCTGCCACCGCCGTAGTCGCTGAGGTATTTTTCGTATTCGGGAACCGCGAGATCGTACATCTTTCGCCCGAACATCGCATTCGCGTAGTTCAATTGCCGTTTGTCGGCCGACTCCTCCGGCGCCGACGGCTTTTCGTCGACCTCTGGATGCGGCGTGGGGGTCGCATCATCCGCAGGAACAGCACGCGCTACGGGCGGCTCGCCGACCGGCTGCGCGCGACGCACTTCCTGCGCGATTCCGGAAGTCGCCAAACCAGCCCACAACAGCAAGCCGGCGATGCGCCGGAACGAATTCATTTCGCGGTCGCGAAGGCGACATTCGTCACGCCGGCTTCGCTGCAAATATTGAGCACGTTCACAATATTCTTGTACGCGCCTGCTTCATCGCCGCGGATAACGACAGCCTGCTCCGCGTTCAGTTGCACCAGGCTGCGGAGCAACTCATTCAGCTCCGGACCGGCCAGCGTTCGGCGATTCACCACCACATTGCCGTCAGCCTTCACGTTCACGATCACATCGCCGATCGGCGCACTCTTTTCCTTGGCCGCCGTCGCCTTCGGAATTTTGACGTCGAGCTCATTTTCGTTGCGCGCCGCGTTCCACGTCAGCAAAAAGAAAATGAGCAACAGCATCAACACGTCCACTAGCGGCGCGAGTTGAATCCCGGGATGCTGCAGAGGCGTCCGGCTACGCAGGTTCATGGCAGAGCGCGCTGGCTAAAATTCCTGCTCGAGCAATTGCGGCGAGCGATCGCTCCCGCGTTTGCCCAGTTGCAGCGACAACAAGGCCAGCACGTGCGTGACGGCGGACTCGAGTTCCGAGATCAGGCGCTGCGAGCGGCCGCGAAAGAAAGCGTAGAAAATCATCGCCGGAATGCCGATGGCGAGGCCGCCGGCAGTATTGAAGAGCGCCTCGCTGATGCCTTTCGAGAGCGCGATGTAACGCGCGCTGCCCATGTCGCCCGAGCCGAGCGCGCTGAAGGAAGTGATGATGCCGATGACGGTGCCGAGCAATCCGAGCAGCGGCGCGATCATCCCGATATCGGCGAGATAAGTGACGCGATTATTCAAATGCGAAGCCACGCGCGTCCCTTCGGTCTCGGCGATATCGCGCACTTGCTCGAAATCCGCGTTCGGATTCTTGGTGGTGAAATCGAGAACCTGCTGCACGACACGCGCGATCGCTTCGCCGTGTCGATTTGAAACGGCGAGCAGCCCGAGATAATCGCGCTTGCGCAAGAGCGCGTCGGCTGTCGCCATATAACCAGACGACACGATGGCGCCGCGCCGGATCGTCAGGAAATAAACTATCACGAGCATGAGCGAGAAAACCGAGAGCGCGAGCAGCACGTAAAAGATCGGGCCGCTCGAGCGCATCGCGTCCAGGATCGTCTGCGAGTGGGGCAAATCCGGTCCGTTGCCCGGAATGGAAGTTTGCGCGAAGAGCGGCGTCACGCTGGCCGCCGCCAAAACCAGCCAGAAAAGTTTTTTCATGCCGAGGCTGGCGTTACGATAGGCGCGACGCGACGGCGCGCAACCCGCCTTTAGCTCAAACGCCGCACGCGAAACAGATGCGCCGGCCGCAGCGCCGGGTCGAGTTCCACATAGTTGCGACGCTCGTGCCAGACGTAATGATCGCCGGTCAAAAGATCGTGCACCTCGTACGAGCCGCTCTCCATTTCGCCGAATAATTCCACCGGCACATCGATGTGGCAGGCGCGCTTGCGCTCGGGGTCGAGGTTCACCACGACCAGCACGATGTTGTCCCGCGCCTCCGTCATTTTGCTGTAAAACAGAATCGCGTCGTCGTCGGCGTGATGGAAGCGCAGGTTGTCATAGAATTGCAACGCGCGATTCTCGCGGCGGATTTCGTTCATGCGCGTGATGAACGCCTTGATGTTGCCGGGCGCGTCCCAATCGCGTTGCTTATATTGATACTTCTCCGAATCGAGATACTCCTCGCGCCCGGGCAAGGCCGCGCCTTCGCACAACTCGAAGCCGCTGTAGATGCCGTAAACACTCGAGAGCGTGCTGGCTAAGAGAAAACGAATGATGAAGGCCGCGCGATTTCCAGTTTGCAAAGCCGGCGGCAAAATATCCGGCGTATTGGGCCAGAGATTGCCGCGGAAATATTCGCGCATCTCCGTCTGGGTGAGTTCGCTGAAGTAGTCGATGATCTCCTGCTTGTCATTGCGCCAGGTAAAATAGGTGTAGCTCTGGGTGAACCCGGCCTTCGCCAACACCTTCATCATCTTCGGTTTCGTAAACGCCTCGGAGAGGAAGATCGTGTCGGGAAATTTTGCGCGCACGTTGCCGATGAGATATTCCCAGAACGGCACCGGTTTGGTGTGCGGATTATCGACGCGGAAAATGCGCACGCCGCGTTCCGCCCAGAACAGAATAATGCTCGTCATCTCGTCCCAGAGCGCGCGCCAATTCGCGCAGCGAAAATTCAGCGGATAAATATCTTCGTACTTTTTCGGCGGATTCTCGGCGTATTTGATGGTGCCATCCGGCCGCGCATAAAACCACTCCGGGTGCTCGTGCACATACGGATGATCGGGCGAGCAGTTGGTCGCAAAATCGAGCGCGATCTCCATCCCGCGCTGGCGCACTTCGCTTTCCAGCCACGCGAAATCCTCCAGCGTGCCGAGCGCTGGCGCGACGTCTTTATGCCCGCCGCCATTTGGACAATCGAGATACCGATTGCCGATGGCATAGGGAACGCCCGGCTCGCCCGGTTCCGAGGTAACGGAATTATTGCGGCCTTTGCGTTTGGTCGTGCCGATCGGATGCATCGGCGGAAAATAAATGACGTCGAAGCCCATGCGCCTCGCGTCGTCGATGCGCGGCAGGCATTCGCGCAAGGTGGACCCGCGGTCGCCGTGCCCATCGGCCGAGCGCGGGAAAAATTCATACCAGGCCGCGGTGCGCGCTTCCACGCGATCGACGATCACTTTGGGCGCAGGAGCCCATTGCGTTGCCGCCGCTCGATCCGGATACGTCGCCATCAAAATTTCCAGCTCGCGGGAATGCGCGACGGCATTCACTTCCGCGGCGTCTTCATTCGTGATCGTGTCGGCTAACTCCCGGAGTCGGGCGCGATCGTGCGGATCGCGGGCACGTTCGGCCGCGGCGTCCAGGAGTGCCGCGCCTTCGAGCGCTTCGGAAACCAGCGGAGTCACGCCCGCTTTGAATTTGGCCGCGAATTCATGCCGCCAGCCGGCGAAAACATCGGTCCACGCCTCGACGGTATATTCGTAGATCGCGTTTTCGTAAAAGGTGCAGGCGGCGCGCCAGCGATCGTTATCGACCAGCGCCATCGGCGTTTCGTGCCACAGCGATGTGCCCGCGACTCGCCATTTCAGCGCAGCCGCGACGACATCGTGGCCGTCTTTGAAGATATCCGCGTCGACCACGAGATCCTCGCCGACGACACGTTTGATCGGGTAACGGCCGCCGTCGATGAGCGGCCGCAAGTTCTCGATTACAGCGGTCGGAAACACCCGGGGCATGGGCGTTCAATCAAACGCATTTAGCCGGGGACGAAAGGAGAAATCCTATTCCAGCGAGAAATAGAACGCGCACTCGTATTGTCCGGAGCTGCGCGTTTCCTCGCGGCGCACTTTGGCGCCGAGCAAATCTTCGAAGAGCTGCTGCTCCAGGCGCGCGACAATCGGAAAGCGATCGAGCAGGGATAAAATCGGCGTGTGGCATTCGAGAATTTGCGGGCCGCCTTGTTCGCTTTCCGGGAAAAACTGCGACATGAACCCTTCGGCCTCGCGCGCTTTGGCCAGCGCTTTGGCCCGTTCGGCGATGGTTTCGCCGTTGACCTTCGTTTTCATGGCTGCGGTGCGCTTCTCGAACAAATTGTAGAGCAATTTTTCCGGCGCGTTCGGTCCGTGGATTTCTTCGACGGCCTGCAAAATCTCCAGCGTGGTCTGGTTACTTTCTGCCGGGAACAAATCATGCGCGCGCCGCGTGAGGCGATAGACCATTTCCGGCCGGCCCATCCGTTGCGGGCGGCGCCAGGTATCAAGATAGCCGGCCCGTTGCAGCGTGAGGCAATGCTGCTTGATGCCCATGTAACTCATCTTGAGTTTCTTGACCAACTCGTTGACTGAAAGGCCGCGGCTGCGCTTGATCGCGATCAATATTTCCAGGCGCTGCGTCCGGCCGATTTCCGAGAGAAGGCGTTGATTCATTTGGGTCGCGGTAGCACTACACTAATGAGGTGCGGGCTCGCCCGGCAATTGGAAAACGTAAAAATCTTTTCGGAAAAACGCCGGTGTAACCGGTTCACCGCAGGCGATTTGTTGTCTCAGGGTCGAACAGGTGCGCTTTGGCTAGATTTGCCTCGAACTGCATACGATGCCCCGCCTCGCGATGGTCCAGCGGTCGCTGGCTGCGGCAGACGACGGTATGCGCGCCGGTTTGCAGGTAAAGATTCGTCTCCGCCCCCATCGGTTCCACGATGTCGACAATGGCGGGGAAACTCGCCTGCTGCTCGATCCCTTTGGAAAATTGCGCCAGCTCGATGTCTTCCGGTCGCAACCCCAGGATCACAGGCTGCCCGCTCCGCGCGCTCGCCTCGATTCGCTCCGCTGCCGGAAATCGCACCTCGATCGTGCCGTCTCCGATTTCCTTAAATACCAGCGTCTCGCGCTCGAGTTGCAACTGCCCGCGGATGAAATTCATCGGCGGGCTGCCGAGGAACCCCGCCACGAAAAGATTATCCGGCTCGTGGTAAAGCTTCAGCGGCGAATCGTTCTGCTGCACTTTCCCGTGGTTCATCACCACGATGCGATCGCCCATCGTCATCGCCTCGACTTGGTCGTGCGTGACGTAAATCATCGTCGCCTGCAAACGTTGATGCAGCCGCGTGATTTCGGTGCGCATTTGCACGCGCATTTTCGCGTCGAGATTCGAGAGCGGTTCGTCGAACAAAAAAACTTTCGGCTGCCGCACGATGGCGCGCCCGACCGCGACGCGTTGCCTTTGGCCGCCAGAGAGCGCTTTCGGTTTGCGCTCCAGCAAATCTTCGATGCCGAGAATGCTGGCGACGTCGGTCACGCGTTTCTTGATTTCCGGTTTCGGAAATTTCCGCAGCTTCAACCCGAACGCCATGTTGTCGTAGACGTTCATGTGCGGATAGAGCGCGTAGTTTTGGAATACCATCGCGATGTCGCGATCTTTCGCCGGCAACTCGTTCACGCGTTTGTCGCCGATGAAGACGTCGCCCTGCGAAATTTCCTCCAGGCCCGCGACCATGCGCAGCGTCGTCGATTTCCCGCAGCCAGATGGGCCGACCAGCACGACAAACTCGCGGTCGGCGATCTCGAGATTCACGTCGCTCACCGCGGTGACATCTCCCTTTTTTTCGCTGGGATAAATCTTCGAAACGTGACTGAGGGTGACCTTGGCCATCCGTGCGGGAGGAGTGGAGGCTACGCGGTTTTGCGTTCCGAGGTCAACGCCCGATCCGCCGGAGGCGTCCATATTTCCACGTTACGATACCGGCTCGATTGTGATACGCTCTACCCGCTGTGGATTGCTTGATCCTACAGGTGCGGTCGAAAGGTGTCGCCTTTGCGCTTGGCTGTCACGCGGGTCTTCTTCGCGGGAAGGTTGTCGGCCCGCGCCGGGTGGCAACGTAACGGAGGATTGCTATGATGAAGACGGCACTGTTTCGCGTATTGTTATTTATCGGGCTCGCAATGTATCCGGCATCGGAGGGGTTGGCTATTGACTGTCAGGACTATTGGACGCCCGCATATAAGGCGATGATGGGTTGCGGTCCTTCCGCTCCTGCTCAACCAAGCAATCCGGTCTACAATGGGCCGTCACCAGAGCAAATCGCCGCCCAACAGGCTGCCGCGCAGGCTGCGGCGGAGGAAGCAAAACGTCAGGCCATCCATCGCGCGGCTCAGGCGGCCAATGACGCTGGGCTCTCTTTTTGGAACAGGCACGAATGGGGCGCAGCCGTCGAGAGTTTCCGGAAGGCTTTGGCAAGAGCGCCCGGCGACAAGGTTGTTCGGAGCAATCTCGAAAAGGCCACGGAGAAATTACAAGAGGAGCAGCGTGAGCAGCAGCGCCAACAGGAAGATAGCAACAAGGCGGCTCAGATGAGTGCGACGCTTCATCGCATGACCGTCGCCATGCCTGACTTTGATGGAGTTAATTCCGGCTCCGCCGCCCCTGCGACCGGTTTGGATTTTATGCCGTCCGGCGGCAATCAAGCGCCGGTGGCTGATCCCGCAAGCCAAAGCGTTGGCAATCCCTCCGCTCCCTCATCCACGGCTTGGCAGGATCCAAATGTGGTTGATCTGCGCGGCACCACCCGCACCAGCGTTGACCCTTCCCGGGTCAAGGGAAACGCGCCGGCTTCCCCCGGCGCGCCCGGCGCTGAATTGCCTTTCATGAGCGCGGACAGCGCCACGACCGCGTCCTCGAATCAAGGCGCGGTCACCGATGCCGGCGTGGTTGACCTGCGCGGTACAACGAAAACCGCCATTGATCCGGCCTCAGTAAAGGGAAACGCCGCCGACAGGCCCGCCGGCTTTCGCAAAGATGCGCCTCCGCCTCCCGCGCCTGGTGTGCAATTACCGCAAGATCAGGATATGAAATTGCTCTCCACGCTCCCGCCAAGCCCGAAGACAGCTTGGCCCGGACCTCAACGTCCAGCCAACCAGCCGCGACTGGTCAATCCGTTGGACGAGGAAGAAAGAACAAAGGAACAAACAAAAGCGGTCTTCGAAAATCCCGCGATGGAGGACTTGATGCTCAAGCCGATCATGGACGCTGCCATCGCTGGCGTCGGCAAGGACACTCCGGCGCCGGCATCCAAAACTTCCGAGACTGCGGTAAACGGTCTGCCTTCCGATCAAGCCGCTGGGCCGCACAACTAGCTTGACCATGCGATTAAAGTCCCGTGCCAGGCGTGGCTTCCTCGCTCTCTTTCTTCAGTTGGTCCTCGCCGTGGCCTTGGCCACTCAGACTCCGGCCGACGATTTGCCGGCAGCGGCCAAAGAGGCCACGAGCAAAGGTCTCGCCGCCGCGGGACAGAAAGAATGGAAGATCGCCCTTCGCTATTTGGAGGAGGCGCGCAAAGCCGCGCCGCATTCTCCCATCACCCTTTACAATCTCGCCCTCGCGGAAGCGCAGATACCCGGCCGGGAACTGCGCGCCGTGGCCTGTTTCGAGGCTTATCTCCTGGCGGCGCCAGAAACGGACAAGGCTGCTTCCATCCGAAGCCAGATCGCAAAACTGGAACTGAAGACGGAAGCGGACGCAGGTCAGATCATCGACATGGCCAAGCAGGTGGCCAGCAACTATTCGGCGGGAAGCTACGAAGCGAACAGCGCGCAGGAATCAATCGCTATTTTGCAGGCGCACGCCGGCGACGTCGATGCTGCGCTCGCGACTGCGCGGCAGCTGTTGAGCAACAACAGTAACGTGAGTCTTATTCCAGATATCGTTGAGGCGTTGGCTGTTGGGGGACATTTCGACGAAGCGAAGAGCCTCGCCGGGCAGATTGGCGACGCGGCTGATCGCTCCAGCGCCTTTTGGCGAATTCTGGCGGAGCAGGCGAAGCGCGGGCTCTTAAACGACGCTCGCAGCACCCTTTCTCAAATTTCGTATCCCCAGTTTGTCCGCCTCGCGTTGTCCGGCCTGGTCGAAGCGGAAGCAAAGGCGGGCGAGATGGACCAGGCGCGGCAACGGCTGATCCGCTTGGATGAAATGGCCAAGGGAATGAGCACCAAAGACGCCCACGAAAAGTCGCAGCGAAATTCCGTTCTTGACGAAGTCGGTCAGTCGCATCTCCTCGCGAATGACTGGCGCGGCGCGAAGGCTATCTTAGCGCTGGTTTTTAACGAGAAGGGCTACGCCTATCACGACAGGCTGGAGGGCGCCATCTCGCAAAAGATGAACGCTCTTCGCGATGACAAGCTCAAGGTCGGCGATTGGGCCGGCGCCGAAGCGATCGTCGACGCAGAGACGCCCATGGAAACGCGCGTCCTCAGTTATGCATCGATCGCACGCCAGCCCGAGCTGAAAAACAATCGGGAGCTGCTCGCGTCCTTGGCAAATAAGACGCAGACGCTGTTTGCTGCGTCAAAAGCTGCGACAGAAAAATTCTTTGTGGCCATTGCCGCCGCGCAGATTGCCGGCT
>JALYTV010000088.1 GCA_030854105.1 Verrucomicrobiota bacterium | reverse complement strand
CTTCCGCAGCGCTTCGGCAATCTCGAGCGCGCAGCGGGCCGGTTCTGCCACGCTGTGGCGGAAGACCAGCGCCATCCCATCGCCGGTCGGAAGCCTCACGAGTTGTTCATCCGTCGCTTCGCGCACTGGCGCAGTGGCGAGCACGATCGCGGTGAGCTGGTTCAGTCGCTCCTTCTGCTCCTCAAATCAGGAGTCGGGAGTAACCGACAATGTCGATGAAGAGCACGTGCCCGATCTCAAACTTCACTTCCGACGATTCGGTCACGGTTGCTTCTCCTGGCAGAGCTTTTGAAAGCGCGGATCGTTCCGGAGCGGATCAAACATCGGGTCGAGCCGGAGGAGCGCGGGAGTGAGTGGAGCCTGGCCTCCGCCGAGTGGACCCTCGTACGGGAGCGAAAGCACTTTTTGCAAAGCAGCGATGGCGCGGTCGGGCTCGCCAATCTGCGCCGCGACGCGAGCGAGAATCTCGATTGGTGCCGGACCATCGAAGGCGTCTTTTTCCATCGGCATCGCAGCGATGGCGCGTTGCGAGAGCGCGAGCGCGGCTTCTTTGTCACCGAGGCTCATCTCAGTCAACGCCAGATCCATCAGGAGATTATAATTGTCCGGCTGTTCCTTGAGGAAAGGTTCCAACTCGCTGCGGGCCTGTCGCCAACTTTCCTGAGCGCCGGCCTGATCGCCGGCGACCTGTTGCGCCCAGCCTAACCAGAAGCGCATTTCGCCAAGCCCGTAACCCCACGCCGGGTCGGGCTGGGTGAGGATCTGTTTCATCCGGGTGACGATCTGTGCCGGTCGGCGCTCGAGGATCGCCTGGTAAGCTTGCGTGTAGAGGACATTGGAATCGTCTGGCGAAGCGTGCAGCGGACCGAGCAACGCCGCCGCCAGGGGCAGATCGCCCTGTGCCTGTGCGACCGCGGCCTTGGCCGCGAGCGTGTCCACGTCATCCGGAGTAATATTAAGAATCTCGTCAAATTTTCGCAGCGCCATGGGGAAGCGGCGGAGAGCAATATAGGATTGGGCCTGTTGCCCGAGTAGGTAGACGTTCCGGGGATCGAGTTGCTCGGCCTCCTTGAAGAACGCTTCGCTTTGCTCCCACAAGCCTTGCCGCCGAGTGACGAAGGCCAGTGACTCGGGAATGCGGCTGTCATTCGGCATCAGGCGATGCGCTTGCTGGAAGTATCGCACCGCCGTGTCGTAATCCTTGAGGCAGGCGTAGTGATAATATCCTTCCGCATGCAGCGCTTCGCCGAGATTCGGCTCGAGGGAGAGCGCGGTGTCGGCGGCGAGGCGAGCTTCTTCGCGGAGTTCGATGGTTGGTTGAAGCGTCTGGGTGAGATAGCCGCGTGCGTCGACGTAGGACAACAACGCCCAGGCCTGCGCGAACTTCGGATCCAGCCGCACCGCTTCCTTCAGATATTTTTGCGCACCGCGAGAGTTGGCGGCCGAATTTGCCGACTTAAGATTGAAGGCCAGCCCGCGCAGGTAGGCATCGTAGGCCGCTGGATTCCCGGTCGATTTGGCAGCGATGAGTTGCCGTTCATCTCCGGTGAGCTTCGCTCGCAACTGGTCCGCGATCGCTTTGGCGATGTCGCTTTCAACCGCAAAGATATCGGTCAACTTACGATCAAAAATATCGGCCCAAAGATGCGAATCATTTGCGGCTTTGATTAACTGCACGGTCACTCTCACAGCGTCGCCGCTCCGTTGCACGCTTCCTTCCAAAATGTGGGCGACACCGAGTTGCCGGCCGATCTCAGGCACGTTCTCGGGTTTGCTCTTATATTGTTGAGTCGAAGTGCGCGAAATGACTTTGAGCGCCCCGATCTTGGCCAACCGGGTGAGGATTTCATCCTGGATGCCTTCGGCGAAGTAAGCGTTCTCCTTGTCGGAACTTAGATTTTCAAAAGGCAGAACGGCAATCGATTTTTCCGGAATCGCGGCGGCGGTCACGGCCATCGGAGTTCGCGCCGGCACCACGGCTGGCGTCGTTTTCGGCTGCCATAATCGGTAGGTAAACAATCCCGCGGCCAACACCGCCAGCGCAATCGTGATCCCGATCAGCTTGCGTCCAGTCCGACGCGTGATCGATTCGTTAGGGGCGACATCCTCCGCGCGCTTGATTCCTTCCGGCGTGATCTCAAACGCCCAGGCCAGAATGAGCGCGACCGGAAAACCGAGAGCGAGGAGGAGGACGACCAGGCGCACCGCCCAATTGGGGACATCAAAAAATGGGAAAACCTGGGTTGCGATCTGGATCAAGAGCCACGAAACGACCGCATAGGCGACCGCGACCTTGTAGACATTGCGCCGCTTCAGCTCGGCAAAGAAGTTGCGCGGGTTCATGGACGATTACTTGGGTGGCTCAATGAGTTCCATGCCGGTGAGGAGTTGTAGAAAGCCCGGATCGTTTCGGATCGGGTCCCAGATCGGATCGATCTTCAGTCGCTCGGTCGAAACTCCCAAGAATTTGCACGGAAATAAACATCCGGTTTTTGCCTCTTTCGTCGAGACGAAACGGTCGCGCGAAGTTTGATCAGCCGTCGCGATATTTGCGAATCTATGCTCGCTTGCGCCGCGCGCGCACTTTCAAGCGCAGCGCGTTGAGACGGATGAAACCGGTCGCATCGCTCTGGTCGTATTGCGTGGCGCCGCCGCCTTCCATCGTCGCGATCTGCGGATCGTAAAGACTGAACGCACTTTTGCGACCCGCGACGATGATGTTGCCCTTGTAAAGTTTGAGGCGCACTAGTCCGGTGACGTCCTTCTGCGTTTCGCGCACGAGCGCTTGCAGCGCTTCGCGCTCCGGCGAAAACCAAAAGCCGTTGTAAACGAGCGCGCTGTAACGCGGGATGAGGCTGTCGCGCAACTGCATCACTTCGCGATCCATGGTGAGCGTTTCGATCTGGCGATGCGCGAAATGCAGAATGGCTCCGCCGGGCGTCTCGTAAACGCCGCGGCCTTTCATGCCGACGAAACGATTTTCGACCAGATCGACGCGGCCGATGCCATGTTTGCCGCCGAGTTTGTTCAACGTCAGCATCACCTGCAACGGGCTCATAGCCGACCCGTTCACCGCGACGCAATCGCCGTCGGCGAATTCGAGTTCCACGTGCTCCGCTTTGTCCGGCGCATCTTCCGGCGACACGCTGAGCTTATACATGTCGTGCGCGGCGTGACCGCTGGCGTCGAACCACGGATCCTCCAGCATGCCGCTCTCGAAACTGATGTGCAGAAGATTGCGATCCATCGAGTACGGTTTCGCCGCGCTGGCCGCGATCGGGATTTTATTTTTGTCCGCGAACGCGATCATCTCCGCCCGGCCGGGAAATTCCTGGCGGAAACGTTCTTCGCGCCAAGGCGCGATCACTTTTAATTCCGGCGCCAGCGCCGCGGCGGTGAGTTCGAAACGCACCTGATCGTTCCCCTTCCCCGTCGCACCATGAGCAATCGCGTCCGTCGATTCGGCGCGCGCGATTTCCACCATGTGCTTCGCGATGAGCGGACGCGCGATGCTGGTGCCAAGAAAGTATTGTCCTTCGTAAATCGCGCTCGCCTGGAACATCGGAAAAACAAAATCGCGCGCGAATTCCTCGCGCAGATCTTCCACGAAACATTTCGACGCGCCGGTGCGCTTCGCTTTTTCCTCGAGGCCATCGAGTTCTTCTTCCTGCCCGATATCGGCGCAAAAACAAATGATCTCGGCGTCGTAGTGCTGCTTGAGCCAGACGAGAATGACGGAGGTGTCGAGGCCGCCGGAATACGCGAGGACGATTTTCATGCTACAGAAATTAGTCACCGAAGGTGATTTCGACGTCGCGCGCGGTCTGCACCATCTCGCCAGTCGGCGGCACGAGGCGCAGGCGATTCACCGCGTCCGCGATCGGCACGTGGCGCACCTGATAATTTTGGTAGCTCACCATCGACCCAAAATGTCCTTCGTTGATGAGCTGCACGGATTTCACCCCGAAGCGCGTGCCGAGAATGCGATCGAGCGTGGTCGGCGCGCCGCCGCGTTGCAAATGCCCCAGCACACAGGTGCGCGTTTCCTTGCCGGTGCGCGCAGCGATTTCGCGCGCGACGATATCGCCGATGCCGCCGAGGCGATACTCGCCTTCTTTTTGCGCGTCGCGTTTGATTTGCTGGCCGTCGCGCGGCGTCGCGCCCTCGGCGACGACAACCAGCGAGCTCAGGTTGCCGGCTGCGTCACGCACGCGGATCGCGTCGGCAACTTTATCGAAATCGAAAATGATCTCCGGAATCAAAATAATATCGGCGCCGCCGGCGATGCCGCCGTGCAACGCAATCCAGCCGGCGTGCCGTCCCATCACTTCCACGACGATGGCGCGCTTGTGACTCGTGGCGGTGGTGTGCAAACGGTCGCAGGCATCGACCACGGTCGCGACCGCGGAATCGAAACCGAAGGTCATAGCGGTGGCTTCGAGATCGTTGTCGATCGTTTTTGGAACGCCTACGCAGTTGATGCCCGCTTCCTGCAATTGCAGCGCGGTCGTCATCGAGCCGTCGCCACCCACGATGATCAACGCTTCCACGCACGCCTCCGCCAAAACCTGGCGCGCCTTCTCGATAACATCCGCAGCCACGACGGCGCGATCGCCGCCGGCGACTTTGGAAATAAAATGACCGCGATTGGTCGTGCCGATGAGCGTGCCGCCTAACGACATGATGCTCTCGGTGCACTTGCGATCGAGCACGATGAAATCGCCCGGCGGCAGTAAACCTTCGAAGCCATCGCGGAAGCCAATGACTTCCCAGCCGAGTTTATCGGCAGCGAGCGCGGCGCCGCGCAGCACGGCATTCAGTCCGGGACAGTCCCCACCGCTGGTGAGAATACCGATGCGCCGTCTCATCGCGGCGTTCAATTGAGGACGCGCTCGGGAGAGACGAGCCGGCCGGCGGCCGCCCATTGGTCGTAGGCGCGCCAGCCCTGCGCGATCAAGCGTTCACCCATGCCGAAGCGATCGGTGCTGCCGAGGAGAACCACAATAATGTGACGCGGATATACCGCCGTCTGCGCCCCTTCCTTCACGATCTCGGATTCGCGACGCGACGAAAGAATGACGCATTCGCCAGCCTTTGCGGTTTGCCCTGTTTTCACGCCGTCGATGCCGTTGGAGCCGAGCAGATCGTTGGTGGTGTGCAGCGTGTACGGCATCGCTTTGCCAGCGCGCGTGATCGAAATGACGCGCTCTTTTTGCGAGACATAAAAACGAAAGCTCGCTTTTTGCAGCGCGTAACGCGTCAGCCGCGCCATGTCGCTGGCGGTGGAATATGGGGTCGGGCGTTCAGTCTGGTCGAAGCCGGTGGGATTGCTAAAACGCGTGCGCTCCATCTTCAGGCTCTTAGCCAGCGCGTTCATCTGACCGACGAAAACGGCCGTGGGCGTGACTTGTTTCGCGCCGCCGGCGGGAGCGATGCCGCTTGCGGCCAACGCTTCGCCGACATGCGCAGCGAGGACGTTGGCGGCGACGTTATCGGATTGGATGAGCGCGGCGTAAAGCAGGTCGCGCAGAGAGATGGTGTCGCCGGGTTGCAGCCCGATCTCGTTCTTCTCGATGCCAGCCAGCGCGATCTGCGGGACGGTGACGATCTGATTTAAGTCGCCGCCTTTTTTCTCCGCCCAATCGAGGACGACGCAGGCGGTGGCAATTTTCGTGAGGCTGCCGACCTGTTTCTTTTCCTTCGCGTTCTGCTGTTGCAGGACGTAACCCGTTTGCGAGTCGACGACGAGATAGGCTGCGCCGTCGGCATGGGCGCTGACGGTCGCGCCGAGCGCGAGGACGAGAATGAGAAAAGAAAGTCTGTTAATCACGGCCGGCGGAAAGCCGGCAGCACCTTAACAATCGCGACTGGATTGGCAAACGCCCGATTATTCCGCCAGCGAGACGTTCGAACGCGCACCGTACTTGTACGGATTCGCGCTGAGCGTGAGGTAAACGCGCTCGGCGGCATTCTGCATATCGAAATGCGTGGCGCGACCGAGTCCGCTGGCGAGCACGGTACCGAGTTTGCCCTGGCCGCGGCTGCCGCCAGCCATATCAAATTCATAGACCACGACGCCGGTGCGCACGTCGGTAACGCGGACGTGGAGGCCCATCATCGAGCGACCAGCGCCGAAGTTGCCGAAGAAGTAACGACCCAGCGGGCTGCCGCCATCGATCACGTCAAACTGTCCGTCGACGAGCCAGCCCGTGGTCGGCGTTTCGCGCTCGCGCAGGATGCGCGTCGGCGCAATTTTCTCGAGCTGCTCTTTCAAATCCTCCGCGAACTCCACCGGCGCCAGCGCCTTGCGGATTGGGATTTCACCGTCGGTATGAGCGACATCGCCGGACATGACGGCCGTATCGACACAAAATGGGCGAATGTAAATCGCGCGCGGATTCGTGGCGCCCACTCCGCATGTGGTCATGTGCACGCCGCCAAAGTCTTTGGTATCGATAGGAGCAGCAGCGACGCCTCCATTCACTTGGCTCTTGGTGACGTACATGTCGGCGCACGAGCAGAGCAACAGGCTTGAAGCAATGGCGAGGAAAGATTTCATAATTTGATTCGGCTGAAGAACCGATCGGCGCGTCTGCCGAGCCAATCGATCCCGCGCTTTCCTGATGCAACTATCGTGCCGCCTAAGGCGGAAAAATTAGCCGACCCGCTCTGGCGACGCCGCCGCGCCTGCGCGCGAGCGATTCACCAGCAGGCGCATGACGTAGTACGTCACCAGAGCCGTGGGTATGGCAAGGACGAGCGAGCCGACCAGCGTCGGCCAGATGAAGCGCCAGAGGAAAGAAGCATTCAGGTAATCGTGCCAGGCAAAATGAATGCGCACATGCCGATGCGGCACGGGCCGGCCCAGCAACCAGCAGCCAGCTTTGTATTCGGCAATATAAACAGCGGGCATGATGAAAATAATTATCTCGTGCAGGTTCACCGAAATGGCAGCGGCCACCTTGTTACAACGGCAAATCCAAGCGACCAAAATCGAGAGCAGCGTCTTCACCGGATACAGCGGCGTGAATCCGAAAAACATCCCGATGGCAGTGCCAAGCGCGATGGAATGGGGCGTGTCGGCGATCGCCATCAGCGTCATGTGATGCGCGTTTAACCAATCCCTGAGGCGGCGGCAGAGCGAGCGCCGCGGTGGTGGTGGTGGTGGTTGGTCGGACGAGGACTCCAGCATTCAGGACAGCGTAGCCTAAAACAGGGCGGCGGCGTCACCATTTGCCCGAGCGCCCGGCGCAGGCGCAACGCCGCATGCGGCGCGTAATCGCGCGCGTTGTTATTAAAAACGACGTGCACGTTTTCGCTTTCGCTCGCCAATTTCCTGGCCCGCAGCGCGATCTCGCCGATTTCGGCGTCGTCGTAATTGTAATTGAAACGTTCGGCGACGGTCCTGCCGCTGACGTACGCTTTCGCATCGCGCCCGTGCAAACGCAGGTAGGAAATGGCAGGACGCGTGACCAAGTCGAGCGCGCTCGGCATGACCGTGAAATGGTCCGAAGCTGGCGCATCCACATTCACAAACGTCACGCGATGCTGCCGGAAGAACGAGAGCGTGCCGGCTAACATTCCTCCGTCGGTCCAATGCCGATTGCGCAATTCCACCGCGACGGCAAATTTGCCCAGCAAGGCCAGAAGATTCTCCAGCTCGGCAAGCGAATGTTTGGTTGGCGAAAACGAAGGCGAGAGTTGCAGGAGCAGGCAGCCGAGCTTGGCCGCGTCGGCCAGGATTTGCAGCGCGGGCCGAAAAGATTCGACCATCGCCTGCTCCATCGCGCCGGTGAGTTCGACACGCCCGCCCTCGATCAGCGCAACGCGTCGCAGCGGCGGCGGCAAAAATTTCGCCGGCGTCGCGTGGCGCGAGAGCAGTTGGTGCAGCTTCACGTCGAAGACGAAGCCGGAGGGCGTGGCGATCGCCCAGCGTTTGGCCATCGCGGCGGAAGGCACCGCATAAAAACTCGAGTTCACCTCTACGAACCCGAAATGTTCCGCATACCAGCCAAGACGATCGGCGGTGCTCAATCTCGACGGATACCAATGCGCCACGAAGCCGGGGTCCGACCAACTCGCGGTGCCGACCAAGATGCGACCTGCCATGACGCACCATGGCGCAGGCGCGCGAAAATCAAATCGCGTCGGCTAAACGAACAAGCGCCGGCAAATTGCTGCAACGCTGTCCAGTGCGGCGTGCGGACCACAGACAGCGCGATCTGCCGATGGCTCCAGAGGTAGGATTCGGCGCTCATCCCATTGTATTTCGCCCCGAGTCTGAGTTGCATCAGCGATAACTCAATCCAAATCGCTCCTACTTCTGCGGGCGACCTGTAGACTTCGGCGCTGGCAAATTCGCTGGCAGATCCTGCGGGCTCGGCTGGAGCGGCGAAGGCAATGGCAATGGCTCCACCTTTTCGACAAGCATTCGCTCCAACGCTCGAAACAGCGGTTCAAGGTGGAATTTATTTGTCGAAGCGAGGCGCATTTCGCGCTGCAGATAGCCCTTTCGTTCCAGGCTCCGCGCATAGCCGCGCACAGCTGTCGGAGTAACGCCCATCCGCCGAGCTAGCGTCGCAAAACCAGGGTAAGGCGCTTGCCGGTCAAATTTGTGGCGCATCAGATGGATCACCAACAGCGCCTCGCCGTGTGTTAGCGGGAGCGGCAACGCAGAGTAATTCTCCAGGAAGAATACAGATATCGGTGTAAATCCACCTGAGGCAATGAGCGCGGGAGTCCACCGCGCGGCGACTTGCCGGCTGAGTATCGGATCGATCGAAGCAGCAGCCATGATATTTATCCCGGAAGGCGGAGGTCACGATCCCCTAGGCTTTCGCCTCCGAACTGCGTATCAAGCAGCGGCTGCCCCCGGCAGCTTCACCTTCCAGGAAAGGCAACTCTGCAGCATGGAAAAAGGAGCTGCAAGTGGTTTTTTCCGCCCCCTCTGCTCTCGTTGTCCCTTCTCTCATCACTGTGCTTTCGTTGTTGCTATCCTTCGGTATGTTGT
>JALYTV010000030.1:1136-27999 GCA_030854105.1 Verrucomicrobiota bacterium | reverse complement strand
CCTTTGCCACCGCTGGCTACAGCATTGGCCTCGGCATTGCCGGTGGAAACGGAAGTGGCGGCCTGCGCGGTGGCATCACCGCCCGCGCCGCCGTTGCCGCCGGTGGCGCCGTTTTGGTTTGTGCCGGTGGCGTTGCCACCGTTGCCGCCCACACCGCCGTCGCCTCCCGTGGCGGTGGCGTCATTGCTCGGATCGGAGTTCGGCGTGGTGAAACCGGCATCGGCGTTGGCCGGGCCGCCCGCGCCGCCATCGCCGCCATTCATCGGCGGGTTGCCGTTCGCACCGGGGGTGCCCGGTGTACCCGGGGTGCCGGTCTCGTTATCCGCGAGATCAAGCTGAAACCAGCGCGAAAGTCGGACGACGGGATGATGCGGCGCGGATCCAAAAACGAACGGGCTCTGCGGGCGCTCGACTTTCTCCGAGCCGGCTCGGGCGGAAAGCGCAGCGGCGGCCACGCAAAAGGCCGCGAAAGTGATGCAACAGGAAGGGGAGATCTTCATGGAATTTGTGAGGGAATAATTTTGCGATTATTTGCGCATCACATTCTAACGGGCTGGGCTGGAAAAAAATTCATCAGATCTGCCGTTGGAAGGCGAGCAAAAAAGATGTGTCGCTTGTGTGGCGAGATTGTCGGTTCACGCAGCTCGCGGCATCACCGCTTTCACCGAACCTTGAGTCCTCGGCCGCGCTGGAATGTTAGCCAGCGCGATCTGCGCGCATTTGCTCCGGCGACCATTCCACCGGCGCCTGGCCCAGATTGTAGCGGGCGGCATCCAGCCGCCTTTCGCCCGCGACCATGATGCAGTCCTCGAAAAGCTGGATAGAGAAAGAGAGCTGGTCGCTCAAGTCCTCCGTCCCCTCTGGCGCGGGCGGCGGCGGGGCGAGGGCCACGCCGCCGGTTTCATCGTCAGCCGACGCGCTCAGCGGTTCTTCCAGCTCCTCGATTTCGTCTTCGGGCGACGCGGCGGTCGGCGGCGCGGTTGGCTGGGCCAGCTCGATGCCTTGCTCCTCGCGCAAGCGGCGGAGGTATTCCTGCTGCAGAAATTCATAACGCGTTTCGAAAAACTCCAGCCGCTCAGCATTCTCCTTTAACGTCGATTCCGGCCGATAATATTTAGCCAGCCAATATTCATCCGGCTCCCTTTCCTGCTCTTCGAGTTTCCTCAGGTCCTCCAGCTCCATCGTCATGTCGCCGTGCGGCTCGACGGAAATCCAGAACACCCAGGGAAAACGCGCGCGCGCCGATTCCTGCCGCAGTAATTCCAGGATCGGGCGCAATCGCATCGTATCCTGATAGCGCTTGAACGTCAGCATGAGCTGGCCTGGCGTGTTGAGTCCCTCGTGGATCGTCACCGCACCCCAGCCGCGGCCCAGGTGCGCGTTTAACTTCTGGTGCACCGTGTGGCGGAAGACCCGTCCCTCCGCCTGCTTCAGCATCTCGTCGCCATCGTAGAACTCCTCGCGCACGCGGTAGACTGCGGCTTGACGGTCGTTGAAGAATTTCCGGCCCGCCTCATTCTCGCTGCTGACGTGGAAAAACTGCAGCGGCGCCAGCGAGCGCGGCTCGGCCGTCTCGAAATCCGGCGCCTCCGGCAGCAACCCGGCATTGAGCGCCGCCACTTCCATGCGCATGATGGCGCAGTGCGAAAAACGTATCCGCCGCAACTCGTGCGCTTCGATCAGCGCGCCCAAGTCCAGCGGCTTCTCTCGCATGAAATGCAGCTCGCGCAGCTTCGGCATGCGCGTCAGCGGCGTGAGATCCTCGAGGTGTTCGCTCCGTAACGTCAGCGCGGTGAGATTTGGCAAACGCGTCAACGGCTCGAGGTCCTCGAAATGGCCGCCGATCTCCAGATTGAGCAGCGTCGGATAACGCTCGATCCCCTCCAGCGACGCGGTCCGATAAAGGCGCAGGCGTTTCACCTTCGGCATCGCCGGAAACTTGCGCAGATCGCGCAAGCCATCGAGCCCATCGCTGTGGCTATTGATCTCCACCAGCACCGCCTCCGGCAGCTCCGCCACCTCCGCCAATGCCAGCGGATTGATGGTGAGAAAACGCGCCTCCTGCACCGGCCATTGCGCCGCCCCCCGCAAATCCGGCCACGGATGCCGCAGGCTCAGGGTCAACCGGATCATCTCCGGCTTCGCGCCGCACTGCGCCAGCTCCATCGGATGCGACGCGCCGGGGAAATTGCCATCCATAATCGTGAGCCACTGCACCTTGGCCAGGCCCGCCAGCGGCGAATAATCGCGCACCTCACCCGAACTCACATCCACCTGCTCCAGCCCCGGGAAAAAGCGCAGCGCCGCCAGGTCGCGCACCGGCCGGTCGTGGAAATAACGGCTCCGGAAAAACTTCACCTCCGCCGCGTGACGCGCCAGCCACTGCATTTCCCCCTCATGCAGGGTCGGGCGGTAAGCGGGATTCGCCGCCCGCGCCCGCCGCATCGCATCTTCCTCATCGTACGGCACCACCGTCTCCTTGATCGGCCAATCCCCCCGGCGGCGTTGCGTCTCCAGCAACAACTCCACCGTGAACAACTCATCCGCTGTCCGCTCCGGCGCCCGCACCCAGCTCAAAAAATCGTCACGCATATTGAAATAAATCTCGCGCAACTTTCCTGCCACGCTGCCGCGCGCGACGCAAGCGCGTGCGAGATTGGGTCGGCTGTGATCAGCTCAAGCCGAGCGCACGCAACCTTCGAAGTGAGCCAGCAAATTCGCGACTACGCGCGAATTCTAGCAGCGCGATGGGGTTGCTCTTAGCTTCCCTCCGATCATCGAAAGAGAATGTAGGCTCCAGCTAAATCATGCGTTCGTATTGTCCGTTTCCGAGGAAAACGACTAATCCCAAGTCTCGAAGCCGCTGCATTTGTTGGCGCAGTTTCTGCCTAACGTGCCTGTTTCCTGGATAACGGAGGATGGCAAGGGGGGCGCAGCTATCGAAGACCTGTTGCATAGAAAAGATCTCCGCAGGAATTCTCAGGACGCCATCGAGGGTCAGCTGCAGCCAGCCGGTAAGACTGCGCGAGAATTTTTCCATTTCCGGACGACGCAAACTCAGCTTCTGGGGGCGGTCGGATGCGCGCTCCCTTTTTCGCGTCGATTTAGGGAATGCTGAACGAAGCACTTCAACCGAACCGCGAAGCTGTATCAAGTCCTGAAGTGTCCAAAAGACCGGTTCCTTCGGACATCCGAAACCAGAATGTAGAGATTGGACCAACGTGTCGACCTGCGCTCGCGCAGTCACCTCAATGCCGCATTCCCAGTTCCGATACATGCCCGAGTAGGTGGCGTTCGCCGAGGTGACCAACGCTTTTCTTTTATCAATGACGTAGACCTTTGCATGTAGCGAGCTAAGACTCAGAACGCCGCCGCTCCTCTCAGCAACGTTACAAACAGCATCTAGATCAGATGCGCCCACTGCGAAATCGCCCAAGAGGGTTCGCGTGATGAGTGTCACTGACACGTCCGCATCAAGCTTAGCTACCGCGCTGCCGAGATAACCTCCGACATAAGGGCTACTGATCTCTAGGGAACGCGACAAGTCTTGAGGACACGATCTAGCCAACTGTGGGTTGGCGTCGTGACGATCATTAACGGAGGGTGACCTGTTCGAATGCTTCGAGAGTGCACTCGGTCATCTCCGTCATTGGCTGTGGGGGGAACTCAAATCCAGCACTCGCGGGATTTTCGCTGTTGTCCCAATCGATGACGACGATCCGGGCGTCCTGCGAATCCGCGTAGATTTCTTGCACGACACCACCACTCACTTCAACGACTACGGTCTTCATTTTAACGTTCGGTTTGGATGATGCTTTGTGACTGCGACAATCTCCAAGGCCACGGCGCGAGTGATACCTCCTCCGGCGAAAAGTGCGAGTGAGAAACTTAGTAATTCGCGAAGCCGTCGGCGAGACGCGAGTCGACTAGTCGACGAAAGTTGCGGATGCGCCTGCGCGCGATGCAGGAGCGGATGCGGGCGGTTGTGCCGAGCGGCGGGGCGGCGGGAGGTGGGGTGTCTGGGCAGGGCGCGGGGTGGCTTCGGATGCGTGCGGGGCAGGAGCGGCGGCGCGCGTTCTCGCCGCGGGTGCTGGCGGCACAGCGACACCATGCAGATGACGGTGAGCTAGCGATGGGGGAAGGCGGTGGCGATGCGCGCGGTGGGGCATCGCGCACCGCCGGCCGGAGATTGACAGGATCGGCATGCCTTGGTGAGGATCGGCGTTCTTATGAGAACGTTGCGCGGCAAGGCAGGTGGGTCGTTATCGTGCGCGTTCGTCCTTCTCTGGGCGGCGACGGCGTTTGCGCGCCAGCCCATCGCGCTTCCTCTCGCTCCCGCGAAGGCCGCAGCGGTGGATGCGGCGGTGCTGGCCGAGATGCAAAAGGAGCAAGTCGTTGGCCTGGCCATCGGCATTATCGAGAACGGCCAGATCGATTACTTGAAAGGATACGGGTTGGCCGATCGTGAGAAAAACGTGCCGGTCACAGCCGACACGATGTTCCGCTGGGCTTCGTGCACGAAATCGATTTGCGCGATCGCCGCCTTGCAACTGGCGGAGAAAGGCCGGCTCGATCTGGAGGCCGATGTGCGCAAATACGTGCCCGAGTTTCCCGACAAAGGCGCGACCATTACGCCGCATCTGCTGCTCGATCATCAGAGCGGCATCGTGCATTACAACAACGGCCGCATCATCGCGACGAAGGCGACTTACCAGAAGCCGCATCCGTTTGCCGATCCGGTGGTCGCGCTTGATAAATTCAAGGAATCGCCGCTGCTCTTCTCGCGCGGCGACAAATTTTCGTATTCGTCCTTCGGCTATTTGCTGCTGAGCGCGGTGATCGAGCGCGCCGGCCAGGAGAAATTCGCGCAACAGATTCGCGATCGTATTTCCGGCCCGCTTGGGCTAACGACTCTGCAGCCCGATTTTCGCTGGGTCAGGATCGACCATCGCGCGGCCGGCTATCGTCTCGCTAACGGCAAAGTGTTGGTTTCGAGTGATACCGATCAAAGCTGGAAATGGGGCGGGGGCGGCTACATCTCGAACGTGGGAGATTTCGCCGGCTTCGCGCAAGGTCTGCTCGCGGGCAAGCTCGTGAGCAAGGACATGGAAACGAAAATGTGGACGCCGCAGCCGACCAAGGATGGCGCGCTGACGCATTGGGGTTTGGGTTTTGAGGTGACGATGAAGGGGGGCGCGCTCGAGAAGATTTCCCACGACGGCAAGCAGGAAAAAACGCGCACGCGTTTCGTGATTTACCCGAGCCAGCAGAGCGCCGTGGTGGTGATGACGAACAGCGAGTGGGTGAATCCCGGAGTGTTTTCCACGCTGGTTTACCGGGCGCTGGCCAAAAAGTGATTGAGAAATTTTTGCTAACGATCTCGCTGTTCGGTGGCGTGGCGCTGGCGCAGGAGATGCAACAACCCGAGGCCGGTTCGCCGTTGCGAAAAGCGATCCTCGACGGCTTGCGCGCCGACGATCCGGTGGCGCGATTGCAAAAGGAATGGCAGGGCAAAGTGGTCTTCACGCATGTGGTGATCCGGTCGGCTAAGGATTGGGCGTGGGTGGTGGCATCGCCGCAAACGGCCGACGCCAAACATATCATCGAGCCATTGACGAGTGTGATGCATATCCAGTCCGGCCATTGGCAGGTGGTCGAATATATTTCCGACGAAGTCGCGCCCGCCGATCGACCTGAGCAAGCGTATCGGAATTGGCGCGAGCAATTTTTGCGGCGTCACCGCGAATGTCCGCGCTCGATCTTTCCCGAGAAATTCGATTAAATCAGCTCACTCTTATGTTCCTCAAATCTGTTGCCATCGTTTTCTGTTTCAGCCTCACCGCTGCCCTCGCCGACGACCCGATCACCCAGGACATCCCCGGCGCGAAAGACAATCCTTTGCTCCAACGCTACGAGGGATCGTTCATCTTTCAGTATTCGCAAAAGGAGTTCGACGAGTATTCGATCGCGCTGGGCAAGGGCCTGAATCCTTCCGGTAACGACGGCAAGACGAGCGAGAAGGAACAGCGGGCGGAAGGAAAAGTGACGCGCATTTCCTACGTCGTGCCGAATGGCCGATCGACGCTCGAAGTTTTTCGCAATTACGAAAACGAGCTGAAAGCGAAGGGTTTTCAGACGCTCTTCATCGCCAGCAAAGAAGAGACCGGCTATGATTTTCAACGCCGCTACGCCGGCATTTATTCGCAGGTTTTCGAATATGCAGATTTCGATCCGCGTTACATCGCCGCGAAACTCTCGGGACCGGACGGTGACGTTTACGCGAGCGTGTTCGTCGTCGGCTACGACATCGGTACGACGGGCGATCTGAAGTTGGAAAAACATCAACCGCTCGTGCAGGTCGACATCGTCGAGTCGAAGCCGATGGAAGAAAAAATGGTGCAGGTGAGCGCGGAGAAAATGGCTTCCAGCATCGAGACAACCGGTCGCGTGGCGCTCTACGGAATTTATTTCGACTTCAGCAAGGCCGAGGTGAAACCGGAGTCCGCCGGCACGCTCGAGCAAATCGCGAAGCTGCTCTCATCCGATCCGTCGCTGAAACTTCTCGTCACCGGCCACACCGATAACGTCGGAAGTTTTGAATCCAATCGCGCTCTTTCCGAGCGGCGCGCGCAAGCAGTCGTGCGCGAAATAGTCACGCGCTACAACATTTCCAACGAACGCCTTTTCCCTTTCGGCGTCAGTTTCGCCGCGCCGGCCGCACCGAACGACAGCGAAGAAAATCGTGCCAAGAATCGCCGGGTCGAACTCGTCCGTATGTAATTTTATGAAATCACGATCGCTCCAAATCTTTGGCATTCTCTTAAGCGTCGGCGCGATTTCCGCTCGCGCTGGCGATCTGAATCGCGCCAGCAAAATTCTCACCGCGGAAGCGGCGCAGACGATTCTCGGTGCGCCGGTAGAAGCCGATTCGCGAAACGCGGACGCCGACACGGAGATGGGAAAAACGTGGGTCAGCAAAGCGTCGTATTCGGTGAAGTCGGGCGGCGCTTCCGGGATCCGTGTTTCGATCCTGATCCGTCACGCCCCGAGCCACGAAGAAGCGCAGTCCATTTTCGAATCAAGCAAGGCGACTTTTCACGGGGAGGATGTCGCGGGACTTGGTGATGCCGCCTATCGCACAAAAACGCCGGCTCAACTCAATATTCTCAAAGGGAACGACTGGCTCATCATCACCGCTGGCACATTTCGCGATCCCGATCCCGCGATGCAGGAAAAGCTGGCGCGCGAAATCCTGGCGAAGATGCCAGCGTCTTAAATATCCGACTACAAAGCTCTGGAGAGCGGGTCGGCTATGAGTGAAGCGCGAGCGCAAAATTGCGGCGTGCGCGACGAGGTGCGAACGCGGATATGCGCGGTTTTTCATCAGACGACGCGATGTGCGATTGTCATGGCGGGCGCGTTTGGTAAACTGTCGCGATGAAACGCGTGGCGTTTTTTATTTTGCTGGCGCTGCCGCAGATTGTTTGGGCTCGCCCTCCGGAGGTGCCGCTCCCGCCCGCGGACGTGGTGGCGAAGATGTCGATTCCGCCCACGCGGACGAAGCCGGACGTGCGGAAAAAAGAGATCGATCGTTCGGTAGCGGTGGGCAAAGTGGTAGTGCTGAATTTTTGGGCGATGTGGTGCCACTGGTGTGTGGGAGAGTTGCCCGACTTTGTGCAGGTGGAAGAAAAATATCGCGCACGGGGCGTGGTTTTCCTCGGCATCACCGACGACGATTTCCAGCGGCTGGAGCAAGGGGAAGTGTCGCCCGACGCGACTTTGCAGACGAAACTAAAGAATTTCGCGGCCGCGAAAAAATTAGCCTACCCGATCTTGATGGATTCCGCGTTTGTGAAAGCGCACTACCCGCACGCCGGGCTGCCGACCACGTATGTCATCGATCGCCAGGGAACCGTGCGCGAAATTCTCGAAACGACGAATGCGGCTACGCTGGAGAAGATCGTCGCGCCGCTGCTCTGAGGCACGCGCTCATTCGGGCTGATGATTGCTGGTTGCTTCCTCCAGCTTTTTCTCCTGCGCGCGCACGGCCTCCGCGCCGCCGGCCTCCGCGATGCGCGCGTCCATTCGCGTCCAAAGCTTTTGCGCTTCGAGATTGGCGAGCGTTTCGAACTTGAGCGACTTCGCGACTGCGCCCGAGGCGTGATCTTTGTGCTGCGCCTGGTCGTCCAGATATTCCACGAGCAAATAAAATGGGAGTTTTTCCAGCGCGATTTCGTGCGGCCGGCGACCGACATTCTGCTTGGCGAAAGGAGCGTCGCCTTGCGGACCAAATAGAACGGGGAAGCGCTGGGCATCGACCAGGAGCGCGCGTATGTCGGGCGAGAGGAGCGAGCGGATCATGCGGTTGTACGGATCGTCTCCGTGCGTGAGAAATTTTCCCAACGTCGGGAAATAAGGAAGCGAATGGCTGGAAGCGCGCGCGTTCTCCACCGGAATATTTTCGATGCGCAGTACCGAACGCAAAAATCCGGTCGTGCCCCAGCAGCCGGCGGTGAAGTGTTTGAGTTGGGTGGCCGCGGGGTGAAGACCATCGTTGTAAATGGTGCCGGAAATCACGCGTGAGACAGGCGGGAATCCATCGTATTGCCAGTGCGCGCGCATATTCGGCGCCTCATATTTGCCGGTGAAATGGCTCAAGCCTTCACACCAGCGGAGCAGGCCGATGACGGCTGCCTGCGCGCTGGTGGAAGAAAAGTGCTTGCGCAAAAACGCCGCTGTCACATCCGGCGGCGCGGGCAAGCTGCGCCCCGCGATCTCCGAGCTGAATTCGTAAAGCGCTGCCACTCCGGCGTGCGCGGGAACCAAAGTGAAAAATTGGCGGCTATCGAAGAGAACGGCGAGTTCGTCCGGCGTGTAACCGACGATTGTCCACGGGACTTTGTGCTGTAACTCGAGCGCCAGGCTGTGCGCGACGGTGACGAAATAAAGTTGAAGCGCATCCTGCACGTTGAGCCCTTGGCGCGATTCACCATCGCCGACGTGAAACGCATTCGGCAGAGGGTCAGGCAATCCCGTCGGCTCGCCGCGCCACGCGCTGGCGAAGGCGTCAGCCAGATACTTTTTCTCGGCGGTAGTCCAGTCGCGATATGCCAGGGTGATGTTGGGGAACTGACAGATGATTGCATTTTCTACGCTGGGATTTTCCTCCAGCCATTTTTGCAAATCGGGAATGGGTCGAGTGACCGGCAGGCCGATGTTAACGGGGGCCGCGCCAAAACCTGAAGTGACGGCGAGAAATAGCGCGGTGCAAGTGATCGCAAAAACGTGCGGCAACATGCGAGACCGATAGCGCGGGAAGCCCCGCGGTGGCAATCTGAAATCAGAAGGCGAGATGTGAATGCTGTTCCGTGACAAAAAATTCTTTGCAGCGCTAAAAATCGCTTCTATATTCCGCGCTCTCCGCATCAGCGGCGTGAGCATGGGTTCACGGCTCTGAGCGGATTTTTTGTCGCTCAGTCTCAGACTTGCGGCGACTTTTTTGACCGAAAATGCCAACCATTAATCAACTTGTGCGCAAAGGACGCCGGAAGGTGTCGGTGAAATCGAAATCACCGGCCCTGAAGAATTGTCCGCAGCGGCGCGGCGTGTGTACGCAGGTCATGACGCGCACGCCGAAGAAGCCGAACTCTGCCTTGCGCAAAGTGGCGAAAGTGCGTCTCACCAACGGCCAGGAAGTGATCGCTTACATTCCCGGCGAAGGTCATAATTTACAGGAACACTCGATCGTGCTCGTGCGCGGCGGGCGCGTGAAAGATTTGCCGGGCGTGCGTTATCATATCGTGCGCGGCACGCTGGACTCGCTCGGAGTGGACGGCCGCCGGCGCAGCCGCTCGAAGTACGGCGCGAAACGTCCGAAAGCCGGTGGCGCCGCAGCCGCTGACGCGAAAGGGAAGACTGACGCGAAAGGGAAGAAGTAATGTCCCGTCGTCGCAAGGTTTATAAGAAGGAAGAAAACGTCGACTCGCGTTTCGGCAGTCCGGCGGTCGCGCGTTTGATTTCGACGGTGATGAAGCGCGGCAAGAAGTCGCTCGCGGAACGGATTGTTTACACCGCGATAGATAAATCGCGTGAAGGTTCCGACGCGGTCGATCCGCTCGAAATTTTGAACAAGGCGCTGGAAAATGTGCGGCCGCGTCTCGAAGTGAAATCGCGCCGCGTCGGTGGCGCCACCTATCAGGTGCCGATGGAAGTGACGCCGGCGCGCCAGCTCTCGCTCGCCATGCGTTGGATCGTTTCGTATGCGGATAAACGCCGCGGCCAGCCGATGGCGGATGCGCTGGCGCAGGAGATTAAGGAAGCCGCCGCCGGCCAGGGCAACGCAATCAAGAAGCGCGAAGACACGCATAAAATGGCGCAGGCGAACCGCGCCTTTGCCCATTTCCGCTGGTAATTTTATGGCCACTGCGACCATGGAACAGAAGACTGCGAATCCGAACTCGCCCGATCGCAATTTTCCGCTGGAGCGGACCCGCAACATCGGGATCGCCGCGCACATTGATGCGGGCAAGACGACGCTGACGGAGCGCATTCTTTTTTACACCGGCATGATCCACAAGATCGGCGAAGTGCATGAAGGCACCACCGTGACGGATTGGATGGAGCAGGAACGCGAGCGCGGCATCACCATCACGTCGGCGGCGACGACCTGTTCGTGGATGCAGAAGCCGGAAGAAGGCGTCTACAAAATGTTCGAGGGCGTCAAAATGCGCGTGAACATTATCGACACGCCCGGCCACGTCGATTTTACGGCTGAGGTCGAACGTTCGCTGCGAGTGTTAGACGGCGCGATCGCAGTGTTCGACGCCGTTGCGGGCGTACAGCCACAATCCGAGACCGTCTGGCGGCAGGCGAACAAATATTTGGTCCCGCGCATCGCCTTCATCAACAAGATGGATCGCGTCGGCGCCGATTTCGCGATGTCGATTGAATCGATGCGCACCAAGCTCGCCGCCAATGCGTGGCCGATTCTGATTCCGCTCGGCAAAGAAGATTATCTCAAAGGTCAGCTCGACGTGCTGAACAGGAAGGCGATCATTTACTCGGATAGCGACCAGATCGGCTCGACCTATGAGGTCACCGAGATTCCGGATGACCAAAAGGAATTGGTCGAGAAAGCCTATGCGGACCTGATCGAGCAGATTTCCAACCTCGACGACGAATTGGCCGAAGCGGTGCTCGAAGAGAAGCCGATCACGCCGGAAATATTGAAGGCGGCCATTCGTCGCCAGACGATCGCGAATAAGTTTGTGCCCGTCGTCGGCGGCAGCGCGTTCAAGAACAAAGGCGTGCAATATCTGGTCGACGCCGTCATCGATTATCTTCCCGGTCCGCTCGACATTCCGGCCGCCAGAGGCATGGAGCCCGACACGCACGAACCGATGGAAGCGGCCACGGACGATAGCGGCAAATTCTGCTCGCTCGCGTTCAAACTCTGGAGCGATCCCTTTGTCGGCAAGCTCGTTTTCTTCCGCGTCTATTCCGGCACGCTGAGCAAGGGCGACACCGTTTACAATCCGCGCACGAACAAGCGCGAACGCATCTCGCGTTTGATCCAGATTCAGGCCGACAAGCGCGAAGACATCGAGACCTGTTACGCAGGCGACATCGCCGCCATCGTCGGCATTAAGAATATCACCACAGGCGACACGCTCTGCGACGAAGACCATCCGATTCTGCTCGAGCCGCCGACGTTTCCGGATCCGGTTATCTCCATGGCGATCGAGCCGAAGACGAAGCTGGACCAGGAAAAAATGGGCATCGCCTTGCAGCGTCTTTCGGAAGAAGATCCGACTTTCAAAGTCTTCACTCACGAAGACACTGGCCAGACGATCATCGCGGGCATGGGCGAGCTCCACCTGGAGATCATTCGCGACCGCATGTTCCGCGAATTCAAGGTCGACGCGAATGCGGGCAAGCCGCAGATCGCTTATCGCGAAACCATCACCGGCAGCGCGCACGGCGTCGGCAAATTGATCAAGCAATCCGGCGGTCGCGGTCAATACGGACACGTCGAGGTCGACGTTCGTCCGTCGGAGCGCGGCAAAGGCTTGGTCGTCGAGAACAAGATCGTTGGCGGCGTGATTCCGCGCGAATACATTCCGGCGGTGAAGAAGGGCATCGACGAAGCGGTGCTCAATGGCGTGCTCGGCGGTTACCCGGTCATCGACGTGGAAGTCGACATTGTTTACGGCAGCTATCACGACGTCGATTCGAACGAACTCGCATTTAAAATGGCGGCGATCTTCGCCATGAAAGACGGCTTCAAACAGGGCAAACCGATTCTGCTCGAGCCGATCATGAAAGTGGAGAACAGCACGCCGGAAGAATTTCAGGGCGACATCATCGGTGACTTGAATCGTCGCCGTGCGCGCATCAACAGCATCGAAGCGCGCGGCAATCTCACCATCGTGAATGCGGAGGTGCCGCTCGCGGAAATGTTCGGCTACGCGACCGCGATTCGTTCGCTCTCGAAAGGGCGCTCGAGTTACTCGATGGAGCCGTCGCACTTCGAGCAAGTGCCGGGAAATTTAGTCAGCGCGATCTTGGATCAAAAGGAGACGAAATGACGAACGGACAACGCATTCGCATTCGCCTCAAGGCGTTTGATCATCGCATGCTCGATCAATCTGCGGTGGAAATCGTGGAGACGGCGAAACGCACCGGCGCGCGCGTGGCGGGACCGATTCCGCTGCCCACGCTGATCGAGAAATTCACCGTCAACCGTTCTCCGCACGTCGACAAAAAATCGATGGACCAATTTGAAATTCGCACGCACAAGCGCCTGCTCGACATCATCGAGCCGACCGCGAAGACCGTGGACGAGCTGAAGAAATTGAACCTGCCCGCGGGCGTCGACATTACGATTAAGATTTAAAACGTTTGCGACCTATTCAGCACCATGAGCATCGGGTTACTTGGACAAAAGATCGGCATGACCAGCGTTTACGACGCCAACGGCAAGCTGCGTCCGGTGACTGTGATCGCGGCGGGCGATAACGCGCTGGTGCGCCGGTTGACGGCAGAGCGGGATGGCTATTCCGCCGTGCAAGTCGGTTTCGGCGCGCAAAAGGAATCGCGCCTGAACAAGTCGGAGATCGGCGCGTTTAAAAAAGCGAGCGTCGAACCGAAGCGTTTCGTGCGCGAGTTTCGTCTCGAAGAAGACGCGCCGGAAGGCGAAGTCGATCTCAAACTGACGCAGTTTGCGGTGGGCGATTACGTCGATGTGATCGGCCGTTCGAAGGGCAAAGGATTTCAGGGCGTCATGAAGAAGCACAACATGGCTGGCCAGGGCGCAGCGCACGGCTCGAAAACGCATCGTCGTAACGGCGCCATCGGTAATCGCTCCACGCCGGGCCGTGTCTGGAAGAACATGGGCATGCCGGGGCACATGGGCGACGAGCGCGTGACCGTGCAGAATCTGCAAGTGATGCAGGTGCGCGAGTCCGAGAAAGTGATTTTGATCAGCGGCGCGGTGCCGGGCGCGAACGGCTCTTTGGTCGTCGTGCGGCCCGCGATCAAGCGAACGGCGGAGGCGAAGAAGTAGGTGAGCGCAAAAGTTTTGACAAAAGCGGCCGCGAAAGACGCCAAGATCGTGCTGGTTGACGGCGGGCGTGGGACGCAGGCGGTGCACGATGTCGTGGTCGCGATGCGCGCGGCGCGCCGTTCCGGTTCGGCAAATTCCAAGACGAAAGCGGAAGTGAATCTTTCCGGCGCCAAGCCGTGGCGGCAAAAGGGGACGGGCCGCGCCCGCGCTGGCTACAAATCGTCGCCCATCTGGCGCGGCGGTGGCGTCGTCTTCGGTCCCAAGCCGCGCGATTACTCCAAGA
This sequence comes from Verrucomicrobiota bacterium, assembly GCA_030854105.1. Classification (GTDB taxonomy): domain Bacteria; phylum Verrucomicrobiota; class Verrucomicrobiia; order Chthoniobacterales; family UBA10450; genus AV69. The sequence continues at coordinate 14,152 of JALYTV010000030.1, read as the reverse complement.
AAGTTTCCAAGTCCGTGCGCCGTCTCGCGTTCCAGAAAGCGCTGACCGAGCGCATTGATGCCGGCGACGTGCTCACCATCGACGCGATCGAAATGAAGGAGATCAAAACGAAATCTTTCCTCGCGCTTTTGCAGAAGCTGACCGACGCGAAGCGTGTCCTGATCGTGTCGGATAATTTTGACGACAATACGTACAAGTCGGCGCGCAACGTGAAACCGGTGCAACTGGCGACCGCGCAGGAAGTGAACACGGAGCAGTTGCTCGCGTTCGAGAAAATTTTAGTCACAGCCGGCGCGCTGGAAACACTGGCGGAGAGGACGACGAAATGAACGAGCCGTTTGATATCATTCAGACTGCGTCGTTGACGGAAAAGGCGTCGCTGCTCGGCGAGAAGCACAACCAGTACGTCTTCCGCGTCCGTCCGCACGCGAACAAGATTCAAATCAAACAGGCGATCGAAAGTCTCTTCCAGAAGACGGTGGTCGCCGTGAACACCTGCAATTACGCCGGCAAAAAGAAACGCGAGCGGCGCGCCGATTTCGGACGCAAGCCGCATTGGAAGAAAGCGATCGTGACGCTGAAAGAAGGCGACAAGATCGATCTCGTTTAATTGTTATGGCGCTAAAATCTTTCCGTCCTCTTACCCCGGCGCTGCGTTTCAAGTCGCTGCCGGCTTTCGAGGAAATTACCAAGTCGAAGCCGCAGAAGAGTCTGCTCGAGCCGAAACCGAAAACGGGCGGACGCAATCACTACGGGCGGTTGACCTCGCGCCACATTGGCGGCGGTCACAAGCAGCGCTATCGCAAAGTCGATTTCAAACGCCGCAAACGCGACATGGCCGCGGAGGTGATCGGGGTGGAGTACGATCCGAATCGTTCGGCCCGGATCGCGCTGATTAAATACGCAGACGGCGAGCTCAATTATATTATTTCCCCAAACGGTCTGCGCGTGGGTGCTCGCGTCATCGCGGGCGACGCGGTCCCGGCGGAAATCGGTAACGCGCTTCCGCTGCGCGCCATTCCGCTCGGCACGAACATTCACAACATCGAGATCGCGCCGGGTCGCGGCGGACAGATTGCGCGCAGTGCCGGGCAGCAGGCGACGTTGAACAACCGCGAAGGCGGTTACGCGCTGGTGAAACTTCCTTCCGGCGAGATTCGCCGTATTCACGAAAATTGTTACGCCACCGTCGGCCAGGTGGGAAACGTCGATCACATGAACGTGTCGAGTGGCAAAGCCGGCCGCACCCGCTGGCAGGGACGCCGGCCGCATGTTCGCGGCATGGTCATGAACCCGATCGATCACCCGATGGGTGGCGGCCAGGGCAAATCGAAAGGTGGCGGCGGACGCCATCACCCGGTAAGCCCATGGGGTCAGCTCGCGAAAGGTTTCAAGACGCGCACAAAACACAAGCCGAGCGACCGGTTCATCACGCAACGCCGGGGCGGGAAGAAGAATTAATTTGGAAAGCCAAAAGATGAATCAGGAACGCGGGAAAACAGGAAGAATGACTTGGAACGGTTTTCGCGTTCCTGCTTTCCGCAGGCAGGATCGATTTTAATTTTTATGGCGAGATCACTGAAAAAAGGACCCTTCGTCGAGTCGCATCTGCTGGAGAAGATCGACAAGATGAACAGCGCGGGCGCGAAAAAACCGATCAAGACCTGGTCGCGACGCTCGATGGTCACGCCCGATTTTGTGGGACACACCTTCCTCGTGCATAACGGGAAGATATTTCACTCCGTGTTTGTGACGGAAAATATGGTGGGTCATAAGCTCGGCGAATTTTCGCCCACGCGCGTGTTCAAGAAACACGGTTCGCATACGGCGAAAGTGACGAAGTAGTTGAGGCAGTTTGTAATTTTTTGGTTGGGCTGCATAACGCTGGCTCGAGGGCTGGCGGCAGAGGGAGATCGTTCTTTGTCAGATTCTAAAATGGAGAAGTCACCGGTGACCGCGTTGCTCGCGCAGAATGAAGATCTGCGCCGGCAGTTATCGTTGTCGCGCGAGACCGTGCAGACGCTGACGGAAAGCCTCGCGCAATCCAACGCGGACGCGGAGATGTACCGGCGGAAATTCGCGGACATTGATTTGCGCATGCAGGCACTGGGGTTGGCCTCGGCCAGTAAAGATCGCGCGAAGCTGGAGCAGCGTTTGCTCTCAGCGGTGAGCGATTTGCAACTTGCGCGGCAGGAGCGCGACAAGTATCGCGATCAAATGATGCGCATGTCGGAGGCGATGTTGCGTTTTCTGAAAGGCGCCGAAGGCGGCGACGCGCAAGCGCGCATGGACGTGGAAGCGCAGGTGCGTGCGATGAGTGGGCTGGTTGAGAGCGGAAAGCAGGCCAAGCCGGCGGAGAGTTCGCTGATGGATGGCAGCGTGATCAGCGTGAAAGACGAGTGATCTTTTGTGGTGGGCAACATGGGCAGCAAGAGCGGGGTGAAGATCGGGATGCCGCTGCGCGTAAAGCGCGGCGACGAAGTGATCGCGTCGTTACGCGTGGTGGATGTGCGCGAGAGAATTTGTGGGGCGGTGATTCAAGAATCTGGAAAAGAGAAAATTAAAGTTGGGGATCGGCTCGAAGTCGATGCCCAGCGCGAAACAAATTTAAAATAGATGGAAGTAAAATCGATATATCGGTACGCGAAGATTTCCGCCTTCAAGGTGCGTGAAGTCACGCGCGAAATTCAGGGCCTGCCGGTCGCGGCAGCGCTCGACATCGTCGCGTTCAGTCCGAAAAAAGCCGCCGCGCTGGTGAACAAGACACTGAAGAGTGCGGTCGCCAATGCGGAGAACAACGCCAATTTGAAAGTCGACACGCTGGTGGTGAAAGAAGCGATTGCTGGCGAAGGTCCGACAATGAAGCGCATGATGCCGCGCGCCCGCGGCAGCGGCAGCCAGATTTTGAAACGCACGAGCCATATTCGCATCGTGCTGACGGACGAGATTAAAATTGAAACGCGCGCGACTCGCAAAGCGGCCCATAAAGCCGCGAAGAAAAAAGCGAGCGAGCCCAAGGCGCAGAGCGCGTCGGCTGACGCTGGTTCTGAAAAGCCGAAAAAGAAAGCGAGCAAGTAATGGGACAAAAAGTTAACCCGATCGGTTTCCGCCTTAGCGTGAATCGCGACTGGCGTTCGCGCTGGTACGCTTCGCCGCAGGAGTTGCCCGAATTTTTGCACAGCGATCTGCGAATTCGTGGCTACGTGAAGAAGAAGCTGCAGTTCGCCGCGGTCTCGAAGATCGTGATCGAGCGCGCGTGGAATTCCATTCGCGTCACCATTTTCACCGCTCGTCCCGGCATTGTGATTGGGCGCAAAGGCGCCGAGATCGAGAAGATGACGGAAGAAATTTCCAAGATGGCGCAAGGCAAGCAGATCAAGATCGACATTCAGGAGATCAAGACGCCGGAGCTGGACGCGCAGTTGGTGGCGGAGAACGTCGCGCTGCAAATCGAGCGCCGCATCGCTTATCGCCGGGCGATGAAGAAAGCCGTGCAAACGGCGATGGATTTTGGCGCGCTCGGGATTCGTTTGCGCAGTTCCGGCCGCTTGAATGGCGCGGAAATTTCGCGTTCGGAATGGTATCGCGAAGGCAAAGTGCCGCTGCACACGCTGCGTACGGGAATCGATTACGGCTTCGCCGAAGCCAACACCGTCTACGGAAAAATCGGGGTGAAATGCTGGATGTGTAAGAAGGAAGAGGTCGCGCCTCCCACCACCCAGCCTGCGCCGGAACCCGCCGCTGTTTAATTTTAAAGAGAGAAGCTTATGCCGTTAATGCCGAAGAGAGTGAAGTATCGCAAGTCCCAGCGGGGAAGTCGCAAGGGGACGGCTTCGCGCAATTTGAGGATCGATTTCGGCGAGTTCGGCCTGCAAACGCTCGAGCGCGCCTGGATCACGAACACGCAGATCGAAGCCGCCCGTGTCGCGCTGACGCGCAGCATGAAACGCAAAGGCAAACTGTGGATTCGCATTTTCCCGGACAAATCGGTGACGGCGCGTCCGCCGGAAACGCGGATGGGTAAAGGTAAAGGCCAGCCAGAATACTGGGTTGCGACGGTGCGCCCGGGTAACATTTTGTTTGAGTTGGACGGCGTGCCCGAGTCGGTCGCGCGCGAGTCGTTGCGGCTGGCGGCGGACAAGTTGCCGGTGCGGACGAAATTTTTAACTCGCCATCATGTGGCGACTTAACGAGGTATGAAGATCAAAGAAATTATTGAAATGAGCACGGACGAACTTCTGACGAAGAAGCGCGACCTGCGCCAGGAGAGTTTGCATTTGCGCCTGCAACAGCAGAGCGGACAGCTTGAGCAACCGAGCCGTCTGCGCTTGTTGCGTCGCGATGTTGCACGCATTGAGACCATCCTTTCCACGCGGAAGGAACCGGCGAACGGGAAGAATTAATCATGGCCGAAGGAACACAGACAACCGATCATAGCCAGCGCGCTGCGCGCAAAACGCGCACAGGCGAGGTCATCTCCAGCGGCATGAACAAGACGATCGTGGTGCGCACGGTCACGCGCGTGCCGCACGCGAAGTTCGGCAAGATCATTAAGCAGCAGAAGAAATTTTACGCTCACGACGAAGAGAACAAAGCGAAGGCAGGCGACACCGTGCGCATCATGGAGACACGGCCATTGAGCAAGATGAAGCGCTGGCGGTTAGTCGAAGTCCTCGCGAAATAATTTTATGGTGCAGATACGTTCCAGACTGGATGTGGCGGATAACTCCGGCGCGCGCATGGCGACGATGATCGGCGTGATCGGGAAGGCTACGCTTTACGCCCGCGTCGGCGACGTCATCACCGCGAACGTGAAAGAAGCGAGCGCGACCGGCACGGTAAAAAAGGGTGAAGTGGTGCGCGCAGTCGTTGTGCGCACACGCCAGCCGGTGAAACGCGATGACGGCTCGGTCCTGCGTTTCGACAACAATGCCATCGTCATTATCGACAAGGATCTCAATCCGCGCGGCACGCGCATTTTCGGTCCCGTCGCGCGCGAATTGCGCGAGAAGAATTTCATGAAGATCGTGTCGCTCGCTCCGGAGGTTCTCTAATGCGCGCGCGCTTTCATGTGAAAAAAGGCGACAACGTCGAGATCATCTCCGGCAACTTTAAGGGTTCCAGCGGCAAGATATTGCAAGTGCTGGCCAAGAAAGAGCGCGTGCTCGTCGAAGGCGTACGCATGATCAAGCGTCATCTGCGCAAGTCGCAGGATAATCCCAACGGCAAGATCGCGGAGCGCGAAGGCCCGATTCACATCTCCAACGTGCGCGTGCTGGAGGGGAAAGAGAAGAAGGCGAAGGCGCCGAAGAAAAAGAGCGCGGCCAAAGCAAAGGCGTAGAAAATGGAGAACGAATTTTACAAGCACTATAAGGAGAACGTGATGCCGGCGCTGAAAAAGACGCACGGCTACTCGAACGTCCATCAGGTTCCGAAAGTAGAGAAGGTTGTCATCAACACATCGATCGGCTCGCAAGCGGACGTGAAGCAGGCGCTGGAAGACGCGAAGGCGGAACTCGCGCTCGTGACCGGTCAGCGTGCGGCGGAGACGCGCTCGAAGAAAAGCATTTCGAATTTCAAACTGCGCAAAGACCAGGCGATTGGCGCAAAAGTGACTTTGCGCGGCGCGCGCATGTATGAGTTTCTCGAGCGCCTGATCAAAGCTGGCCTGCCGCGTATTCGCGATTTCCGTGGCGTGCCGCCGCGCGGATTCGATGGCAATGGCAACTACACGCTCGGTGTTTCCGACCAATCCATTTTTCCCGAAGTCGAGCTCGATAAAATCAAGCGCAACGTCGGATTTGATGTTACCATCGTCACCACCGCGCGGACGAATGAGGAAGCGAAGTCGCTTCTGAGCGAACTGGGAATGCCGTTCAGCGATCGCGCTAAGAAAGCAGCCGCACCTGCGGCCTGATTGAAATGAGTACCGTAACCGACCCGATTGCAGATTTGCTTGCTCGTGTGCGCAATAGCGCGCGCGCGCAGAAAGCGGAAATGTTTGTGCCTTATTCCAAGGTGAAGTCCGAGATTGTGCGCATCCTCAAAGAGGAAGGCTACATCACGGACTACGCGATGGACACGACGGCGGCGCATCCGCGCATCAAAATCACCAACAAAATGGTGAATCGCATCAGTGCGATCACGGGGTTGAAACGCGTTAGCCGGCCCGGTCTGCGGCGATACGTTGGGGCGAAGGAAATTCCGCGCGTGCTCGGCGGCATGGGCGTAGCGATTCTGTCCACTCCGCGCGGCGTCCTGTCGGGTCGCGAGGCGAAGAAGCAAAATCTCGGCGGCGAGTTGCTCGCCTACATCTGGTAAGTTTTTATGTCGCGTATCGGGAATAAAATCATCGCGTTGCCGGAGAAGGTGAAGGTAAACGTCGGCCAGGACGGTGCCGTGGCCGTCGAAGGACCGAAGGGCAAATTGAATTGGAAATTGCCGCGTGAGATTTCCGCGAAAGTGGAAAACAACAACGTCACGCTCGCGCGCGGCGCCGAGACGCGCAGCGTCAAAGCATTGCACGGTCTCTCGCGTGCACTCGTGAACAACATGGTGCGCGGTGTGAGCGAAGGTTTCACGCGCAATCTCGAGATCGAAGGCGTTGGTTTCAAAGCCGCCGTGCAGGGACAAACCCTGAACCTTGCGCTCGGTTTCTCGCATCCGGTCCTCTTCCCGATTCCGAAAGACATCAAGATCACCGTCACGGACAACACCAAGATCAGCATCGAGGGCGTCGACAAAAAAGTCGTCGGGCAGGTGGCGGCGGATATTCGCAGTTATTACCCGCCGGAGCCTTACAAGGGCAAAGGAGTGCGTTATGCGGGCGAGCAAGTCCGCCGCAAGGAAGGCAAGACCGTCCAGTAATTATGGCGATCAATCGGAAAGCAATTCGGCGGCGGGTGCATTTGCGCATTCGTAAAAAAGTGAGCGGCACCGCGGAGCGTCCGCGTCTCGCCGTGCATTTCTCGGGCAGGCACGTTTATGCGCAGGTTATCGATGACGACGCGGGCAAGACGCTCGCGGCGGTTTCGACGCGTGAAAAAGGTGTCGCTGGCAAGAAGGCGGCGGCGAATCGCGAGACCGCTGAGCGCGTCGGCAAAGCGATCGCAGAGAAAACGCTCGCCAAAAAAGTGGAGAACGTCGTTTTCGATCGTGGCGGTTTTATTTTCCACGGCAAAGTGAAAGCGCTGGCTGACGCAGCCCGCGCAGGCGGCTTGAAATTTTAATCATGGCATTCCCGAATCAAGGCAGACGACCCGAGCGCAACACCGATCGTACCGCCGCGGCGCGAGGCGACACGACCGAGAAGGTCGTATTCATCAACCGCTGCGCCAAAGTCGTGAAAGGTGGACGGCGTTTTAGTTTCAGCGCGCTGATTGTCGCGGGCGATCATGACGGCAAAGTCGGCGTCGGTTTCGGCAAAGCGAACGAAGTGGCGGAGGCGATTCGCAAAGCCTCCGAAGCCGCGCGCAAGGCGATGGAGAAAGTGTCGCTGCGCGAGAACACGATCCCGCACGAAGTGATTGGTGAGTTCGGTGGCGGTCGCGTCTTGTTGCGGCCGGCATCGCCGGGCACCGGCGTTATCGCTGGTGGCGGCGTCCGGGCCGTCGTCGAAGCGGCTGGCATTCGCGATGTGCTCGCAAAATCGCTGGGATCGAGCAATCACGCCAACGTGGTGAAGGCGACGATCGTAGCGTTGCGCAATTTGCGCCGGCGCGATGAGATTTACAAGACGCGCGGCATTCGCGTTCCGGTGGATGCAGCGGCGAATGACGGAGGCCAGCAACAATGATGCGGTTGCATAATTTGCGTCCGCGTCCGGGCGCCCGGCATCGCGTCAAGCGACTCGGCATCGGCGAAAGCTCCGGCCACGGCAAGACCAGCGGCAAGGGGCACAAAGGACAGAAAGCGCGCTCCGGCGGCAGCATTCGTCTTGGCTTCGAAGGCGGCCAGATGCCGCTCATTCGACGTTTGCCGAAGCGCGGATTCAACAACGCTGCGTTCCACAAGACCTACGCCGTCGTCAACCTGTCCGATCTCAACGAATTCAAGAGCGGGTCGGTAGTGAACGAAGCTTCGTTGCTGGAGGCGAAACTCATCCGCGGCAGATATTTTGGCATCAAGATCCTCGGTGACGGCGAACTGAAGCATGGTCTCACCATTCAGGTGGAGAAGGTGAGCGCGTCGGCTCGCGAGAAGATCGAGAAGGCAGGCGGCACGATCTCGGTGCCCGAGGCGAGAGCTCCGGAAGCAGAGACCAAAGAAGCGGCGCCCAAGGCGAACGCGGCGAAGAAGAAAGCCGTCAAACGCGCCAAGCCCGCCGCCAAGAAGAAAACCTCAGCTAAGAGTTCGAAGCCGAAAAAGAAGGCTGCGAAAAATTAGGCAGCCCGATCACTGATGGTTTCAGCGTTCCTGAACACAGTGAAAATTCCGGAGCTTCGGCGCCGGATTCTTTTCACGCTCGCAGTCATCGTGGTGGTGCGCCTGGGCGCCGCGATCACGACGCCTGGCGTCAATCAGGCCGTTTTGCAGGAGTGGTTTAACAGCGCGCTCTCGCAAAATTCGGGCGGCGGTGTGGCCGCGCTCTTCAATCTCTTCAGTGGCGGCGCGCTGGAAAACTGCGCGATCTTTTCGCTCGGCATCATGCCCTACATCAGCGCATCGATCATGTTGCAACTGCTCACGGCGGTCATTCCGCAGTTGGGCCGCATGTCGCGCGAAGATGGCGGCCGCCAGAAAATCATGCAATACACGCGCTACGGCACGCTATTGCTCTGTGTTTTCCAGGGTTATCTGCTGGCGGTTTCGTTCCAACATCCGGAGTCGTATCACACGATGCTCCCGGGAATTACCGAAACGATTCGGCGCTTAGGCATCCCGCTCGTCGCCGACCAGGGGATGACTTTCCGTATCGTCACGGTGATTTCGCTCACCACCGGCACGCTCTTTTTGATGTGGCTGGGCGATCAAATCACGGATCGCGGCATCGGCAACGGCATCTCGCTCATCATCACCATCGGCATCGTCGCGCGCCTGCCCGCCGCCTTGTCGCAGGCGTGGAAAACGTTTGTGCCGACGGGTGCGGGCGGCAGCCAGGTAAACCCGATGGTTCTGGTCCTGATGATACTATTCCTCTTTCTGGTCATCGCGGCCGTCATCGCGGTCACGCAGGGCGTGCGCAAGATCACGGTGCAGTACGCCAAGCGCGTGGTCGGACGAAAGATGTACGGCGGCGGCGCGCAATATATGCCGCTGAAAGTGAACTACGCGGGCGTGATGCCGATCATTTTCGCGTGGGCGTTATTGCTTTTCCCGACCACGATCGTCGGCTTCGCTTTCAAGAACAGCGAGATGGCGACCAGGATCACGCAAGCGCTGGCGACGGGTTGGCCGCACTACGTCCTGCTTGCAGCGATGATTTTCTTCTTCAGTTATTTCTGGGTGGCGACGCAGTTCCAGCCGTCGCAGATTGCCGACGATCTGAAGAAACACGGCGGTTACATCCCGGGCGTGCGGCCCGGCAAGCCGACCTCGGACTTTCTCGATTTCACCATGACGCGTCTGACGTTTGCTGGCGCGATCTTCCTCACCATCATCGCGATTCTGCCGAGCATGCTCAGCCAGGGCATGCACGTGCCTACGATCACCGCGCAGTTCTTCGGCGGTACCAGTCTGCTCATCATCGTGGGCGTCATTCTCGACACCATGCGGCAGGTCGAGACGTACCTTATCCAGCGCCACTACGACGGTTTCCTGCGCAAAGGGCGCATTCGCGGGCGCTCGTTTGATGCGCGCGGTTCGTATAACAGTGGCGACGCGGCGGGGCAGAGCACTCTATTGTGGCTTTATGTCGGGATCGCGATCCTGGTGATTAGCGGCGTGGCCATCTTCCTAACTAATCGTTGAGTGAAAAGGCGTCTCGTGTTGCTCGGTGCGCCCGGCTCGGGCAAAGGGACCCAGGCCGAGATGATCACGCGACACTTCGGCATCCCCGTCACTTCGCCGGGAGCGATCCTGCGGCGGGAGAAGGATCTCGGAACGTCTCTGGGAATCGAGGCGGCGAAAATCACCGAGCACGGTGGTTTAGTGTCGGACGCAACGATCGTGAAGTTAATCGAAGACTGGCTGCGCCTGCACGGCTCATACGGTTTTGTTTTTGACGGGTTCCCGCGCACGCTGCCGCAGGCGGAGAGTCTGGATGAGATTTTGCTCGATCACAAAACGCCGTTGGCCCTCGCGCTTTGGCTGGAGGTAACGGAGGAAACCGTACGCGAACGAATTCTCGAGCGGCTGCAGTGCGCATCCTGCGGTTTCGTCACCAGCGCGGTCGCGGGGAACTTTGCCGAGCGCGCTGTCTGTCCGTATTGCGAGGGGCCATTGGTGCGCCGCAGCGACGATGACGTGGAAGTGCTGCAAAATCGTTTAAAAGAATACCACGCCAAGACAGAGCCGCTGGCGGAGCGGTACGAGAAGGCGGCCGTACTGCACCGGATCGATGGAAATCGCGATCGCGATGAAGTGTTCGCGGAAATATCGAGCCTGATCGAGGCCAAATGATTCCGATCAAAACCGCGCGCGAGGCCGACAAGATGCGGCTCTCATGCCGTGTCGCCAGCGATGTGCTGGAGCGGGTGAGCGAGCTGATTCGCCCGGGAATCACGACGAAAGAAATCGACGAGGCGGCTGCGGATTTGATGGCTGCTGCCGGAGTGAAAAGCGCCTTTCTTGGCTATCGGCTGGGGCATCGCGTTTTCCCCGCGAACATTTGTATTTCGCTAAACGACGAGATTGTGCACGGCATCGGCGGGGCTCGCCGTATTCAATACGGCGACATCGTGAAGCTGGATATTGGCGTGGTGCGCGATGGCTGGGTCGGCGATACGGCGACCACGGTCGCGGTGGGAGTCATCGACGAACGCACGGAACAACTGCTGCGAGTGACCGAGCTCGCCTTATCCAAGGGCATTGCCCTGGCGCAGGAAGGACGCCGCCTCGGCGATATTTGCGCCGAAATCGAACAGGAAGCGTTGCGGGGTAATTTCCGCGTCGTGCGTGAGTTCGTGGGGCATGGCGTCGGTCGGAAGCTCCACGAGGAACCGCAAATCCCAAACTACGGCAAGCGCGACACCGGTCCGCGCCTGAAGGCCGGCATGACTTTGGCCATCGAGCCGATGATTAACATGGGGACGGATACCGTCCGACTTCTCGATGACGGCTGGACCGTTTGCACCGCTGATGGGATGCCGTCGGCGCATTTTGAACACACGGTCTTGATTACCAAAGAGGAACCCGAGATTCTGACATGGCGCGGAAAGACGCAATTGAAGTAGAGGGCACAGTCGTCGAGCTGCTCCCCAACACCATGCTCCGTGTGAAGCTGCCGAACGGCCATCTCGTGCTGGCTCACATCTCAGGAAAGATGCGGCTGCACTTCATTCGCATCTTGCCAGGAGACAAAGTTATGCTAGAGATTTCGCCCTACGATTTGTCGAAAGGGCGGATCAATTACCGCCAAAAGTGACGCGGACTTGCTTCCGCGTTTTTCGTCTCAATCGAATATGAAAGTACGACCATCAGTAAAAAGACTTTGTGAAGCTTGCAAGATTGTGAAGCGCAAGAACGTGGTGCGCGTCGTTTGCAAGAACCCGCGCCACAAACAGCGCCAGGGCTAAGGAGATTTTATGCCGCGATTACTTGGAGTAGAAATTCCGTCCGACAAACGCATCGAAGCGTCGCTCACCTATATTTATGGGATCGGCCCGGCCACGGCGAAGCGCATCCTGGAGCAGACCAACATCGATCCGAACCTGCGCGCGAAAGATCTTTCGCCGCAGCAACTAAATGAAGTGATTCAGACCATCACGGCGGGGAAAATTGCGATCGAAGGCGATCTTCGGCGCGAGGTGCAGGGAAATTTGAAGCGCTTGCAGGCGATCAATTGTTATCGTGGCGTTCGTCATCGTCGCGGCTTGCCCGTCCGCGGTCAGCGTACTTCGACCAACGCGCGCACGCGCAAGGGACCGCGTAAGACGGTCGGCGTCATCCGCAATAAGGACGCGAAAGCTGGGAAAGTTTAATCATGGCTGAAGCAAAGAAACCCGCGGCCTCGGCGGAAAAGAAAACCAAGGCATCGAAGGAAGCCGCTTCGCCTGCAGCGAAGAGCGTGTCGGCTGACGTTCCAGAGACAACGACCGCGCCTGTCGCCGCGGCAGCGGCCGAGGAAAAGCCCAAGAAGGCGGCCAAAGCGAAAAAGGAAGAAACTCCTGCCGCGCCTGCTCCTTTGGAAAATCTTTCGCTCACGGACGACATCGAGAAGCCAAAGATCGTCAAGGCGAAAGGAAGCAAGAACATTCACTCCGGCATCGCCCACGTCCTCGCCACGTTTAACAACACCATCGTTACTATCACCGACGCTAGAGGCAACGTGATCGGATGGTCGAGCGCGGGGAAGGTTGGCTTCAAAGGTTCGCGCAAAAGCACCGCCTACGCGGCGCAGATGGTCGCGCAGGACGCCTCCCGCCAGGCCATGGGGCACGGGTTGAAGGAAGTGGAAGTTTTGGTCCGCGGACCTGGGGCCGGCCGCGAATCCGCCGTGCGCGCCTTGCAGGCGATCGGTTTGGAATTGACCATCATTCGCGATGTGACGCCGGTGCCGCACAATGGCTGCCGTCCGCCGAAGCAACGCCGAGTTTGATTTTATGGGCAGATATACCGGACCAAAAACGAAAATCAGTCGCCGCTACGGCGTGGCTCTCTTCGGGCCATCGAAGTCGCTCGAGCGCAAAAATTATCCGCCCGGCATGCACGGTCCGAAAGGATCGCGTCGCAAGCAGTCGGAATACGCCATCGCTCTCGGCGAGAAGCAGAAACTCCGTTATCAATACGGCTTGCTCGAGCGTCAGTTCCGCCGGATTTTCGAGACTGCGCTGCGCAGACGCGGGGTGACTGGCGAAACACTTTTGCAGTTGCTCGAGACCCGTCTCGACAACGTGGTTTTCCGCCTCGGTCTCGCA
>JALYTV010000030.1:0-1126 GCA_030854105.1 Verrucomicrobiota bacterium | reverse complement strand
GCCCGCCAGCTCGTGTCGCATCGGCACGTCACGGTGAACGGACGCACCGTCAACGTTTCTTCCTACACGGTGAAACCGGGCGACGAAGTTTCCGTGAAGGACAAACCGAAGTCGCGCCAACTCGCTTTGCGGAATCTGGATCTGACGCAGATCGCTCCGGTTCCCGATTGGCTCACCATCGATCGCGACGCCATGAAAGGCCGCATTGCGCGCGTGCCATCGCGCGAAGAGATTCAGCCGATCGTGAACGAGCAGTTGATCGTCGAGCTTTACTCGCGTTAAGCGATTCCTTCCTCGAGGAAGGCGAGCGCTTTATCGTAGCTGTGGCGCTGGAGATAATGTGCTAGTTGACCCGGCACCGGTTGCGGTAAGGCAGCTGTCGCGCGGTCAATTTCCTCCGAAATATTCTGCAGGAGCGTGGTGTGCGTCGCCAGATCGCGTCGGCTATTTTCGTCAACAATAATGGCGCGGCGCCGGCGGAGCGCGTCGGCTAAAATCTGCTGTGGAGTATTCATACGGCGGAACGCCAACTTGAATGCTTCGCTCTTTCGCGCAAGCGTGCGGCATGAGCGCGCGCGTCCCGTTTCGGATTCTGATCGTGGATGACGATGTCGCGCTCGGGCGCGTGATGCGCGAGGCCCTCAGCTCGCAGTTGGACTGCGAAGTCGATTGCTCGCCGAATCCCGAATACGCCTTCGAGCTAGCGCTCAAGAAGCGTTACGCGCTCTTCATTTTCGATTTTTCCATGCCGATGATGGACGGCGCGCTCCTTTATCATCTCCTGGCCAAGGTTTTCAATCACGTCAACCCGCCGTTGGTTGTCCCGCCGCTGATTTTGATTTCGGGTCGGGGCGACGAAGAGCGCGCGCGGGATTTGTTGAAAGAACCCGGCGTGCGCGCTTTCATCGCGAAACCTTTCCCGATGAATCGTCTGATCGAAAACATCCGGGTGCATTTCCCGGACTTGAAGACGGCGGGCTAGTTCCCCGCTTCCGCCAGCAACTGCCGGCGCGCTTCAATCCAGTCCGCACTCGCGTCGCCGCCGATGTGCAGGCGATGACGTTCCTGCGAGATGAAAAACGCACGGATTCTGATGTCCTCGTCCGTGACCGGGGCTTTTTTGGCG
>JALYTV010000140.1 GCA_030854105.1 Verrucomicrobiota bacterium | reverse complement strand
TTCGTGATTGAACAGAATGCCATTGCTCGCGTGCAGGCCGTAGCTCTCGCGGTAATTCACCGTCGCCCAATACGCGAAAAGTTTGGCCACCCCGTACGGACTGCGCGGCCAGAACGGCGTTGTCTCCGTCTGCGGCACCTGCTGCACTTTGCCGAACATCTCGCTACTTGACGCCTGGTAGAAACGCGAGCGCAGTCCGCTCTCGCGGATCGCTTCGAGAATCCGAATGGTGCCGACGCCGGTGACGTCGGCCGTGTATTCCGGAATGTCGAAGCTCACGCGCACGTGGCTTTGGGCACCGAGATGGTAAATCTCGTCCGGCTGCAGCTCGTAGAGCAACTTCACCAGATTCACCGAGTCGGCGAGATCGCCGTAGTGCAGGAAAAGGCGCACGCCGTTGATGTGCGGATCGGCGTAAAGATGATCGATGCGCGCAGTGTTAAACGTGCTCGCGCGGCGAATGATGCCGTGCACTTCGTAGCCCTTTTCCAGCAACAGATCGGCGAGGTAACTGCCGTCCTGCCCGGTAATGCCGGTGATCAACGCGCGTGTCATTGGCCTTCCGGCTTACCTTATGAGGAACAACTCGGCAAATATTACTTCGCGGTGCCTTGGGGGAACGCCGATTTTTAAAAAATTTGGATTCCACTTGGTCGCGGAATATTTGAAGATTCGCCGCCATGGAATCGGATCCGGAGCTTCGAAAACTGCAATCTTCCCCCGAACAGGCGGGCGCGAAGATGGAACGTGCCGCGGCTCGCCGGGAAGTTTCTCCCGCGAATGCGCGTGGCAAAGCCTATACCGCAAAACCTGAACTCGGAGGAACCACTCCGGCGCCATCGAAAACTCGCGCGCGCTGGCTCGCGATCGCGCTGCTTGCGATTGCGATCGCTACCTCCGGTTTAATGATGAAATCAAATACGTTGCCGCATTGGATGCATCCCTGGGCGGCGACGCAGCAGCAGGAACAAGTGCTCACCCTCACCCCGGCGGACATCGATTATGCGGCGACCGATGCGGCGCGCGCAGCTTTGGCGCGGGGCGAAATCCCGGCCGTGCTGGCAAACGCAGATGCCGCGACGCGTCAAAACATTCTTTCCGGCAAAGAGAATCTCTATACCAAGCGTCTTCTCCAACAGAATCAAAGAGGCATTCTGGTGCATGCGCGCGTTTCCACCGGCGGCGTTTTTCTCGGCGAAGATTTGCTGACCGCGGAACGCCCGCAGGGCACCACCTTTCCCGCCGGGCCACGCGCGCCGACTCATTTTCATTTCACCACGGAACAAGCGGGACCGAACGGTGTGGTGAGTTGCTGGGTGCAATCGGTCAACGGCGGGGTCGTCACGACGCGACCGATGGCAGCGGGCGATAGTGCCGATCTGGAGGTGATCGCGCGATGAATATGCAGCCCGGTCGCGTGATCAAGATCGTGAAGCGGGAAAGCCATGAAGAGATTCTGAAAAATCCGTACTTACTCGTGATGCTCGCGATCACGATTGCGGGCGCCATTTTCGGATTGAACAAAGCCAGCCCTGTTTTCGCGCCATTGTTTTTTGTGAGCGCGCTGGCTGGCATGGGCTGGCTGGCCTGGCAGCAATGGAGCGCGGAGAAAGCGGAGGCCAAGGCGCTCGACTACACGCAGCTCGCCGCCACCAATCTCAGCTCGTTCGCGCCGTGGCTGAAGGAAAACGTGCGCGGCCAGGACGAGACGATCGATTCCATCCTGGCCGAACTGCAATCCAATCTCTCCCTCGCCACTGCCGGCCGAACCCTGGGCGCTTTTTTCCTCGTCGGTCCAACCGGCACCGGGAAAACTTTCCTCGGCCAGCTCGTCGCGGAGACGCTCTATCCGGAATCGGAGCCGATCATTCTGCGGATGAATCAATACAAACACGCTGATGATGTTTTCACCCTGATCGGTCCTCCACCCGGTAGTCCTGGCTACGAAGTGGGCGGCACGCTGACGCGGCCGGTGCTGGAGAATCCGCGGCGAGTCATCATTTTCGACGAGCTGGAAAAAGCGCACCGTGATTTGCAGCATTGTCTCTACGACATCCTGGACACAGCGAGCTGCCGCGAGAAGAGTTCCGGCCGCACCGTGGATTTCAGCGGCTGCGTTTTTTTCGCGACGTGCAATGCGGGCGTCGAAGCCTTGCGCGCGCTGCGCCGCGATGGTCTACCTGATCCCGTGAGCTGGCTCGGGCAAAGTCGCGACGCGCTGGTGGATGCGGCCGGGTTCGACCGCGCTTTTCTGGCGCGCTGGTCGGCGATTTATTTTATGGACGAACTCTCGCCGCTGCACGTCGCGGAAGTGGCGTGCCTGCAACTCGCGCGGCACTGGCGCACCTACGGGATCGAGGTCAAGCACGCCGCGCCGGAGTTGATCCTCGAAGCGGTGCAGCGCAATGAGGAATTCAAACAATATGGAGTGCGGCAACTCGGCGCTTACGTGCAGATGAAAACGAGCGCGGCGATCGGGCAGGCGCGGGCGCAAGGCGCGAAAAAGGTAGACTTAATCGTTGGCCCGCGAGGCGCGCTCGAGATTGCAATCCCACCGGAATAAATGAACTGGCGCGTGCTGCTGCAAAACCAGTGGTTCCAGTTGTGCCTGCTGGTCGCGACACTCTCTGGCGGCGTGACAATTTACAACATCGCGGCCAGACCGGGC
>JALYTV010000139.1 GCA_030854105.1 Verrucomicrobiota bacterium | reverse complement strand
CTCCTGGAAACATCTCGTGCAAGTGCGTGATCGTTTGACCGCGATTGGCGCCGACGTCGAAAAGGATCGGGTCGGCTGACGTCGGAAAGCGTCGCATGTCGGCGAAGGCGTCGAGGCCGAGTCCATCGAAGTGAATTTTCGAGAAGTTGTAACCGGCGCGCCGAAATAGTTTGCGTATCGTGTCTTTCACTTTGTTCATAAGAAGCGCCCGCGCTTTACAGCCGCTGGGCGGAACAAAGGATTATCCAACGTTCGTCATGGCGAAAGTGCTTCTGCTCACGACCACACCGCGGCCCGGCGCCGATCCGCACAATCTCGCGGCCTGGCAGGGACTGCGTGAAAGCGCCGAGCGCGACCGCTTTCTCCAGCACTCGCTCACCGACGATCCGGCGCAGGCGGACGTCATCCTCTTCGCCGAGGCGATGGGCGCCGGCTTTTATTTCTCACGCGTGCGCACACACGAGTTCGTGCATCGCTTTCGCGAAAAATGTTTTTTGTTCTCTTCCAACGATTACATCATTCCGTTTTTGCCGGGCGTTTATGCCGCGGCGGAAAAGCGCTGGTCGTCCGCGCGCGTGCGCGGCGGTTTCTACGCCGGGTTTCAGACGAACGCGTTTCTGGAATTCACCCGCCCGACTCCCGAGCTGAAGTATTTGTTCAGCTTCGTCGGCTCCACCGAAACTGCCGCGGTGCGGCGCAATCTCGCGCGTCTCGTGCATGCGCGCTCGATCTTCACCGACACGGCGGCCGATTATCAGCGCGTGCTGCGTTCCGCCATGCCGGCGGATGAGCGCGCTGGTTATGAGCGGCGTTACGCGGAAATCATGCAGCAGAGCAAATTCATTCTCTGCCCGCGCGGCATGGGCGCATCGAGTATGCGGCTCTTCGACGTCATGCGCATCGGTCGCGTGCCGGTAGTTCTCTCCGATCGATGGCTCCCGCCGGTCGGGCCGCGCTGGGAGGAATTCGCGCTGCGCGTGCCGGAAGCGGATTGGGAAAAATTGCCGCGCTTGCTGGAAAGCCGCGAGGCGCAAGCCGTCGAGATGGGTCTGCTGGCGCGCCAGGAATGGGAGAACTGGTTCGCGCCGCCCAGCGCGTTCCATCGCACCGTGGAATGGTGCCTGGAATTGCGCCGGCAGCGGCGCGTGCCCGAGGCCATCGCGCGCCTGCCCGCGTTCCTCCAATTCTTGCGGCCATTCCATTTGCGACAACTATTGCGACTCGCGCGCAAGGAAAAATGATCGCGTCGTCTATGAGCCGATTGCTCGCATCGCTCGCTTTTGGCCTCGCCAGTTTGTCGCTGCTCGTGGAAGTTCAAGCGCAGAACAACATGCCGGATTTTCAACTCGCGGTGCACGGCGGCGCGGGCACGATCGAACGCAGCACCATGACGCCGGAGCGCGAAAAACTTTATCGCGCGGGCATTGCCAAAGCGTTGGAGACGGGCGGCGAAATCTTGGAGCGGGGCGGCTCGAGTCTGGACGCAGTCGAAGCGGCGGTGAAAACGCTGGAAGACGATCCGTTGTTTAACGCCGGGAAAGGCGCGGTGTTTACTGCCGCAGGCACGAACGAGATGGATGCCGCCATCATGGACGGAAAAACGCTGGCGGCCGGCGCGGTCGCGGGTTTGCAGCATGTGCGCCATCCGATTTCTCTCGCTCGCGCGGTGATGGGGAAATCGAAGCACGTGATGATGGTCGGAGCCGGCGCTGAAGATTTTGCGAAGAAGAACGGCATCGAACTCGTCGACGCGAAATATTTTTTCACGCAGGAACGCTGGGGCGCATTGCAGCGCCTGCGGGAAAAGGAGAAAGCGGCGCCCGGCAGCGGCGAAAAATTACAGGACTCCGATCGCCACGGCACGGTCGGCGCGGTCGCGCGTGATCGTGCTGGCAATTTAGCGGCCGCGACTTCTACCGGCGGCATGACGAATAAATTGCCCGGCCGCGTCGGGGATTCCCCGATCATCGGCGCCGGCACCTACGCCAATAACGCCACGTGCGCGGTCTCGTGCACGGGCGACGGCGAATTTTTTATTCGCGCGACGGTGGCGCATGAAGCCAGCGCTTTGATGGCTCACGGCGGAATGGCGTTGCGCGCAGCGACAGACAGCGCGCTCGCCGGCGCCGAAAAGCTCGGCGGAAAGGGCGGCCTCATCGCCGTCGACAAAGAGGGGAACATCGCGCTGCCCTTCAATACCAGCGGCATGTATCGCGGTTACCTCGATCGCGCGCACAAACCGGTCGTCGACATTTACCGCTAGCTCTGTTTTTCTGCGCTCGCCGTTTCGTCATGCTGCCACCGTTTTCCGTCGTCATCCCTGCTTTCAACGAAGCCGTGCGCATCGGCGGCACGCTGCGCGCGACGCTGGAATATCTGCAACGCGAAAGTCCCGCGAGCGAAGTGATCGTGGTCAACGACGGCTCGACGGATGCGACCGCGCGGATCGCGCGCGAGGCATTCGCGCACTTCGAACGTCAGCCGGCGCGCTTGCTCGAGCATTTTCCCAATCGCGGCAAAGGCGCAGCCGTACGCGAAGGTTTGCTCGCCGCCACGCAGCCGATTGCGATTTTCTTCGACGCCGATCTCTCGACGCCGATCGAGGAGCTGCCGAGAATTGTCGACCCGATCGTGAACGACGACGCCGACGTCGTATTCGGTTCGCGCGCGCTCGAT
>JALYTV010000029.1 GCA_030854105.1 Verrucomicrobiota bacterium | reverse complement strand
CAGGTAGCCCGCGTGCGCGATGCTCGAGTAAGCGAGCAGGCGTTTTATGTTCGATTGCGGCAGGGCGGCGAGGTTGCCATAGAGCAGCGTGACCAAGGCGATGGCGACCAGCACGCTGCGCAACTCCGGCAGCACCAGAAATGTTTGCAGCACGCGTAGTAAGACGACGAAGCCCGCAGCCTTCGAGCCGACGGAGAGAAATGCGGTCACCGGCGTCGGCGCGCCTTGATAAACATCCGCGACCCAGATGTGAAAGGGCACGGCCGCGATCTTGAAACCGAGCGCGATAAGGACGAGCACGCCGCCGAAGAGCGCGGCGCTGCGCTCGAAGTGCGAGGTCGCGAAGGCGGCGGCGATCTGTTGCAGGCTTGTCTCGCCCGTAGCGCCGAAGATCCAGATGATACCGTAAACAAGAAAGCCAGTAGACAGCGCGCTCAGCACCAAATATTTCACGCCGGCTTCGAGGGTGAGCGGATTGCGCCGCGTGAAAGCGACGAGGACGTAGAAGGAAATCGTCACCAGCTCGAGCGAGACGAAGATCATGACGAAGTCGACGGCGGACGACATCCACATGAGGCCGGCGCAAGTGAAAAGCGGGATCGAGAAAAATTCGCCGAGACCGCCGTGTGGTT
Source organism: Verrucomicrobiota bacterium (assembly GCA_030854105.1). GTDB lineage: Bacteria > Verrucomicrobiota > Verrucomicrobiia > Chthoniobacterales > UBA10450 > AV69. Next base: position 27,651 of record JALYTV010000029.1, on the reverse strand, counting down.
GCGCGCCGGTGCTTATGGCCGGCGCGAATTCGACCATCATCACCAGCACGATCGCGGTTGTAGCCAACGCGATTTGTTTGAAGAGCAACGAAAGCGGGTCGGCGGTGTAGAAATGCCAGAGCGGCGCGGCGCCGGGCGCGGCCGGCTTAAATAAAATGGTCGCGACCAAGATGGCGACGAGGCCGAAAAATCCGATGTAGCCGAGCACACGCCGGTCGCCTCGCGGCAGAAACGCCTCGAGCATGAGTAGCACGACGCCGAGGAGGAGCACAGCGATTTCCGAGTAGTAAGCGGGAATCATTTCGCGGGAAGGCTGAGCGAGTTTTGGAAAACAGGCGTGATTTTTCGCGCGAGCGATTGCGGGAAGAAGCCGAAGAAAAGCGATGCTCCCACCAGCAGCACGATCGGAAAACGCACGCTGAAGTTGATGTCAGACGCCGCGATCACCTCTTGCGCCGGCGTACCGAAGAAGGTGCGCCGATACGCGCGCAGCAGATAAACCGCTGAAATGACAACGCCCCAGAGCGCCAGCACCGTCGCCCACTGCATGGCGTGAAAGTGCTGGTAATCGACGCCGCTTTTAAAGGCGCCGAAGAGCACCATGATTTCCGCGGGGAAATTCGCGAAGCCGGGCAAGCCGATGGCGGCGAACGTAGCGAGACCAAAAACGAAGGCGGTGACAGGCATCTGCTTGGCCAGGCCACCCATGGCGTCGTAATCGAGCGACGGCACGCGTTTACGAATTTCACCGGTCATGGCAAAAAGCAGCGCGATGGAAAGTCCGTGCGCGAACATCAACATCGCCGCGCCGGTCGCGCCGAGAATTCCGCCGCTGGCGATGCCGAGAAAAATGTAGCCCATGTGCATGACGCTGGAATAGCCGAGCGTCCAATCGAGCCGCCGCTGTGCGATCGTAACCAGCCCGATGTAAATGATGTTCGCGAGCAGCAGGACCAGCAGCAGATTCGACCATTGCTTCGCGCCCTCCGGCAACAGCGGCAGCGAGATGCGCAGCAAACCGTAAAGGCCGAATTTTTTCAGGACGCCGGCGTGCAGCATGACCGCGGGTGCGGGCGCCGAGGCATACGCTTCCGGCGCCCAGGTATGGAATGGCACGAGGGACGCCAGAGTTCCAAAGCCGATGAGGAGAACGAGGTAAATGGTCGACTGCGTGCCGACGGGAATTTTTCCTGTTGCCGCCGCGGCTTGGATCGCGCGCAAATCGAGACTGCGCGCCACCGGCGCGACGGCCTGGTAAAGCATGATGAGTCCGATGAGCAAAACGAAACTGCCGACCGCGAGATAGATCGTCACTTTCCAAGCAGCGGCGCGACGATTGCCGCTGCCCCAGATGCCGATGAGCAGAAAAGTGGGGATGAGTGCGAGCTCGTGAAAAGCGTAGAAGAAAAAGAGATTGAGCGAGGCAAACGCGCCGATGGCGCCGCCCGCGATGAAAAGCAGGCTGGCGTAGAACGCGTTTTCGTGATGAGAAATTTCGCCGGTGAACCAGACGGCGGCGAGCAGCACAATGGCTGACAGCAAAATCATGGTCAGGCTCAGACCATCGACGCCGAGCGCGAAGTTTAAACGCAGGTCGGCGGAGAGCGGAAAATCCGTGACGTGCTGGAAGCCGCGGTCGCTCGGATTAAATCCCAGGAAAACCAGCATCGCCGCGAGAAACGTGAGTACGGACGCCGAGAGCGCCGTGGTGCGCGCGGGCAAACCGAGCAAGATCAGCACGGCGGCGAGTAACGGAGCGAAAGTGATGAGCAGCAGCATTAGCGGAAGAGCGCGAAGTAGATCACCCAGATGATGCCCAGGCCGAAGATAAAGGCGTAGGCTTGGAGATTGCCCACCTGCATTAAACGCAGAGTCGCGCCCAGTCCCCACGTCGCGCCGCTCGCGCCGCGCACAGCGCCGGCATCGATCAACCAGCGATCAATGAAAGCGCAGATCCGCGCGAGGAATCCCTGCGTCACGCGGATGAGCCAGGCGTAAAATTCGTTGAGGTAAAATGCGCGCCGCAAAATTTCGATCCGCCAGGCTTCGGCATTGCGTCCGCGATAAAGGAAAATGCCGCCCGCCGCGCCGCCGAGCATCGCGATGAGCGCGAACGCAGGCACCAGTTTGTCGGCGTTTTCTTCGTGCGGCACGGAAAAGAAATGACCGGCGAAGAAATTGAAACCGCCGATGATCGCGAGCACCCCGAGCACGACCAGCGGCGCGAGCATGCTGGTCGGCGGCTCGCAACTGTTTTGCGCGGCCGGCGTGCGCGCCTTGCCGAAAAAGACGACCACCATCAGGCGCATCATGTAAAACGACGTCAACACCGCGGTAGCCAGCACGATGACAAACACCGCGCTGTTATTGCTGTAAGCGAGCGAGAGAATCGCGTCCTTGCTAAAAAATCCGGCGAACGGTGGGCACCCAATCAAGGCCAGCGTGCCTGCGCCGAAGGTGAGAAAGGTAATGAAAAGATTGCGGCCTTGTCCGCCCATTTTCCAAATGTCCTGCTCGTGATGCGTCGCGATGATGACGGAGCCGGCGCCGAGAAAGAGCAGCGCTTTGAAAAACGCGTGCGTGAAAAGATGGAACATCGCCGCTTCGCCCGACGCGAGCCCGACGGCGGCGACCATGTAGCCGAGTTGCGACACGGTGGAGTAAGCGAGGATTTTTTTAATGTCGTCCTGTTGCGTCGCGATCAACGCCGCCATCAGCGCGCTGATGGTGCCGATCCAGGTGATAACGACGAGCGCGTCGGGTGATGATTGCACGAGGAAACCGACGCGCACGAGCATGTAAACGCCGGCCGCCACCATCGTGGCCGCGTGGATGAGCGCGGAGATCGGCGTCGGGCCTTCCATCGCGTCGGGCAGCCAGACGTGCAGCGGAAATTGCGCGGACTTGCCGACTGCGCCGCAAAAAATCAACAGCACCGCGATGGTGAGGAACGCTGGGTTGCTCGTCACGCGCCAGAGTTGCGGAATAATGTCGTCGAATACGACCGAGCCGGTCGCGCTCCAGATCATGAGAATGCCGAGCATGAAACCGAAATCGCCGACGCGATTGGTGAGGAACGCCTTCTTGGCCGCGTCGGCGGCGGCATCGCGTTCGAACCAATGCCCGATGAGCAAGTAGGAACTCACCCCGACGAGTTCCCAAAAGATGAACATCATTACGAAATTGTTCGCCAGCACGATGCCGAGCATCGAGAAAATGAAGAGCGAGAGGGACGCGAAGTAGCGCGATTTTCCGGCGTCATCGCGCATGTAGCCGAGCGAGTAAATGTGAATGAGTGCGCCGATGCCGGTCACGAGCAGCAGCATGGTTTTGCTCAACTGATCGAGCACGAAACCGAGCGGCACGTGCAACAGCCCGCGCATTTCGATCCACGGAATTTCGGTGGCGGTAATTTCCGGCCGCGCAAAAATCAGGCAACTGCACAGGAAACTAAGCAGCACTGCCGCGACGGAAATCATCGCGCTCAGCGTGCGCGCGCGCTGCGTAAACAGCACGATGATCGCGCTGGCTAAGAGCGGAATCAGCAGGGCGTACCAGGGAAGCGAGCTCGTCTGCATGGATTAAAACTTGAGCTGGTTGAGGTCTTCCACGTGCGTCGTTTGCCGCGCGCGATAGAGCGCGACAATGATAGCGAGACCGACCGCGACTTCCGCGGCCGCGACGGTGATGATGAAAAACACCAAGACCTGCGCGTGGTAATCAGGCAGCCCGCTGGCGGTGACGCGGAAACGCGAGAACGCGACGAGCGAAAGATTGGCGGCGTTGAGCATCAGTTCCAGCGCCATGAAGATGATGATGACGTTGCGCCGCAGCAGCACGCCGGCGAAGCCAATGGTGAAGAGGATGCCACTGACGGTGAGATAATCGCCCAGCGTCGTCATCGCAGTTCGCGTTTGCTGAGCACGATCACGCCGATGGTGGCGACGAGAATGAGAACGCCGACGACCTGGAACGGCAGATTGTATTCGCCGAAAAGCAGCAGACCGACGTTGCGCACGTCGTCGGTGCGGCCCGCGGCGAGCGCAGGAAAATTAGCCGACGCGATCTTCGTACGCCCGATGACGGCGAGGATCTGGATGAGCAGCGACAGCGAAACGAGCACGCCGCCGGCGAACGCGATCCAGTTGATGCGGCGCCGTTGTTCCGCGCGCAAATCGAGCAACATGATGATGAAGAGGAACAGCACCATCACCGCGCCGGCGTAAACGAGCACCTGGATGATGCCGATGAAAAACGCGTCGAGTCCCATGAACAAGGCGGAGAGGCCGAGAAAGCACACGACCAGACTGAGCGCGCTGGCGACGGGATTGCGCTGCACGATCACGAGCAAGCCGAAGGCGAGCATGATCAAGGCGAAAATCCAAAAAAGCGGCGCGGGCATTAGACGAGTGCGGAATGCGGAGCGTGGAGTGCGGAGTGAAGAGAGAGCGTCCGCCGCCAGGCAGCCGTTCCGCATTCCGCGTTCCGCGTTCCGAATTTCATTTCTTCTCGTTCCACTTCAAGACCACGCCGTGCATGACGCCGCCGATCTCGAGCAATTTCTCTTTGTCGTGCACCATCTCCGCGCGGGTGAGCCCGGTGATGGCGTAATCTTTGCGCAGAAAAATCGCCTGCTCCGGGCAAACCTCTTCGCACATGCCGCAGTAGATGCAGCGGATCATGTCGATGTCGAATTCGCGCGGATATTTTTCGACCTTGGCAAATTTGTCAGACGACGCGATCTCGCCCGGCACGATCTTGATCGCGCGCGGCGGACAGATGAATTCGCAGAGCTGGCAGGCGACGCAACGCACTCGACCGGCGGCATCGCGCACCAGCGCCGGCGCGCCGCGATAATGATCCGGCATCTGCGCGTCCAGCGTTTGCTCCGGATATTGCACCGTCACTTTGGTGCGGCGCAGCAGCATATTCTTGAAATGCTTCAACGTGATCGCCATGCCAGCCACGATCGCCGGCAGGTAGAGCCTCTCGGACCAGGTAAGGTTGGGGCGTGGAACTTCGATGGCCATGATTTTCTAGACAGGATTAACAGGATGAACGGGATTTTGGAGAAGAAGGTCCGTCGCTTTCATCCTGCAAAATCCTGTTCATCCTGTCCATCTCACTGCGGTAAAAACGCGACGATTCCCGCCATCAGAAAGATGTTAACCAGCGCGATCTCGAAGAAGAAAACCCAGCCAAGGCGCATGAGTTGATCGTAGCGGAAACGCGGCAGCGTCCAGCGCACCCAGATGAAAACGAGGATCAGCGCCGTCACTTTCGCGAAGAAAACGGCGATGTTGATGAGACCAAAAATCCAACCGTGCGAGCCATCGGGAATGCCGGGGAAATGCCAGCCGCCGAGGAAAAGCGTCACGATCACAGCGGAGCCGGTGATCATGGCCGCGTATTCGCCGAGGAAAAAGAGCGCAAATTTCATCGAGCCGTATTCGGTGTGGTAGCCGCCGACGAGTTCCGTTTCCGCTTCCGGCAAATCGAACGGCAACCGATTCGTCTCCGCGAAAATCGCGATGGTGAAGACGATAAACGAAATCCACATCGGGATGGCTAACATCCATTTCGCCGGATTCGCCCAGTCGCCGACAAACGGACAAATCATCCAGCCGTGATCGATCTGATATTGCACGATCTCGGTGAGACGCAGTTTTCCGACGAGCAGAAAGATAGGGATGACGGCGAGCCCGAGCGACAGCTCGTAGGAAATCATTTGCGAACTCGCACGCACGCCGCCGAGGAACGGATATTTGGAATTCGACGCCCAACCGGCGATGACGATGCCGTAGACGCCAAGCGACGCGATGGCGAAAACAAAAAGCACGCCGACGTTAATGTCCGCGATCACCATCGGCACGCCGAAGAGCGTGCTGCCAAACGGCACGACCGCGATGGTGGTGAGCGCCGGCACCATCGCGAGACAAGGCGCGAGCCAGTAGTAAAACGTGTTCACGTGCGCCGGCGTGTAATCCTCCTTTAGCAAAAATTTCATGGCGTCGGCGATCGGCTGGAAGAGGCCGGCGGGTCCGACGCGATTGGGGCCGAGCCGATCTTGAATGAGCGCGCTCACGCGGCGTTCGGCGTAAACCGCATACGAAACCATTGGCAGGATGATGAAAAAAACGACGCCGACGATTTTCAGCAGCGCGGTGAAGATGAGAAACGTAATCGGACTCATCGTATGAGCGCGCTGGCTATGATTCGATTGTCGTGAGCCCGGCCGTCATCCCGCGCGAAGTCGAGGGATCCCGAGGAAATTATCTCGAAGCTTTCGCAACGGGATCCCTCGGCTGCGCGCGGGATGACGGGCAGCGCGCTCATTTGGATGCCTTCTCCTTTTCGCGTGCTTTCACTTCTTCCTCGGCCGGTTCGCCGGGCGCGGGCGGTGTCGTGGTATCGTGCGGCGTCGCGATCACGCGGACGCCGGTGTCGCCGATTTTGCTCAGACTTAAACCGTTCAGCTCCGGAATTGCGTCCGCCATTTGTTTGAAGACGTCTTCGATGGAATCGAGGCCGCTCGCTCGCGAATTCATTTCGGAATTGCTACCGGTAATCGCCCGCAGCAAATCACGCAAAATTTCCCAGTCGTCGCGCGCTTGTCCCGGCGAACGCACTGCGCGATGCAAGCGTTGCAGGCGGCCGCGGCCGTTGATCATCGAGCCGCGTTTTTCGGCGAACGACGCCGACGGGAACAGCGCGGTCGCGAGCGGCGTCGCGGTGTTGCGCAGCATGCTCATGCTCACGAACGACGGCAGTTGTTTTAATTGCTCGACGCTGATGCCGATGGACGTTGGATCTTCAGCCAGCGCGATCAGCGCTTTGATCTGACCGCTGGCGACGCCTTGCGCGATCGTCTGCAGATTCGCGCCCAGTTGCACGCCGAGAATCAGGCGGGCGCCGTTGCTGTTTGGATTGCGATCGCGACTGAGCAAAATGTCGTCGCCTTTGTCCTGGCGCGGTACGACATCGATCAGCGAAGTATTGAGCTGTCGCGCGAGTTGTGCCGTCAGCCACAATTCTTCGTTCGTCATCCGCGCCGAGGCGAGGATCGCAATTTCCCAGCCGTTGAAATGTTTCAACTGCAGCGCCGCGTGCGCGATGGCGGTGCGCCAGTCCGCGCTCACCATTTTTTCGCCGGTGAAAATTTGCGGCGCGAGCAAACGTTCCGGCGAAGTGACGTCGCCGAAATTGAGCCGACCGTAATCGCACATCCACACCGAATTGACGGCGGCGTTTTCGCGCGGCGTTTGCCGGTAAATCACATCTTCGCGCGCGCCGATGATGGTGTTGCAACCGGTCGCGCAACTGGTGCAAATGCTCTTCGTTTCCTTGAGAAACCAGACGCGCATTTCGAAACGGAAATCCGACGAAGTGAGCGCGCCGACCGGGCAAATGTCGACGGTGTTGAGCGAGTAATTGTTCTCCAGCTGCTTTCCCGGATAGGCGGAGAGAACAGTGTGACTGCCGCGATCGGTGAAGCCGAGCACGTCATCCTTCGCGATCTCCTGGCAGAAACGAATGCAGCGCGAGCAGAGAATGCAGCGTTCGTCATCGAGCGTGACGCGCGGGCCGACTTCGACGCGCTTCGGTTTTTTGACTTTGTTCTCGAGGAAACGCGAATCGGCGCGGCCGTATTCCACGCTGAATTCCTGGAGCGGACATTCGCCGGCCTTATCGCAGATCGGGCAGTCGAGCGGATGATTGATCAGGAGGAATTCCAGCACGCCCTTTCGGCATTCTTCGACCAGCGGGGAATTCGTGCGCACGCCCTGACCTTCTGCGACATCGGTCGCGCAACAGATCTGCGGGCGCGGCATCCAGTTGATCTCCGGCTTGCCATCGGGACCGAGGACTGGCTTCCGGTCGGGGCCCATCTTCGGCATACCCATTTCGATCAGACACATGCGGCAGTTTCCCGGCGAGCTCAGTTTCGGATGGTAACAATAGCGCGGCACGTAGGCGCCGGCTTGTGCACACGCTTCGATCAGCCGCGTGCCCTTCGGGAACTGACGCCACACGCCGTCGATCTGGACGTTGACTAACGAAATGGTGGAAGCAGAGGACATGAATTTGGAAACCAGGAAGCCACGAATTTTAGAGCGAGAGTTCCTCCGTTTGCCGTGGATGGAATTCACGACCAACGCGGCGAACTGTTAGCTTTGTGCTGGCAAAATTGAGGAGAAGCGCGTCTTCAAGTCCGAGCGCTTTTAAATACGAACGCAAAACCGCAAAATGGATTGCCTCAAGGTTTGCGATCGCCTTGAGCTCGATGACGAGAGACTTTTCGATAAGGAGATCAACACGATGTTCGCCGACCGGCTGTCCGCGGTAGAAAACAGGCACGGGTTTCTGCCGTTCGAACGCAAGGCCGAGATGTCGTAGTTCGACGCCGAGTGCTTCTTCGTAAATAGATTCCAAAAAACCGGGGCCAAGTTCGCGATGAACATGGATTGCCGCACCGATCACCTTTTCCCGTAAAGCGCGATCGTCGGCTTCTTCTCCTGGATTCCTGGTTTCCAAATTCATTCAGATCGTTCCGGCGGCGCCGGCTTTTTCCCAGCCAGGATCGTGGGCGAGGGGGACCACGGTAATTTTCTCCTTGCTGATGAGTTCGCTGGAAGTGAGTTCCGGTGGCAAGGGCGGCGGCGCGCTTTTTTGCGCGTGCGCGGCAAATTCCTCCGGGAATTTTTCGACGAAACTTTGTGTCGGCCACGCGCACGCTTCGCCGAAAGCGCAGATGGTGCGGCCGGCAATATTGTCGCCGATCGATTTGAGCGTCGCCGGGTCCTGCATTACGCCGCCGCCGCGCAACATGCGGTCCGTGATTTTTTTCATCCAGAGCGAACCTTCGCGGCACGGCGTGCACTGCCCGCACGATTCGTGCGAGTAAAATTCGTTGATGTTGTTCAGCGCCCAGACCATGTCGCGCGAATCATCCAGCACAATCACGCCGCCGGAGCCGGCCATCGATCCGCAAGCCGCGAGCGAATCGAAATCCAGCGGGATTTGATCGAGCGAAATTTCGCGCTCGATCGTGCTGCCATCGGGCTGTTTGTCTTTTAACTTGAAGCGCTCGTCTGCGCGCAACACTTTCGCCGAGCTGCCGCCAGGAATGACGGCTTTGAGTTGCCGCCCGTATTTCATGCCGCCGGCCATGTCGTAAATGAGCTGGCCCATCGTCACCGCGCCGACTTCGATTTCGAAATAGCCGGGCCGCACCACGTCGCCGCTCACGCAGACGATGCGCGTGCCGGTGTTGTTAGGCTTCCCGATCTGCGCGTAATTCGCGCCGCCCATCGCGATGATGTGCTTCACGTGGCACAGCGTCTCGACGTTGTTCACAATCGTCGGGCACATGTAAAGCCCGAGCACGGCGGGGAAATACGGCGGCTTGATGCGCGGATAAGCGCGCTTGCCTTCGAGCGATTCGATCAGGCCCGTTTCCTCGCCGCAAATGTAAGCGCCCGCGCCGCGATGAATGTAAACTTCCACGTCGAAGCCGGTGCCGAGAATATTTCGCCCAAGAAAATTTTTCGCTCGCGCTTCCTCGATCGCTTCTTCCAAAACGCGCGCGCCTTCCGGGAATTCGCCGCGGATGTAAATGAACGCCGTCTTCGCGTTAAGCGCGAAGCATGAGATCAGCATCCCTTCGAGCAACTGATGCGGATCCTGATGGACGATGTAGCGATCCTTGAACGTGCCCGGCTCGGATTCGTCGGCGTTGCAGATCAGATAGACCGGCTTCGGCTCATCCGGCTTGATGAAGCCCCACTTCACGCCGGTGGGAAAGCCGGCGCCGCCGCGTCCGCGCAGGCCGGACGTTTTCACTTCGTTCACGATCTCGGCGCGCGTCATCTTCACCGCCTTGCGCAAATCTTCGTAGCCCCCGTCGCGCAGATAAGCCGAGATGTCGCGCGTCCAGCCTTCGCGTCCGATGTTTTTGAAAATGAACCGGCGCTCGAGCGGGTGCGGCATGTCGGCGTAACGCGCCGACGGCGGCGTTTGCAAAATAGACGACGCGCTCTCAGGCGACACGTTTTCGTGTAGCTCGTCGTTCACCATGCAAACGGGCCCGCTGCCGCAACTCGCCAGACATTCGACAAATTCGATCGAGTATTTTCCGTCGGCGCTTACCGAGACGGGATTGTGCATTCCGTCCTGGCGATGCCGATCGATCTTCGTCGCCGCGCACAGGTTCTCCATCACGCGATAGCCGCCGGCCATCGCGCAGCTCAGCGTGCGGCAAACGCGGATGTGCGTTTTGCCGGCACGCTGCTGGCGTAGCATCGGATAGAACGTGACCAGCTCGAGAATGTTGATCGGTTGCAGACCAAGCTTGGCCGCGATCCAGGTGACACCTTCGTCGCTGACGAACCCGAACGTTTCCTGCCACAGATGCAGCAACGGCAACGCCGCACTCCGCTTCCGCTCAGTCGGATAATGCGAGATCGCGTCGTCTGCTTTACGCTCGAATTCAGCCGGTAACTTCGTCGCCATGCTCCGATTATTTCGGCAAGGTGCTCGCCTTCGCGATCACTCGGTCGTCCTTAAACAGGATGGTGACGGTACCGTTCTGCTGCTTGTAAATGTAAGTGGAGCGCTTGAGCAGGAGAAAATCTTTCGTCTCCACCATCGTCGGCGGTCCGAGAATCGACTCCACCTGCTTGCGCGTCATGCCGTCGCTCACCTCATCGACATTCGCCTGCGTCAGCCGCGGCCCGACGCACGCGCCGAGCAACAATCCGATGACAACCGACGCGATCAGGCGCTTCATTGTTTATTGCGTGCCGAGATTCGTGTCCTTGCCGTCGCACTCGTCGTTCTTAAATGTCACTTGCGCGAAACGCGTCCCATCCTCGTAGCGATAGGTCGATTTCTTGAAAATGATCATGTCTTTCGTCTCGGCCGAGGTCGGCGGTCCCATGATGCGTTCCACCTGCGCCTTGCTCATGCCGGTGGCGACCCGGTTGTAATTGGCCAGGGTCAATTTCGAGCCCGTGACCGTGCGGTTACAAGCCGTGAACGTGACGGCTAACATCAGGACGCTGAAAAACAGCGCGAGGAATCGTTGGTTCATTTTCATCTGTCGCATTCTCCCATCACGAAATCCAGACTGCCGAGAATCGCCACCACGTCGCTCATCATGCAGCCCGGCAGCAGTTCGGGCAGGATGCTCAGGTTCACGAACGAGGGCGAGCGAATCTTCAGCCGGTGCGGCACGCCGCCGCCTTTGCTGTTGATATAAAAGCCGAGCTCGCCCTTCGGATTTTCCGCCGCGAAATAAATTTCGCCCGGCGGCGCTTTCAATCCCTCCGTCACAACGATGAAATGGTGAATCAACTCCTCCATCTTGGTCATCACGCGCGCCTTGGGCGGCAGCATGTTTTTCCAATCGGCCACGTTAATCGGACCGCTCGGCAATTTGTCGATCACCTGCCGCAGAATCAGCGCGCTCTGCCGCATTTCTTCCAGGCGCACGAGGTAACGATCGTAGCAATCGCCCGTGCGACCGACGACGATGTCGAAGTCGTATTGCTCGTACTCGAGATACGGATGTTTCCGCCGCAGATCGTGCTCGAGGCCGCTGCCGCGCAGGTTCGGACCCGAGAGCGCGTAGGCTATGGCCCGGTCGCGGGGGATGACGCCGATGTCGCGCGTGCGCTCGACGAAGATGCGATTGCGCGTGAGCAGATTGTCGCAGTCCGCGAGCGCAGCATTAAACGTCGCCAGAAACGCTTCGAGCTGCGGAATGAACGTCGCCGGCAAATCGCGAATCTGTCCACCCACGCGCGTGTAACTCGTGGTAAAACGCGCGCCCGTCAGAAGCTCGCACAGATCGTAAATTTTTTCGCGCTCGGTGAAAGTGTAGAGGAACACCGTCATCGCGCCGAGATCGAGCGCCATCGCGCCGAGTCCCATGAGATGCGCGGAGATGCGCGCGAGTTCGCAGCAAATCACCCGAATCGCTTTGCCGCGCGGCGGAATTTCCCAGCCCATCAATTTTTCCACCGCTAGCGCGTAAGCGACGTTGTTCGCCAGCGGCGCGAGGTAATCGAGCCGGTCGGTGTAGGGCACGAACTGGTTGTACTGCATGTTCTCGGCAATTTTTTCGTCGCCCCGATGCAGGAAACCGACGTCCGGCGTCGCCTTCGTGATCATCTCGCCGTCCAGCTCCAGCACGAGACGCAAAACCCCGTGCGTGGCCGGATGCGACGGCCCCATGTTGAGCACCATCTTCTCGCCGATGTCGCCGTCTTCGGGATGAAGATTGCGCGCCGCGGCGTCGGCCGCGACCACGCGCGTCACCGCATCGGGAGATTCAATTTCGCGAGTCGTAAAAGCCATGGTGCCGGGTGCGTTTATGCTCGCGAGTGAAGGCGCGCGCGCAAGGCGAAAAAACGGAGCGTTCCTCCCGCGAACGGGCAGCGCACGCGTCTCGTGTGTCCGCCTTGCGGACGGACTCGGCCGGTGGCGAGCTGGTTTTGGCGTCTCGCCAAGACAATTTTTTCTCCCGACAAATGAATCCCAGAACCAGACTCGCGGAGTGACCTGCGCTCCGCGATTAGGCGATTCCTAGAGAAAGCGCGACGTTCCCGCCATCGGAAGCGCGCTCGGAGATCGCGTTCCACCTTCGCCACCGAGGAGTCCGCGCCGGCGAGACGCCAGCGCCAGCTCGCCACAGGCCGAGTCCGTCCGCAAGGCGGACACGCGAGGCGCGTGCGTTACCGGAGATTCTGCTCGCGAGCTGGAGAGCGGGTCGGCTAATTTCGCGCGCATGAACATCGGGTTGCTGTTTGCGGGGCAGGGCGCACAAGCCGTGGGGATGGGGAAGGATTTGGCGGATGAGTTCGAATCGGCGCGCGAGATTTTTGCGTCAGCCGACACGATCCTGGGTCGCAAACTCACTGAGGTTACTTGGAAAGGACCGATTGAAGAATTAACGCGGACATCGAATTGTCAGCCAGCGCTCTTTGTGCACGGGCTTGCGTGCCTCGCCGTTCTACGCGAGCTCGCCGGCAATTTTGCGATCGAGGCTGCGGCCGGTTTGTCGCTGGGCGAAATGACGGCGCACGCGGCGGCGGCCAGTTTTCCTTTCGAAGCCGGATTGAAGCTGGTGCAACGCCGCGGCGAATTGATGGACGAAGCCTGCGCGGCGACCAATGGCGCGATGGCGGCGATGATTGGCGGCGACGAAAATGCCGCGCGCGCGCTCGCGGCCGCGGCTGATGTCGACATCGCGAATATTAATTCTCCCGGCCAGATCGTGCTGTCTGGCGAACGAGCGAAAGTGGAAATGGCGACGGCGCTCGCAAAAGAGCACGGCATTCGCCGCGCCACGATGTTGAATGTCGCCGGCGCGTATCACTCGCGCCTGATGGAATCGGCGTATCAACAACTCGGCGCCGTTTTGCAAACGGTCGCGATCGCGTCGCCGCGCTTCGCTGTTTTCAGTAACGTCACCGGCGCAGAAGTGAAAACGCCGGCGGAAATTCGCCAGACGTTGCAGGATCAGGTCACAGGCACGGTGCGCTGGGTCGATTGTATGGAAGGAATGCTCGCGCGCGGCGGCGATCTCTTCATCGAGCTCGGACCCGGCGGCGTGCTCGCGGGTTTGTTGCAGCGAACGCGTAAAGGCGTGGAAGTTTTGAGCGTGAGCGATGTCGCGTCCGCGCGCGTGTGTGCCGAGCGCCTCGCGCGATAATTTTTTGTAGCGGCGGTCTGTGACCGCCGAAAGTTGCGAACGGGCCAATGTGAAATCACAATGCTTCGGCGGTCATAGACCGCCGCTACAACTCAGTCATCCGAGCAAAGCCGAGAGCGTGCCCTGAGCGAGGCGCAGCCAAGTCGAATGGGGATCCGCGGCGCTAGCTTCAAGGAGGTTTCCGCGGGATTCTTCGACTTCGCCCAGAATGACCGGCTTCGGCTCGCCCCGGTAGGGCGAGACTCCGTCGAGCCGGATGTGGCAATAGATCGCCAATGAGGCGCGGAAAAGTTGTCGCGCGACGCGGGCTGGCTTAGCCTCGCGCTATGTCGCTGCGAAAAGAAATCGATGACGATCTCAAGGACGCGATGCGGGCGAAGGACGCCGCGCGTCTGGCTGTGTTGCGCATGCTCAAGGCGGCGCTGATGAACGCGACGATCGAAAAGGCCGGTGCCGACGGTGAATTGGCGGAAGCCGATGAGGTCGCGGTCATTCGCAAGCAAGTGAAGCAGCGCCAGGATTCGATTGAGAGTTTCGACAAAGGCGGTCGTCCGGAATTAGCCGAGAAGGAAAGGGCGGAGATCGCGGTGCTGAACAATTATTTGCCGCAGGCGATGAGCGCGGATGAAATCAAAAAGATCGTAGCCGACACGATTACGGAAGTGGGCGCGACGTCGCGCGCGCAAATGGGTGTGGTGATGAAAGCGCTCGGACCGAAGGTCGCCGGGCGCGCCGACGGCAGGACGTTGAGCGCGGAAGTGCAGAGCCAGCTCGGCGCCTGATATGTTCACGGCGATTCTCGTCGCCGCCGGCAGCAGTACGCGCGTCGGGTTCGACAAACTCTTCGCGCCGCTCGCCGGCAAACCGGTGCTGGCGCATTCGCTGGCCGCGTTCCAGAGCGCGTCGTCTGTCGACGCGATCATCGTGGTTGGCCGCCGGGAGACGATGGAATCGATTCGCGCGCTGGCGAAAGATTTTCCGAAAGTGCGCGCCGTCATTCCCGGTGGTGAACGCCGGCAGGATTCGGTCGCGGCCGGTTTGCGCGCGCTGGCCGAGGAATGCGAGTACGTGGCGGTGCACGACGCCGCGCGCCCGCTGATTCGCGCGGAGGAAATCGAGCGCGTGCTGGCCGCGGCGAAAGAACATCGCGCCGCCGTGCTCGCTGCGCCCGTTACTGACACGTTGAAATTGGCGGACGCGCAGCAATTCGTCGCCGGCTCCGTCGATCGCGAGAAAGCGTTTGCGATGCAAACACCGCAAATTTTCCGGCGCGACTTACTCGACGCGGCATATGAGCGCGTCAGCAAACATTCACTCGTCATCACCGACGAAGTTTCCGCCATCGAAGCGCTGGGCGAAAAAATCGCGATCGTGCCCGCGCAGGATCACAACTTGAAGATCACGTTCGCGAGCGATTTGATACTGGCGGAAATATTTTTGCGGCAACGCGCGGAATCGCCGTAGAATTTCGTGCATGAGCGAGCAAGGCGGCGTTAAGATCGACAATTTGCTTCGCTCAGTTCAGTCGGCGTCGCTAGCCGAGTTGATGTCGATCTGGCGCGCGCATGCGCCGGAAGAAGGCGCGGGATCGCCGCGGCTGTTTCGTTGTTTAGGCGAGCGCATGCTGGCGCAAGGCGAACCTTTGCTCGCATATGACGTCATCAGCGCCGGCCTGGCGACTTGGCCGCAGGATGTGCGTTTGCGGCAACTGCAGGGACTGTCGTTGGCGCGGAGCGGCGCGACCGAACGTGCGAACGCGATTCTAAAACAGCTGCGAACCGAAGTGCAACCGACGGAGGAAACGCTCGGCATGCTTGGTCGCACCTACAAGGATCTGGCGCTCGATTCGACCGACGAACAAAGGCGCGCGGAATATTTGCGACGCGCCGCCGAAATTTATGGCGAGGCGTATCGCGCCCGCGGCGGATATTGGACCGGCATTAATGCGGCGACGTTGAATTTGCTCATCGGCGAAAGGGAAACGGCGTATGGGATTGCAAGCAAGGTACGTGAGCGATGCTTGAAGGAAATCGCAGGTCCGAGCGGCGATTCGTATTGGGAGCTGGCGGCGCTGGGGGAGGCGGCGTTGATTTGTCGCGACTGGTCGGAGGCGGAGAAGTGGTATGCGCGCGCGGCGAAGGAAGGGCGGAAAAGGTTCGGCGATCTCAATTCCAGCCGGCGGAATGCGCGATTGATTCTCGGTTATTGGAATGAGGATCGAAGTTGGATCGACAAATATCTGCGCGTTCCAAGCGTGATTGTGTTCGCCGGGCACATGATCGATCGGCCGGGACGAAAGGAAGCGCGTTTTCCGGACGAGATCGAAAACGAGGTGGCCGCGGAAATTCAAGACAAGATCAACCTGTTGCAGCCGGGGTTCGGATTTTCGTCGGCGGCGTGCGGCTCCGATATTTTATTCTTGGAAGTGATGCTCGATCGCGGCGCCGAAGTTTCAATCGTGCTGCCGTATAACGAAAAAGAATTTGTTCGCCATAGCGTCGAGATCGGTCCGCACGGACGAAAATGGGGTGAGCGTTTCGACCGGGTGCTGGCGCGGGCGGCGCGGGTGATCACGGCGTCGGACCAACATCTGGCGATCGGCGGAGTGTCGTACGAATTTTGCAACGAATTTTTATTGGGCCTGGCGGCGATTCGTTGCCGGCAGCTCGATAGCACGCTCATTCCGCTGGCGATGTGGAATGGACAACCGGGCGACGGGCCGGGCGGGGCCGCCAGCGCAGTCGGGAACTGGCGTTCGTTAGGCTACGAGCCGGAGATTGTCGATCTTACGAAAATTTCCCATTCGGTAGCGGCGGTCGACGACGGCCGGAACGAAGAGAAATCGGGCGGCCAGAGACCAGTGCTACAGGAATTTAATTCTCGAATCGTGGCAATTTTGTTCGCGGATGCGGTTGGGTTCAGCAAACTGAGCGAAGCGGAAGTGCCGCGGTTCGTCGCATATTTCCTGGGCGCGATCGCGAAACTGAGCGAGGCATTCTCGCAGTCGATCATCGCAAACAATACCTGGGGTGATGGGTTATATTTTGTGTTGGACGATGTCGATGTTGCCGGCGATTTCGCGTTGCAGGTGGCTGCCCTGGCGACGCTGACGAATTGGAAGGAGAAAGGGTTGCGAGACGACCTGAATTTGCGGGTCGCGTTGCACGCCGGACCGGTATACGAATTCGACGATCCGATCACGGGCCGTCGCAGTTACAGCGGCACGCATGTGAGTCGCGCCGCGCGAATTGAACCAATTGTGCCACCCGGGCAGGTTTACGCGAGCGAAGCGTTTGCCGCGCTCGCCGCTGCGCGACACCCGCGCAGTTTCACTTGCGATTACGTAGGACAAACGCCGATGGCGAAAGGTTACGGCACATTGCCGATCTATCACGTGCGACGAGGCCCTGCCGTCACTACGAGCTTGTAAGACCGACATCAACTTGGTAGGCGTTTCCGCGCGGTGACGCCACGCCCCCTCATTTTTATTTCGGCGGTTAGCCGGGAGCTGCGTAGCGCCCGGCAGTTGGTCGCTAACACGCTCACCTTTCTCGGTTATCAACCGATCTGGCAGGATGTTTTTGGGACTGAGAGCGGCGATCTGCGCGAGATGCTGCGTAAACAGATCGATCAATGTAAAGGCGTCGTGCAATTGGTCGGGAAATGTTACGGCGCCGAACCGCCCGCGCCGGATGAAGCGTTTGGTCGCGTTAGTTACACGCAATACGAAGCGCTCTATGCGCGGTCGCGTGGCAAGAAGGTTTGGTATTTGTTCCTAAACGAAAATTTTCCGGCCGATTCGTGCGAATCGGAACCGGAAGAATTGCGCGAATTGCAGGGGGCGTACCGGCGTCGAGTGCAATCCGACACACACGTCTTCCATTCGCTCGTTACTCACGAAGCGTTGGAGGCCGGCGTATTAAAACTTCGCGACGATTTCACGCAGTTGCGGCGCGGAGTGAAAAAATGGGCGCTGGGCGTAACGGCGCTCCTTGTTCTTGTTCTGGGAACCACAGTCTGGCTCGTGCTCGGCCAACATCGGCAGGGCGACTCAATTCAAAAACAAGGCGAGCAAGTCGCCCTAGTTGTGGACCGTTATCAGAAGATGCAGGTCGCGCTCCAAGGGCTAGCGGAAGCAGAAGCCCGGGCGAAAGAGCCAGGCGCAACCATAACGCCGGAAGAACAACGTCGCCGCGCTTATGCGATTTTGGAGAAGCAATTGGCGCTGCCGGCAGGTTCGTTAGCCAGGGAGCTGCCGGGATTTGCCCTCGAACTTTATCACCGCGCCGACACCAACCCATTGATGCGAGCGCGGGCGGCCTACGCACTTGGTAAGTTTGATGAAGCGCAAAAGCTCAGCTTGGAGAACGCGGCGCAAGACCGACAAGCGTACGAAAACGCATTGCGCGTGCAGGACGAGCGGAGGAAGCGGGCGGTCGAAAGTTATATGCTGGCGGGTCAATCGGCGCAAAAGCTCATTAAATACAACGATGCGCTCAACCATTTTCGCGAAGCCGAAAAACTAACCGATCGCAACCGCAATCCGGAAGAGTGGGCTACGGTGGAGCATTCCCTGGCCGATCTTTTGTTTGCGCAGGGCCGGTATGCTGAAGCCGAGAAATTATTCCGCCGGGTCATCGAAGTGCGCACGCGCGTTCTCGGCCCCCAACACGCGGATACTTTGGAGAGCAGGCACCGACTTATTTATGCGTTGACCGAACAAGCCAAACACGCGGAAGCGGAAAAGGAGGCGCGTGAAGTCCTGCGCTTGCGGGAGAAATCGTTAGGGCCGGAAAATGCGGACACGGTCGTTAGTCGATACAACTTCGCGAATGCGCTAGTGCATGAAGGAAAATACCCGGAAGCCGAGACAATTTATCACGATGTCATCAAGGTCGACATTCGCATTCTGGGGCCGGAACATTTTCGCACGATCGCAGCACGCGATGGCCTGGCCAACGTTCTTGATTATGAAGGAAAAAACACGGAAGCGCAGACCCTTTATCGCGATGTCATCAAGCTGGATGAAAAAGTCTACGGACCGGAACATCCGGTGACGTTGAACGATCGAATGAATCTCGCGACTTCGTTGCAAGCTAGCGGTCAGGCCGCCGCCGCGGAAGCGGAATATCGAAATGTCATTCGCATGGAGACAAGCGTCGTCGGCGCGGAGCACCCCGACACATTGATTAGCCGGAACAATCTGGCGGAAACGCTGGATGGGGAAGGAAGATTCGCCGACGCCGAAGCAGAATGCCGGCAGATCATTCCGATCGAACAAAAAGTTCTCGGCGCGCAGCATCGTGTGACGCTGAACAGCCGGGCGAACCTCGCGCTGGCATTAATCGGCGAAGGAAATTTTTCCGAAGCGGAGACGGAATACACCGAAGTGTTGAAACAAATGGAACAAGCGCTCGGCTTTCAACATCCCGACCTGTTCGATTACGCATCGAAATTCGTGACGGCGTTATCGCGCCAGCATCGAAGCCGGGAAGCGAGCGATCTGGCCAGGAACATCGCGGACGAAGCGCGGAAGATTTTAGGAGCGAATAATTCCGCGGCGCAAAAGTACGGGAAGCTGGTTCGCGATGCCGACGCGGCGAAATAGACGGCTTGTAAGACCTTCTCCTGCAGCGGCCTAACAAAATTCTGGACTACGTGACCGCTAATTTTATAAAATGCGTGTTTCGGAGGCGCATACCAAGATCAAACATTTTTCTCGGAAACAACGGCACGTGCAAGATTGATATCTACCGGCGGAGTTCGCTAGAATGAATTCGAAATCGCGCATTTAGGGCGATTAATGAACACGACTCGAATAATTCGTCGCCTTTTTCTTGGCATTTTTTTGTCTCTGGGTTTCACCCACTTTGCTTTCTCTCAGGCCGGGACATGGGCCGCGGGTGCGGCGATGCCGGGAGCGAGCTATGGGCTTTCGGGGGCTTTTGTAAACGGAAAGTTCTACGCGATCTCGGGCTTCGCGACTAACCGGGTTGGAATTTACAACCCGACTAACAACAGTTGGACAACCGGACCGCCGTTGCCTAACGACCCGGGCTTTTATCAACTCCGTCAATACTTCGGCTGTGCCGTCGTAGGCACAAAAATTTACGTCATAGGAGGTGACACCGGTGGCAGTGGAGGGCGCGATACCAATTACGAGTACGACACAGTGGCGAACAGTTGGGCAACAAAAGCACCGCTCCCGGGTGGCGCGCGTTATAACATCGCGGCCGTTAACTTGAGTGGAAAAATCTATGTTATTGGCGGCAACGACGGCGGCGGCAACTTCTTTACACGAGTGGACATCTATGATCCGTCTAATAACACTTGGAACACGCCGACGAGTGGAACACCGCTTCCTGCCAATCGGGCCGGCATGGCGGCCGAAGCGATCAACGGTAAAATATATCTGGCGGGGGGATACGATTCGGTCAACACACTGAATACGGCCCTGGTTTTCGATCCAAGTAATCCCGGCAGTTGGGCGACAATTCCATCGATGCCGATCTATGGCGTCGGCCGTAGCGTCGTACTAAATAACCAGTTTTTCATTATTGGCTGTGGGGCGAATGGCGCTCCAGCAGCGACTGCGATTCAGGTGTACGATCCAGTTTCGGCTACTTGGAGCACGAACTATTCGCCATTGCCCACCGGGCGAGGCGACGGCGCTATTGCAGCGGACCAAGCATCTCAAAAGATTTATTATAGCGGCGGTTACAGCGCAGGTTTTCTCGATCGACTGGACATATTGTCCCTCAGCTCCGGTCCACCGGTAATTACGAGCCCGTTGAATTTGGATTTTCTCTCGACCAACGAGGTCTTCGATCCCGTTAGTAACACATGGGTAACGAAGGCTCGTATGCCGACAGCGCGCGAAGGTTTTGGGATTACATCTGCTTCTGGTGGGCAAGATGGAAACTGGATTGTCGGAGCCTCGATGCCGCACCCGGCCTATGGATCGGGCGCAGCGTTTGTGAATGGAAAATTCTATGTGATCTCTGGTTTCGTTCCCGGTGGAAATTATGATGTCCGAATATACGATCCGGCGACGGGCCTGTGGACCTTTGGAGCTCCTCTGCCTGCCGACCCCTATCTACGTCATTTCTTCGGTTGCGCAGTGGCAGGGACAAAAATTTACGTCATTGGCGGTGATACGGGTGGATTAGGCGCACGCGACACTAACTACGAGTACGACACAGTGGCTAATAGCTGGGCCACGAAAGCGCCGCTGCCGGGCGGCGCCCGCTCCTTTCTTGCGGCGACCAATTTGAATGGAAAAATCTACGCTATTGGTGGCATCTATGATTCTCCCAGCGTGAGCACTAGCCGTGTCGACATCTACGATCCGTCGAATAATACTTGGAGCAGTGGCACCGCGCTTCCCGCCGCGCGCACGGGCCTGACCGCCGCAACAATCAACGGCAAAATATATCTGGCAGGAGGAAACGACACGAGTGGCACCTTGACGAGCGCACTAGTTTTTGATCCCAATAATCCCGGCAGTTGGACACCGATTCCACCAATGCCCATCGCCTCAGTGGACGTCGCCTCGGGCACGGCGCTCGGTGGAAAATTCTTCATTGTGGGGACCGGACCAACTTATGTGGAGGCCAAGATAGTCGAAGCGTACGATCCGGTTTCGAATACCTGGAGCACGAACTACTCGTTGTTACCTACTGGGCGAGAGGATGGCGCAGCCGCTGGCGACGACGCGTCCGGAACCATTTACTATACCGGTGGATACAACAACGTCAGCCAATACATTGGCGAGCTTGACATATTATCTATCGGCCCTGCGTCCGAGAAAATTTACGTGGCGGGGGGCAAAGTTGCTGCGTGTCCCAGTTCACCCGTCGCTACCTTAGAGGCTTACAATCCAAATGCAGACAGTTGGGTCACGCTGGGACCGATGCCCACGGCCCGCGCAAATCTTGGTGCCGCTAACGTAAATGGAGTTGTTTACTTTGTTGGTGGACAAACTGGATGTGCTGGAGCCGTAGGCAATGTCGAGGCATATAACGTAGCGACGAAAAGTTGGGTTGGCCGTCAACCAATGATCTTTCCACGAAATAGCACTGGGATCGGTGTCATCAACAACAAAATTTATGTCGTTGGTGGCGATGATGGCAATGGCGTACCACAGGGAAAATTGGAAGTTTATGATCCGGCTGCCGATCTCTGGTCATCCCTTGCCGACATGCCGACTGCGCGTTTCGCCCCGGTTGTCGGCGTCGTTGGAAACGTTCTCTATGCCATTGGCGGCTACGACGACGTCGCCCCCGATGGCCTAACGACGGTCGAAGCATTCGATCCCGGCACGGGAAATTGGACGACGAAACAATCGATGGTGACGCCCCGCACTTTTGGCGCGGCCGCCGGCGTGATTAACAACAAGATTTACGTCTTCGGTGGCGTAAACAGTTCGCACGAAGTTTCTACCGATGAAGTTTACGATCCGTCGACAGACTCCTGGACAGTTGCTCCGCCAATGTTGACTGCGCGTTTCGGTCTGGGCGGGGCGATTGCCAATAATAAGATTCATGCCGTCGGCGGCCTCCTTAACGGTATCGCTACGGTCGGTCGCCAGTTTACGTATCAAATTACCGCGACCAATCATCCCACCAGCTATGCCGCATCAAATCTTCCTTCCGGCCTGACGATTGATGCTTCGTTAGGCCTTATCACCGGTAAACCGACCACGCCATCTTTTAATAATCAGGTCCAAATCAGCGCGACAAACGCCGCCGGCACCGGCTCTGCCACTCTCGCGTTTTCTGTCCAGGACACGCCGCCCGCCGGCCCGGTTATCGTCAACAGCACCAGCGCTACCGCGCGAAAAAATCAGGCCACGACTTTCCAAGTCTTGGCTAAAAACGCAAATCCGTCCGCCATCTTCACAGCCGGCGGACTTCCACCTAACATGAGCATCGATTCAGCGACCGGGTTAATTTCAGGAAGTCCCACCGCCAATGGCAACTTCGCCGTTTCTGTTTCTGTAAGCGATGGCGCACAGACCGCCAACACCAATGTCCAGTTAACCGTTATCTCAGACAGCAGCGTTCCTATTCTGACGAGTAAAGACACCGCCGTCGCCGTCCCCGGCCAACCTTTCTCGCACACTTTGAGCGCTGATGTCGCCGGCCGTTTTGACGTAGTCGCCAGCACGCTGCCGCCCGATCTCACCCTCAATAATACCACCGGCGTCATATCCGGAATTTTCCGGGGTATCTCTGTTACGCCCGGCGCCATTAAGAAAGAGCCACCTGCCGCCATTATTCAACCTCTCAGTGCCAACTCGAATGGCGTCGGCACGGCTCCGCTTAATATCTACGTTCCCGGTGTCGCCGCTATGAACAAATATACTGACGGTCACGTCCGTTTGACTTTCTCCAGTGCGCCTAACAAATTCCACAACGTTCAGGCCAGCAGCGATCCCAGTTTTTCTAACCCCACTACCATCGCCGCCGGAGTTCAGGCCGACATCAACGGCAAAATTCAAGTCGACGATCCTAATCCTGGCGAAACGCGCTTCTACCGCCTTCGCTACGACCCCAGTGCGCCCGGCAACTAATCGCGATCGTGCCCGCGCAGGATCACAACTTGAAGATCACGTTCGCGAGCGATCTCGCGCTCGCTGAATTCATTCTCGCGCAGCGCGCTCGCTGATTAACTCCGGGGAGCGCACGCGCCTCGCGTGCTGGTTTTTGGCGCCCTCGCCAAAACGCCTTTCGGTGCGCAAGAAGTTCATGCCAGCGAGGCGCTGGCATCAGCACGCGGGGGGCGCGTACGCTCCCCGGATACATGCACAATTTCGCGACTAGCTCGAACCTAAGCCGTCGGCTGTTTCGCGAGCGCGTGGCGCGCCAGCGTCGCGATCGGCGCGACATCTTCGCGTTTGAACTTGCGGCCTTTGCGCAAATCGAGCCCGTCGGTTAAATCGGCGACGCGATAAAGGTGCCCGTTTTTCCAGACGGACGCGGCGGCGTTGTAGGGACCGACGCGGCGCGGATCGGTCCAGGTGTGGATCGAAGTCAGATTCGTCGTGACGGCGGCGGCGATGTGCATCGGCCCGCTATCGACGCTGATGACGTAGGCGGCTTTGCGCAGCAGCCAGGTCAATTGCAAGAGCGAGGTTTGGTTGGTGAGATTGACGCAATTTTCCAGCGGCGAAAAACGGCGATGCGATTTGCCGACAACGACGACGCGCGCGGGCGCGAGCGCGCGGCAGAATTCGGTGATCGCGCTGTTTGAGATCGACTTGCGCCGGCCGCGCGCGAACGGATGGAGCACGACGAAACCGGGATAGGGGTCGAAACGCGGCAGCGGGTCGCCGGTGGGAATCGGGAAGCGCAGACCGCTCGTGGCGGGCGCGCCAAACGCGTCGGCTAATTTCAAATAGCGATCGACCGCGTGTTCTTGGCGATCGACTTGGGCGACGACGTTAAAAAACAAGCGCGAACCTTCGCGACCGTCGCTCATGCCGTAGATTTTTTTGGCGCCGCTGGCTTTCGCAATGAGCGCGCTGCGCAGCAAGCCCTGGAAATCGAGCGCGACATCGGGTTCGAGGCGTCGCGTCTCGCGCAACCACGGCAGCAGATTCGTCGGCGCGCCGAAGCCGCGAAATTCGCCGCGGGGAAAAATATGCACGTGATCAATGTCGCGATTGCCGCGCAGCAGCGGCGCCCATTCGGGATTGATCACCCAGGTGATGTCGGCCTTGGGATTCGCATCGCGCACCGCGCCGACCGCCGGCAAAGCATGCACGATGTCGCCGAGCGAGCTCGGTTTGATGATCAGAATTTTAGACGACACGATCTGAAACGCTTAGCGACCGACGGCGAGACGATCGGCGAGCTGACGCGGCAAACCGGCGTCGAGAATTTTGCGGCGCGCGGTTTCGATATCGTAGGGGAGGCGGCAAAGCTCGATCAGGTTGTCGTCCGCATGATAAATGCAATAGGCCGCGCGCCAGTCGC
Organism: Verrucomicrobiota bacterium; assembly: GCA_030854105.1. Taxonomy (GTDB): domain Bacteria; phylum Verrucomicrobiota; class Verrucomicrobiia; order Chthoniobacterales; family UBA10450; genus AV69. The sequence continues at coordinate 2,955 of JALYTV010000029.1, read as the reverse complement.
CATCGCGTGGCTGTCCCACGCTGCCGGCGTTGATGAAATATTTTTTGCCGAACTCGACGCGAATTTGCGCCGCGCGGGTGCGTTCGATTCCCTCATTACGAATGAACGCGCCCTGCACGTGCGTGTGTCCGAAAAAGCAGAGCGTGGTGTGCTGATAAGTGAAGCTCGCCATGGCGTCGAGATCGCGGAAGACGTAGCCCCATTGCCCTGGCGTATCGAGGGTCGCATGCACGATGGTGAAGTCGCGCACTTGCCGTTCGAGTTTTAAATTTTGCAGCCAGGCGCGGTTGTCCTCGTCGAGCTGCTCGCGCGTCCACGTGATCGCGCGCAACGCCAAGTCGTTGAAGCCGGGCTCGATCTCGGGCACCGACGCCTGCTCGTCGTGGTTGCCTTTCACCGTCGGGCAATCGAGTTCGCGCACAATGTGCAGGCACTCTTTCGGGTTGGCGTTATAGCCGACGACATCGCCGAGGCAGACGAAGTGGGTGCAATTTCGCGCGCGCGCATCCGCCAGCACCGTCTCGAGCGCTTCGAGATTGGCGTGGATGTCGCTGAAAATGGCGAAGCGCATGATTAATCGGGGATGCGAGAGGCGGGCGGCACGTTGAGTCGCTCTTCCAGTGCGTGCAAGCGTTTGATGAGCGTCGGCAGGCGCTCGCGTTCGCCGCGATCGTAGAGCGCGCGCAACCAGGCATAAGCTTCCCGCTCTCGGCCGGGGCAATAGGAAAGCTCGTAGGCAGCGAAACGTTCGTCGTAAGCATGCGCGTCCGGCAGACGCGCCGCGATGGCGAATTGCTCCGACGCCCGCGCGTGATCGTGGAATTTCTCGCGATAAAGACGCGCCAGCGCTTCGTGCAACGGCGCGCTGTTTGGATTGTTCGCCACGCCGCGCACCAGAAAATCGCGGCCGAGATCGAGATATTCCTGGTGCAAACGCGCGCGCACGGCGGGCGGCTCCGCTGTGTTGTTGAGCGCAGCGGCGCTCGCATTCCAGGCCATGTGCCAGCCGGCCATATCCCAGAAAAGTGCGACGTGCGGTTGCAAGGTCGTGACCTGGCGCAAACGCAGGAGCAGTTGCGTCCAATCCGTGCGTTCCCACGCCAGTTGCGCGTCGATGAAAAGAAAATCGGCGACGACGGCACGGAAACCGCCGAGCACAGCGACGAAGCCCATTTGCCCGAGGCGTTCGCGGGTGTCGATTCGTGCCAGCGAGACCGGTAATGCCAAGGTGTCGACACGGTTTTCGAGGAACAGCTTGCCCGGCAGCCAGATCACAGCCAGCACGATTATAGACAGCGCGCTCTTCATAATTCGCGTTGATTAAAAATCGCGATCGCGAGTAGCAGATAAATGAGCGTGTAGAAACCGGCGAGCGCGAGCAGATGCCAGAGCATCGCGCTGCTCAGCGTGCCGGCCACGAGCTGATCGCTCACGTTGAACGCTTCGAGATCCGGAAACAGAAAAGCGACGATGCCGATGAAGATACTGGTGACGGCGCCGGCGGCATGTTGGCGCAGCCAATAATCGCGCGCGGTCGATTCGAGATGGCCGACGAGATAGACCATCGCCATGGCCGAGATGGTGAAAATGTTCGAGGTCGCGAAGGTGGAAAGGCACAGCGTGGCGGCCGCAAGAATCGCGCTCTTGATGAACAGGACGCCGAAAGCGGCGAACAACGCGACGTTGACGCCGGAAGCGTGGACGTCCCGCAGCGCGCGCGGCAGTTCCGGCGACTGCACGAATTGCTGCGTCACTTCGCGCACGGCGTTGCCTTCGCGCCAGTGCAACACGAGCACGCAGAGTAACGCCATTGTTACCAGCGAAGCGACGAGCAGCGTGAGCACGCCGAAAAATTTCCCGAGAATGTATTCCGCACGCGAGACCGGTTTGGCGAGCACACTATAGACGACGCGATCTTCGACATCGCGCGGCAGCAATTGCGCAGTGGCGACGATGGCGAGCAGGCAAAGGAAAAAATTGATCGCGCCGAGGGCGATGTCGCGGGAAACCTGCAGCTCCTGTTGAAACGAAATCCGTGCGAGAAAAGTTGAGCTTGCGATCAAGACCATCGCGAACAGCACCAGCACGCCGAAGACGCGCAGTCGCGCCAGCTCGACGAAGGTGGTGTGCGCGATGGCGCTGATGCGACGGAGCGAATTCATGCGATGACATCGAGGAAATATTGCTCCAGCGAAGTGTGCGCGTTGCCGCGCGCGATCAATTTTGCGTCAGACGACACGATCTGCGTTTCCAGTTTCTCCAGCAGCGCAGGCGACGCGTTCTCGATCGTGAGCTGTGTTTGATTCCTGAGCGCGAGCAAATCATCGAGCCGGCCTTCGCGCTTCAATTCGCCGCGATGCAAAATGCCGACGGGATCGCAGACTTCCTCGACCTGGGTGAGGAAATGCGACGAAAGCAGCACCGTCACGCCGCGCGCTTGCAACGCGCGAATGAGAGTCTGAATGTCTCGCGTGCCGGCGGGATCGACGCCGGAGGTCGGCTCGTCGAGCACGAGAATTTTCGGATCGTGAATGAGCGCCTGCGCGAGGCCGATGCGTTGCAGCATGCCTTTGGAGAACGTGTGGAGGCGCGCGTGTCGCGCCGAGGCGAGTCCGACGGTGGCGAGGATTTCGTCGACGCGCGTTTTCGTTTGCTCACGCGACAAGCCAGTCAGCTTTGCGTGAAATTTCAGAGTCTCTTCCGCGGTCAGGAATTTGTGGAAGTAAGCGTTCTCCGGCAGAAAACCGATTTCATTGCGCGCAGCGCGCTGGTTGTGATCCCGCCCGAAAATTTCGACGCGTCCGGTCGTCGGCGAGATGAGCCCGAGAATGATTTTGAGCGTGGTGCTTTTGCCGGAGCCGTTCGGGCCGATGATGCCCATCGACTCGCCGCGATGCAGTTTGAAACTCACATCCTGTACGGCCCAAAATTCCTGTTTCTGTAGCGCAATTTCCT
>JALYTV010000138.1 GCA_030854105.1 Verrucomicrobiota bacterium | reverse complement strand
CGGGCAGCAGTTTCACCATTCCCGCGCGAGCGACAGTGAAATTCAAGGCCGGCAAGATCATGCGTCAGCGCGTCGAGAAGCTTTCGCGCGAATTGAAGGAAGCCTCCGAGCGCAAAAGTGCGGCCGGCGTCGGTCGAGTTGCCTAAGCCGACGGATTCCCGTTTTCGGCCAGCAAATGCTGGATGGCCTCTTCGAGGCGCTCAAAATTAATCGGCTTGGTAAGGTGCTCGGAGAAGCCGGCCGCGTGCGCGCGGCTGATGTCCTGATCCATGCCGAATCCGCTGAGAGCAATGCCGCGCAGGCCACGACCGCGGAGTTGTGCCATTAATTCGTAACCGCTGCGACCGGGCAGCCCGATGTCGCTGATCACCAAATCGAAGGATTCCGCCTCCGCTTTCTTGGCGGCCTGGTCGGCATCATACGCGAGGGTGATGTCGTAACCGCGCCGTTCCAAAATGGTTTTCATGCCCTGACAGGTGTCGCGATGATCGTCCACCACGAGCAGATGCGGTTTGCGTTCCGTCCGCCGGCGCGCGGCCGGAGCAGCGCCGCCATTGGCCAAGCCCGCCGCGGGCGTTGGCTCCGGGATCGTGTCGAGGCGAACGGCGAAAGTGGCACCCGCGTCCTGGCCGGCGCTCGTGGCCGTGATGGTGCCGCCGTGCGCCTGCACCATCGCGCGCGAGATCGCGAGACCCAGCCCTAGGCCGCCGAAACGGCGCGTGATCGAGCTTTGGCCTTGCTCAAAGGCGTTAAAGATTTTGCCAATCTTGTCGGCTGTGATCCCGATGCCGCTGTCGACCGTGCGGATCTCGATTTCGCCGGGCTGCGGATTAGAAGTCTCTACCCGAATGCGGCCATGCTCGGGTGTGAATTTCACGCTGTTCTTAATTAGATTCCAGAACACCTGCTGGAGACGCGCGGGATCCCCCTGCACATAATGTTCGCCGGCTGCGAGCGCGCTCTCTACCTGGAGCGATTTGCTGGCGATATCGTCGCGGCAAATTTCCAGCGCGCGTTGCAATACCGTGTGCACGCTGATCGGCTCCAGGCGCAGCTTCAGTTTTCCCTTGGAAATGCGCGTGACGTCGAGCAAGTCGTCGATCAGTCGCGCCTCGAGTTCCACGTTGCGGCGGATCACCTCGAGCGCCCGTCGCACGGAGGGAGTTTCCGGCACCGTCTCGTGCAGTTCCTGCACCATCGCGATGACGGGCGAGAGTGGGTTGCGCAGCTCGTGCGACAGCAAAGCCAGGAATTGATCCTTGGCGGCGTTCGCGCCGAGCAACTCGTTCCGCAGCGTCATGTCGCGCGTTTTTTCCTCCACTAAATAGAGAACGCCCTGGATGTTCTGCTGCGCATCCTGCAGGCGCAGCAGGTTCACGTTGAGAAATCGCAACGTGCCGGTGCGATCGCGGAACGGTTGTTCAACTAACTGGAACGGCGCGCCGGTTTCCAAGACATGCGGTACTGCCGTAGGCGGCGCGATCTGTACCTTCTCGTAGGTCGCATTCGCCAGATCGGTGCCGGCTGGCAGCTTGCCGATCTGTGTGGCCATCTGCGCGAACGCGTCGTTCAAGTGCAGGAATTGTTTGGTGGCCGGGTCGATTAGCGCGATGCCGATCGGCATGTTCGCGAGAATCTTTTCGTTAAAAGTTACCTCGCGCTCGATGCGCTGGCGCGCCTCGTCCTGCCGGCGATAAAAACCGCCCGCCAACCACGCGGCCAGCGCTGTTCCCACGATGAGAAAGCCCGCGGGCAAAGTGATCTTGCGCAACAATTCGCGCACCGGAGCGTACGCGACCTCCTGAGGTTGATGGACGACGGCCAGCCATTTGGCGGAGGCCATCGGCTCGAACGAGTAGATCGTGCCTCGCTGGGTCAAGTAACCAGCACGCTGCTTGAACATGTTGTCTATCAACCGCGCGTCGGCGGGGGAGACAGGCGACGCCTCGCTGGAGAAACCGGAGCCGAAAAGCGGATGGCCATGTTGGTCGATGATCTGGCACTCCGCCTGATCGGCGAAGGTGATCGACGCGAGCCGGCGTCCCATTCGTTCCACCAGAACCGTCGCTCCGAGGTAACCGAGTACACGGCCGTCGAGAGTGCGGATCGCGCCCACGACATCCGTCGCCGGCCGGCCGTCCGCACCGCGAGGATGGACCTGGGTCACGAACGTGGTCGGCGTGGCATTCGCCTGTTCGCGCCACAGTTCGGTGTGGACATTTTGCGGGCCGCCGGCCGAGCGCGCGGGCAACGCCGCCAGCAGATTCCCTTTGGCGTCGGCTAGGAAAAGGCCGTCGATACGGGGATAGGCAAACAAACGCTGGCCGACCCATTGTTGCGCCATCGCTTCAGGATTCGGCGCCGTCAGGATGCGTTCCATGTCGGGCAGAGTCTGGTAATAAGAGACGACGCTGGCGGTGCGGGCCAGGTCGTCGTCAATCAGGTGGGCGACCAACTGCACGAAGGTTTGCCGATCGCGCAGGATCCGCTCCTCCAGCGTATTTCGCAGCGTGGTGTACGAAATCAGCAGCATGAGAATGGACGGCACCCACCCCGCCACGAGCACGGTAAGCACCACCTGATAGCGCTCGAACCGGCGCCTGGTCGTGCTGCGCGGGTTGGTTAACAGAGAGGCCATCGCTGAAAATAAATAGCACAAGGCGCGGATGAGTCTTGCGC
>JALYTV010000087.1 GCA_030854105.1 Verrucomicrobiota bacterium | reverse complement strand
GCCAAGAAGAAGTCGAAATCGCTCTTCAACGGTGAAGCCGTACTGAGTCGCGTGAACGACGACAACTTCAAGGGAGTAACCGGTTACAGCATAATCAAGCTGGAGGACGGGACCGTTTGGAAACAGGCCAACCACGAAGATCATTTTCGCGCGCAAGTTGCCAATCATCCGCCGGCGCGTGTCACCCATACGAGCTTTGGTTACAAGCTGCACATCGTGGGGATGAACGACATCTACGTCGATCCGGTGCACTGACCGGCCCTTGACTATTTCAACGGGCGGTTAGCGGGAGCCGGGACCAAACTGGCCAGCTCGAACTCTTCGTGAGCGAGTCGAGCGGCGCGATCGACGTCTTTGGCGTCGATGACGACCGCGATCTTGATCTCCGAGGTGGAGATCAGCTGAATATTAATGCCGCCCTGCCCGAGGCACTGGAACAAGCGGGCGGCCACACCGGAGTGCGAGCGCATGCCGATCCCGACCACGCTCAGCTTGGCCACCCCACTTTTATAGATGAGCTGGGTGGCTTTCACTTCCTTAACCAGTGGTTCGAGAAGGCGCCGGGCCGCCTCCACATCCTGTTCGTGAATGGTGAACGAGATGTCGGTCGTGCCGAGCTCGGAGACACTCTGCACGATCATGTCGACGATGATCTGGCTGTCAGCGATAGCGGAAAAGATTCGTCCGGCCACGCCAGGAATATCGCTGACATCGTCGATGGAGAGCTTGGCCTGGTTCCGCTCCACGCTGATGCCGCGGATGACGACATCCTCCATGTTGGCGGTCTCTTCCTTGGCCAGCGTGCCCTGATCGGCCTTGAAACTGGAACGAACTTCAAATTCCACGCCGAACTTCTTGGCGAACTCAACGGCACGCGACTGCATGACCTTGGAACCCGCGCCCGCCATCTCGAGCAGCTCGTCATAAGCGATTTCGTCCAGCTTCTTTGCCTCACCCACCACGCGCGGATCGCAGGTGAAGACGCCGTCGACATCGGTAAAAATCTGGCAGGCATCGGCGTTGAGCGCACCAGCCAGCGCGATCGCAGTGAGATCGGAACCGCCGCGACCGAGCGTCGTCGTTTCGCCTTCGTTCGTCTGACCCTGGAACCCGGCGACGACGACGATGTAATCCTCGCTCAGTAAATTGTGAATCTGCCGCGGGCTGATGTTCGCAATCTTCGCCTTGGTATGAAATCGATCGGTCAGGATGCCGGCTTGCGCGCCGGTCAACGAAATTGCGCGGGCGCCGAGCGCATTCGCCGCCATCGCGACCAGTGCCGTCGCGGCATTCTCGCCGGTGACAAGCAGCGCATCGTATTCGCGCGGCGTCGGCGTCGGCGAAACGGCGTGCGCGAGTTTCACCAGATTGTCAGTCACGCCGCCCATCGCGGAAATGACGGCGACGACGCGACAACCTTCGCGCTGCGTTTCCACCAGCCGGCGCGCGACGTTTTTGATGCGCTCCGGATCGCCGACCGAAGTGCCGCCGTATTTTTGAACGATCAGGCGCATCGCGAGATCGCGCTGTTTAATGAACGATGTGGCGCCACGGCAGTCGTGCCTTTGCGATGTTGTCGCATGCCTGTCAACTGCGCAGGATTTGTGCGCGCACCGATTCGGCGTCGGCGGGAACGGCATGCGGCGTTTCGAAGCGGAACACTTCGGGATCTTTCAGACCGTGACCCGTGACCGTGCAAACGATGATCGTGTCGTCTGTGATCCAATCGTCGCGCTTGGCGGCCGCTAACCGGAAGAGGCCTGCGATCGGCGCGGCGCTCGCCGGCTCGACGAAAATTCCTTCGTGCGCGGCCAGCCAACTCTGCGCCGACAGTATTTCGTCATCCGACGCGATCTCGACGAGCCCGCTTGATTCCGCGAGCGCTTGCTTCGCCAATTTCCAACTCGCGGGATTTCCGATGCGAATAGCCGACGCGATCGTCTCCGGTTTTTCAATCACGCGATCGTGGAAAATCGGCGCCGCGCCGGACGCTTCGATTGCGATCATACGCGGCAGCCGACGCGATCGTCCGAGCTTATGAAATTCACTGTAGCCCGCCCAATACGCCGTGAGATTTCCGGCGTTGCCGAGCGGCAAGACGTGCAGATACGGCGCGTCGCCAAGTTGATCGATGATCTCGAACGCAGCCGTCTTTTGTCCGGCGATCCGATCGGGATTGATCGAATTGACGATGCTGAAATCGCTCCCCTCGCCCAGCTCGCGCACGATCCGCAGCGCGTCATCGAAATTGCCGTCGATCGCGATAATTTTCGCGCCGTGCGCGATCGCCTGCGCCATTTTGCCGCTCGCGATTTTTCCCGCTGGCAAAACGACCGCGCACGGAATTCTCGCGCGCGCTGCGTAAGCGGCCGCTGACGCCGAGGTATTTCCGGTCGACGCGCAAATCAGCGCGCGCGCGCCGCGCTCGATCGCTTTCGAAACGGCGACGGTCATACCGCGATCTTTGAACGACGCCGTCGGATTCAAACCCTCGCATTTGATGAGCGTGCGACAACCGACGCGCTCAGAAAGTCGCGACGCGTCGACCAGCGGCGTCGAGCCTTCGCCGAGCGTGACGATCGGCGTCGCGTCGGTGATTGGCAGAAATTCGCGATAGCGCGCAATGACTCCCCCGCCCCCGGATCGTGTCGTCTGTGCTTCCATCGCCGCGTAACGTGCCGAAAAGCGTTGCAAAACGCACGCGCTCGTTTTCGTTGAGCCCTCGCCGTTATGCCGAAACTCACGAAGCAGGATAAGCTGCGCCTTCTTACCCTTCTGCTCGAAAGCCGTCACGGCGACCTGCGCGAGCAAAATCTGAATCGTCAGGGCAAAGGTCACTTTCACGTTTCCGGCATGGGCCACGAAGGACTCGCGGCGATCTCGATGCAGATGAAGGAGGACGATTACATCGTGCCGTATTATCGCGATCGCGGGCTCGTGCTCGGTCGCGGCGTGAGTTCGGCGCAACTCGCCATCGATTATTTTGCGAAAGCGAAAGGCGAAAGCCACGGCCGGCAAATGCCTTCGCATTACAGTTGCGCGGAGAAACACATCTGGAGTGTGCCGACTCCGACCGGCTCGCAACTTTTGCCCGCGTGCGGCATCGCCTGGGGCATTCAGCTCGACGGCAAAAAGGGCGCGGTCGTCACCACCGTCGGCGATGCCGCCACGCGCCAGGGCGATTTTTTCGAAGCGATCTGTTTCGCGAAAGAACGCAAGCTGCCGGTGTTGTTCGTGGTCGAGGACAACGGCTACGGTATCAGCAGTCCGACGCGCAAAATTAATCCGCGCGCGCTCGATGTTTTGCAGCCGAAAGATTGGCGCGAGGTCGACGGCTCCGATCCGGAAAAAATTTACGCGGCGGCGACGGAAGCGTTCGCGCACATGCGCGCGGGCAAAGGTCCGGTTTTTTTCTGGGTGATGATGGAGCGGCTTTCCAGTCACACCAGCTCCGATGATCACAAGCTTTATCGAGCGGCGGAAGAGATCGCCGGTCTGGAAAAATCCGATCCAGTGCGCGTATGGAAGGAGCGGCTCGTAGCCGATGCGATCATCACCGACGCCGCTTACGAAAAACTCGACGGCGAAATCAAGGAACGCATTCGCGCGGAGTTCGCGGCCGCCGAAAAAGAAGCGGATCCATCAGCCGACGAGCTTTTCGACGAAGTCACCGCGCCGTATCCGCAGTTGCACGACGAAGTTCTGCCTGCGGGCAAATATCGCATCGGCGACACGGTGAACAAAACGCTGCGGCTCGGGCTCGAGCGCGACAAACGCCGCATCGTTTTCGGCGAAGACATCGAAGATCCAAAAGGCGGCGTCTTCCGTCTCACGCAAAAACTTTCCAGCGCGTTTCCGAAACAAGTTTTCAATTCGCCGCTCGCGGAATCGACCATCCTCGGCGTCGCCTGTGGGCTCGCCTCTTACGGCAAGCGACCCGTTTTCGAATTGCAGTTCGTCGACTTCATCGGGCCCGGCTGGAACCAGCTCGTCACCAACATTTCGAATCTCCGCTGGCGCACTTACGGACAATGGAAATGTCCGATGGTGCTCTACGCTCCTTACGGGGCGTACTTGCCGGGCGGAAGTTTGTGGCACAGCCAGGCGAACGAAGCGCCGATCGCGCATTTTCCCGGTATCGCCGTCGTGATTCCATCGACGCCGGAAGACGCGGCGGGGTTGCTCTGGACGGCGATGCATTGCGACGACCCGGTTATTTTTCTCATTCCTAAACACATGTTCTGGGCGGAACGCGACAGCGCGGGACCGATCACAGCCATCCCGCTCGGGCGGGCGCGCAAACGCAAAGCCGGCGCGGACATTACGCTGATCGCCTGGGGCAACACGGTGGAGAAGGCGGAAGAAGCGCTCGCGGAACTGGGCGACGAAGTCAGCGTCGAGCTGATTGATCTGCGTTCGATCGTGCCGTGGGATCGCGAGATGATCGAGGAATCGGTGCGCAAAACCGGACGCATCGTGGTTGTGCAAGAAGACACGGAGAATTGCAGCGTCGGCCAGATGATCATCACGCATCTCGCGGCGAAGACGGAGTTGTGGAGCGCGATGTTGAGCGCGCCGGTGCTGGTGAGCAAAGGCAACGTCATGATCGGCTACAATCCGATTTACGAATATGCGGCGTTGCCGGACACGAAACGGATCGTCGCCGCGATCCGGAGTTCGGTTTCCGAAAAACGGGAACGCGCAGCTGTAGCCGCGATCGCCGGCCGCGGCCCAGCGATGGCGGAGCCCCGACCGACGACGACGGCTTCCGAACCGCGGTCAGCGACCGCGGCTACTACGGCGAACGCGCAAGCCATCGTTGTCCCGATCATGGGCGAAGGCATTCGCGCGGCGAAAGTGGTGTCGCTGCTCAAGCAACCCGGCGACAAAATTGCGTTAGACGACGCGCTCTGCGAAGTGGAAACGGACAAGGCCGTTTATCCGATCGAATCGTCGTTTGCCGGCACGATGGGCGAATGGAAAACCGAAGTCGGCGCGACGGTCGAAATCGGCGAAGAGCTCGGGACGATTTTGGGCGATGTTGTAGTCGCGGTCGCTGGCCGCGGCGTTACGAATGTGGTAGCGCTATCACCGCGGCCGGCGACCGTGGCTACAACGACAATGGAACGCGAGCCAGCGCTTTCCGCGACGATCACGCGCAAACTCGGTCGCGTCGTGCCCGCGAATCTGCAAATCGACGCGCGCTGGGATGCGATTCGCAAAGCGCGCGCCGAAGCGAAGAAGCGCGACGCGAAAGATGCGCCATCGCCTTCGGTGATGATCGCTTGGGCAGTCGTGCGCGCGATGGAGAAACACGCGCCGTTCCGCCGGCTCATCCAGGACGACGACAGCATTGTCGAAAACGACAACTTCGATCTCGGCATCGCCGTTTCGCTGGAGAGCGACAAACTGGCCACGGCCGTGATCGCGTCGGCTAACACCAAATCGTGGGAAGAATTCACCGAAGTTTATCGCACAACGGTCGAGGAAACGCGCGCCGGCCGCGTCGACGCCATGAACGCGTCGGTTGTGATCAGCTCGCTCGGCGCGTTCGGCGTGCGCGCGGCCGCGCCGATCGTCGTCCCGCCGTCCGTCGGCACGCTCTTCGTCGGCTCCGCGCATCGCGAGATGATTTCGAACGGCAAAGAAAACGAGAGTGCCGACGTGATCACGCTCTCGCTCACCTTCGACCATCGCGTCGTCAACGGCGCCGGCGCCGCCAATTTCGTGCACGAGATCAAAGAGCAGATCGAGAAGTTCGCGCTGCCGAGCCCGACAAACGCCGCGACGAAATAAGCGAAGTTAGTGCTTGCTCCTCAGAGCGATGCCGCCTAAACCTCGGCGCCATTATGACTTCGATCTTATCAACCCTGTTGTTCCTCGCCCAGACCGATACCGAAACCACCGTGTCGCCTGCCGGCGCCGCCGGTGGCGCTCTGGGCGGCGTTATTGGTCTTGTCGTCGCGGTCGTGATGATCGCGTCGATGTGGAAAATTTTCACGAAGGCCGGTCAGCCGGGCTGGGCTGCGATCATCCCGATCTTCAACCTCTACATCCTTTGCAAAGTCGCGGGGCGTCCAGGTTGGTGGGTGCTGTTGATGCTGATCCCGTTCGTGAACTTCATCATCGCGATCATCCTGCTCATCGATTTGGCGAAGGCGTCGGCTTCGGACTCGGCCTGCTTTTCCTCGGCATCATCTTTTTCCCGATCCTCGCCTTTGGCAGCGCGCAATACGTCGGCCGTCCGGCAGCAGCCGCGACCGTTTAACTACGGTAGCGTCCAGCGAGGCACGCGTTTCTCATTGAAGGCGGCGATGCCCTCGCTCGCTTCCGGAGATTCGCGCGCCTCGAGATGATGTTTGAGCGCGCGCTCGATGTCTTCGCGCACGGACGTAGGCCAAAGTTCGGCGAGCAGGCGCTTGGAGTTCTTCAGCGCGCCGGGCGCGCCTTGTAAAATAGACGACACGATCTGGTCGACCGTCGGCATGAGCTGATCGGCTGCGACCACGCGATTGACGAGGCCGATGGCGTGCGCGCGGTTGGCGTCGATCAATTCTGACGCGAGCAGCAATTCGCGCGCGTCGCGCTCGCGCAATTGACGGCGCAGAAAAGTCATCACGATGCCGGCGACCAGCCCGCGTCGCACTTCCGGGTAACCGAATTTCGTTTTCTCGGCGGCCACGACAAAATCGCACGCCGACATCACGCCCGCGCCGCCGGCGACCGCAGCACCATGCACAGCAGCGATCGTCACGAGCGGCGTCTCCGCAATCGCGAGCAACACCTTCGCGGCCGCTTGCGCCGTGGCGTGCGGATCGTTTTCCGCAGCGGCTTGCAGATCGAGCCCGGTGCAAAAGCCTTTGCCCGCGCCGCGCAAAACCAAAGCGCGCTGGCTGACATCCGCGCTCGCGGCTTCGATTGCCGCCGTCAGTTCGTCCATCAATTCGATGGTGAGGGCGTTGCGACGATCGGGTCGGTTAAGAGTCAGGAGTGTGACTTGCGGCGAATGTTTTTCGACGAGCAGAACTGACATATGGAAGTAACGTGCCCGACCATGGATGTCGTCAAGCTCATCGAATGTCCGCGGGATGCATGGCAGGGACTCGCACAGCAGATTCCGACGGCGCGCAAAGTGGAATATCTGCGCGCGTTGATCGCTGCGGGCTTCCGTCATCTCGATGCGGCGAGTTTCGTTTCGCCGAAAGCGGTGCCGCAGATGGCGGACAGCGAGGAAGTGCTCGTGCAGCTTGGCCCGCACCACGGCGTGGAAATTATCGGCATCGTGGTGAACGAGCGCGGCGCCGAGCGCGCGATCGCGACCGGCGCGGTGACGACGCTCGGATTTCCGTGTTCGATCTCGGAGACGTTCCTGCGCCGCAATCAGAATCAATCGCAGGAAGAAAACCGGGCGATCTTGCGGCGAATCGCGGAGCGGGCGGAGCAAGCCGGTTTGGGAATGGTTGTGTATGTCTCGATGGCGTTCGGGAATCCGTACGGCGACGCATGGAGCGCGGAGAAGATCGCGCTGTCTGTCGACGCGATCGCGGAGCTTGGCATTCCATCGATTTCGCTCGCAGATACCGTTGGCAAAGCCGATGCCAGGTTCGTGTCGGAGATCGTGTCGTCTGTGATCCGGCAGTCGACGAGCAGCGAGATCGGCGTGCACTTGCACAGTACGCGCGCGGATGCGGCGGGAAAAATTCTGGCGGCATACGGCGCCGGCTGTCGCCGCTTTGATTCCGCCATCGGTGGTCTCGGTGGCTGCCCGTTCGCGCAAGATGATCTGGTGGGAAACATTCCGACCGAAGAAGTCGTGCGCGCGTTGGCCACACGTGGAGTCGATTTGCCGAATGCGCTCGATTCGTTGGTGACGCTTAGCAACGCGATCGCTCAGTCATTCTGAGCGGAGCTAAAGATCCCGCGGAATCAGCGGCACGTGGCGCAACGGGATCCCTCGGCTTCGCTCGGAATGACAATGAACCAAAGCGACGGGTTCCTGCCGCGCTCCTCGCCTCACGGGCCGCCGCGGACGCGGAGGAAGTATTTCGGTGGAAGCGGCGGAGCAAAGAGGTAGCTGCGGGTAATCGTGCTGCCTGTGTCCGGGAGCGGACCCTCCAGCGTGTTCCAGGCGACGAGGTTGGTGGAATACTCGACGCTGTAGTTGCGCCCGGAGACGCTCGGGAAGGTAATGCTCAAAGTAGTGCCCGAAAGGGTGGTCTGGGTGATGTGCAGGTAGCTGGTGGGATCGCCGGGGTTAGTCTGCTCAATCCATTCGTTGAAGTTGCTCACGCCGTCGCCGTCGTAGTCGAAAGTAGTTGCATGCGCGGCGGCATCGGTAGCCGTGCTGGCGGGCAGATTCTCGTAGATCCATGCGAAGTAGTTACTAATGTCGCCGGCTTCGTAGGCGCCGATGTCGGGCATGTTGTCGGTGATGGCGAAGCCGCGCTGGTCGCTGGTGAACGTCCTGAAATTCACCGCCGCGTTGCGGGCGGGGCTGCCGAGGAGCAGGGCCATCGTCTGCGTCGGGCCGCCGTAGCTGCCGAGCGGGGCGAGTAGCGGATCGGCGTTGATGGGAGCGATGCCGGAGGGGGCGGTGCCGGTAAATGATTGGACAATGTTCGACCCGACAAAGGTGAGCGTGCCAGGGTTGGCGATGTCGGCACTCGTGCCCGCCGTGTTCGTCGCGACGATGCTGTTCGTGATCGTGGTCGTCCCGATGTTGTTAATGCCGCCCACGTTTCCAGCGTGGTTCCCAGCGATGGTGCTTTGGGTAACCGCGAGCGAACCGCCGGAACCGACGCCGAGCGCCCCACCGATTCCGACGGTGGAATTGCCCGAGAAGGTACATTGGTTCAGCGTCGCCGGGATGGTGACACACGCGACCCCTCCGATATTTGCGCTCGTCGTGTTGGCGGTGTTGTTCGCCACGGTGCAGCGATTCAGGGTGAGAGATCCGGCGGTTCCAGGTCCGTTACGGATCCCTCCGCCGACACCACCGCTTCCGCTGGTGGTGTTGTTGGCCAAGGTGCACTGGTTGAGCGTGAGCGTCGCGCCGTTGTTATAGATGGCGCCGCCGCTGCCGCTGGCAAGGGTGCCCGCGCCGTTGCCGCCGGTGAGAGTGAGGCCGGTGAGCACGTCAGTCGTACCGCTGGCCGTGGTGAAG
>JALYTV010000028.1 GCA_030854105.1 Verrucomicrobiota bacterium | reverse complement strand
GGAAATCCGCATAGGTGGGACGGTATTCGGTATACACCTGCACGCGGAAACGGCTCGCCAGTTTCTTCAACGCGTCGACCATGACCTCCGGGTTCGTGCCCCTCCTCGCATCGGCATCGGCAATTTGCGCGAGCTCGTTTTGATCCACTTCGACGCCGTAGTAGCGCAGGACTCTCTCGGTCGCCGCCGTCACGCAATAGCCTTTGGCACCCTGATCCACCATCGGGATGTCTGGGATGCATTCGGTCCCATCGGGCTCGCGCAAAACGCGTGCGGGCAACTCCGCCGCGCGGACGGTTCTGGCCTGGGATGCGCCCGCCGCCAGCATCGATTTCTCTCGTTGCTCCTCAAAGAACGTCTTCGGCCGCTGGCTTTGCGGGGTGACCCGCAGCCGAATGAACTCCGCGCGATACGCGATCAATTTCGACTGATTCGCTGGCGTATCGCTCCACTCCAGCAGGAATCGGCTGGCGGGCGTCGCCCAGATCAAGCCCTGGCTTTGCACCGCGCTGCCGTTGTCTGTGCCACGCTCGATTGGCGACACGTTGGTAATGCGCGTGAGGGCAAGTTTGCTGTGGGCCACGAGATCATCAAACTCCACTTTAGTCAGGTCGCCCGAGTCGCCCCGGTTGTAGATGGAAAGCTGCACGGATGCGAGGGCGATGGGTTCCCGCTGGCTGATCGAGGCGGATGACGGCGGCGCATTCGCGGGAACTATCGGGGCAAAGCGCGCGATCACTTCCGCGACGGGAAGCTGTCCCAGCCGGAGAGAATGCGAACTTGCGCGGGCTGCCTCGTAGGTATTGGAAACCCAGCGAAAGCCAAGCGCGCGCCCATTCGGAAATTTCTCCGGGGTCGTCTGCCAGAGCGAATCGGAAAGTAGCCACTGTTCGAGTTGAATCTCCGGCGCGACTGACGCGCTTGCGGTTGGCGACGGCTTCGATTGCGCCCAGGTGAAAATCGGCAGAAACGCTACAAGCGATACCACGCGCGGAACCCGAAACCGGCATATCAATTTCGACATCGACGACCAGATTCGGCGCGTTCGCTATTCAGAACAAATCGCTGTCGCCTAAATCTTAATTCGTATTTCAATGCGTGCTGCTTTCACCCCTGTAAAGAAAACTACTCGGTGAGCGCTAACTACACGTTACTGCCGCTCCACTTCAATTTTTGTCGGAGGATGGCGAAGAAGGAGACGCCGGGCAGGAAGCCGAGCTGGAGCATTTTCGGCGCGCGACGGATGCGGATGATCGCGTCGTCTATGATTCGGACCGGGTCGCGGCCGTCGAGGGTGAGAAAGGTCGGGTATTCCGTCTTGCTCGGTTTCACTTCGAGGACGGACGAATCGGTGAGAATGACGGAGCGATTTGTTAACACGTGCGGGCAGATCGGCGTGATGACGAACGCGCCGCACTCGGGCGCGAGAATCGGACCGCCGGCCGAGAGTGAGTAGGCGGTCGAACCCGTGGGCGTGGCGATGATGAGACCGTCGGCGTTAAACTCGGTGAGCGCCTCGCCGTTCACCGTTACTTCCAGCCGGATGAGGCGCGAGAGATCGCCCCGGCCGATGACGGCGTCGTTGAGTGCTTGGCTGCTCGAAAGGACGGTGGCGCCGCGACGCAGCTCGACTTGGAGCAGAACGCGCTGGCTGTAAGTGATGCGTCCGGTCGCGATAGCATCGACCGCATCGGCGTAAGCGGCGGAATTCGCACAGGTCAGGAATCCGAGCGAGCCGACATTGATGCCGAAGACGGGCTTCAAGTTGTCGCCCATGCCCTCGACCGCGCTCAACAATGTGCCGTCGCCGCCGAGCACGACGATGATTTCCGATTTGGCGATTACTTCCGCGGCGGTGCCGCTCACTTTCAATTTCGCCAGCGCCGCGATTTCGTTTTCCACTTCGACCGCCACGGAAAATCTTTTGAAGTCGGCCACGACGGCGCGCGCGAGTTCCGCGACGCCCGGCTTCCCGGGGTGTGCGATCAGGCCGACAGTTTGCGGGCGCATATAAAAAATTCCTGGTTGCCGTCGGTGCCAGTAATCGGTGACGGCGCGAGGCCGACGACTTCGTGACCAAGCCCGTTCACAACCGACACGATCTTCGCCTGCGCCTTCTCATGCAGCGCGCTGTCGCGCACGATGCCGCCGCGACCAACGTCGGCGCGGTCGAGTTCGAACTGCGGTTTGATAAGGGCGAGCACGATTCCGCTCGGGATTACCAGCGCAAACGCATTCGGCAAGATCAAAGTGAGCGAGATGAACGAGACATCGATGACGCACAACTGCGCCGGCTCCGGCACGAGATCGGGCGACATGGTGCGCGCGTTGGTCTTTTCGTGAACGACAACGCGCGGGTCCTGGCGAATTTTCCAGGCGAGTTGACCGTGCCCGACATCGATCGCGTAAACTTTTTTCGCGCCGCGTTGCAGCAGGCAATCGGTGAAACCGCCGGTCGACGCGCCCAGATCAACGGCGACGGCATCGCGCACGTCGAGGTGGAAATGTTCGAGCGCGCCTTCCAATTTTAAGCCGCCGCGACCGACGAAACGCGGCGGCGCCTGCGCAGAAATTTCGCCGGTGGGATCGACCAGCAGCGACGGTTTCGCCGCGACTTGCTCCCCCACTCTCACTTCGCCGGCCATGACCGCGCGCTGCGCCTGCTCGCGGCTGGCAAAAAATTCACGATCGACCAGTACCTTGTCGAGTCGCTCGCGTTTCATGATGCCGAAAATTCGCGCACGCCGAGCTCGATAATCGAATGCGTGATCGCGTCGGCGGCGCGATCGAGTTCCTCCGTCGTGGTGCACAGGGGCGGCATGAGCACGATCACGTCGCGAATGTTGCGCGTGAGCAAGCTGAACTGGCGCGCCTGCTCGCACACCGCGCGCGCAAAATTCTCGCTCGTGGTTTGGATGCCAACGATGAAACCGCATTGCCGCACTTCTACGATCTCCGGCAGCAGCCGCGTTTTTTGCATGAGCGCATCGAGATGGCTGATCTTCGGCCAGAGATTTCGCAGCACATCGTCCTCGCGGAAAATGGCGAGACTCGCGCGCGCGGCGGCGCAGCCAAGCGCGTTGCCGGTGTAACTGTGGCCGTAAGCGAGCGCGCGTCCGTCCGCGACCGCGCCGTCGAATTGCGCGAAAACTCCTTCCGTCGCCAGCGTCATCGCCAGCGGCAGATAACCGCCGGTCAATCCTTTGCCGAGCACCATCAGGTCCGGCATCGCTCCGTCGTATTCGCTGGCGAACATGCGCCCGGTGCGGCCGAAACCGGTCATCACTTCATCCGCGATCATGAGCGCGCCGTGCGCATCGCACCATTCGCGAATCGCAGTGCAAGTTCCGCCCGGCCAGATTTGCATGCCGGCCGCGCCTTGAATCACCGGCTCGATCACGACCCCTGCGATCTGCGCGCGCTTTTCCGCCGGAATTTGCGCCAGCTCATCAACCGACCCGATCACGCGCACCGGGAACTGCCAGCCGTCGATCGCGCTGCCAAACATCCGCGCCGCACCGAGCGCGGCCGCGCCGGCGGTGTCGCCGTGATAGCCGCGGCGAAAGGCGACGAAGGTCGTGCGTTCCTCTCCGCGCATTTGAAAAAATTGCGTCGCCATGCGCAAGGCCGCTTCGATTCCCGTCGAGCCGTCGTCGGAATAAAAAACGCGCGACAAAGTCATCGGCGGAAACAGCGCGATGATCTCGCGCGCGAGCTCGATTGCGGGCGCATTGCTCGCGCCAAGAAATGACGAATGCGCGATGCGACTGAGCTGCTCGGTGATCGCGCTGTTTATGCGCGGATGATTGTGACCGTGAACGTTTGTCCAAATGGATGAGTTGCCATCGATGTACTCGCGTCCGCGGCTATCGCGCACGATCGCGCCGTGACCTTCGACGATAATGAGCGGCTCGTGTTCCGGCGCGCACCACTGCGGCAAGTTGGTGAACGGATGCCAGACGAATTGCTTGTCGGCGGCGGCGAGATCGTCTGTGTTCCAATCACTCATCGTGGTCGCGCACCAGTTTTTGCACCGCTTCCAGCTCGTCGATGGTCGCGCGCCGGCGCCGATATTTGCGCTCGATTAAATCCTTTAGCGCCAGCAAATCGGGCAGCGGCACGCGGTCGAAATAGGTCCACGTTTCTTCGTCGGCGCGTTTCGCCTGCAAACGCCAGGTGCGCGAAAACCATGTCGCGCGCACTTCGCGTTTCACGCCGTCTTCTTCGCGCTCGATCCATACATGTTGACGCGGCATGATTTGGTCTCGCAGAGTAGCGCGCTTTGAAAGATACCGCCAAGCTCTTCGCCTGGTTCCTCGCCGTGCTGGTGCTCGCGGGTCTCGCGACGCCGCCGATTTATCAATGGGCGCACGCGTCGGTGCCGGCGCTGGCGAAGTACGGCTTCGATAATTTTCTCCATCGCATCCTGCTCATTTGCGCGCTGATTCTGGCGTGGCCGCTCGCGCGCAGTTTGCGGCTGCGTTCGCGCGCCAACCTGCACCTGGATCATAACCGACGCGCTCTGCGCGATGTCGCGCTCGGGTTTTTCTTCGCCGTCATTCCGCTGGTCATCACCGCCGCGATTTTGCTCGCCACGCACGCTTTCGTTTTCCGCGCGCCGCCGCCGTGGAGCAAACTTGGCACGCTGCTTCTCACCGCCGCGGCCGTCTCGCTCCTCGAAGAAGTCCTGTTCCGCGGCGTGATTCTCGCAATTTTTCTGCGCCATTTCCGCAACGTCACCGCTGCCATCCTGACCTCGTTCATTTTCGCCGCCGTCCACTTTCTTAAAACGCCGGATCGCGCCGATCTGGTGGTGACGTGGGCTTCCGGCTTGCGCGAACTCGCGGCCGCGTTTGCGCAATTTGCCGACCCGATCTTGTTGCTCGCGGCGTTCGCAACGCTATTTATGGTTGGCCTAATTCTGGCCGATGCGCGCATTCGCACGCGATCACTGTGGCTGTCGATCGGGTTGCACGGCGGCTGGATTCTCGCGAGTGGCGCCTTTTCGAAATTCACGCAGCGCACAGTGGTGATGATGCCGTGGATGGGCGGCAACTTGCTTGTCGGCATCATCGCGCTGGCGGTCGGTTTGCTTACCTGGCTGGGTTTGGTTTGGTGGCTTCGTCATGCTGAACGCGCTGTCTAAGATCGGGCGCGGTGCGGTCTCACTATTCTACCCGCCGCTCTGCGCCGTTTGCCAGCAGGCGATCGAGGCGGATGAATTTCTCTGCTCCGATTGCCAGGCGAAAGCGCCCCGGCTCTCGCCGCCATTCTGCAGGCGTTGCTCCGAACAATTTGCCGGCGCCATCGACGGCGAATTCGAGTGCGCGAATTGTTCGCATCGCGAGCTGGCCTTCGAATCTGCGGTCAGCGCATATCGCAGTCGCGGGCTGGTGCGTTTCGTGATTCTGCAATTCAAATACAGCCGGCAATTGCAACTGCGGCATCCGATCGCCGCGTGGCTGGAGGAAGCGATGCAGGACGCGCGTTTCGAGGGCCTCACCTTCGACGCGCTGGTTCCAGTGCCGCTGCATCCCGCGAAATTGCGCGAGCGCGGCTTCAACCAGGCGCTGCTGCTCGCTGAAATTCTGAGCGAAAAAATTAGCCTGCCCGTTCTGCCCGCGCTGGAGCGAACGCGTTATACCACCACGCAAACGGTCTTCGATCGCACCGCGCGCATGGAAAATTTGCGTGGCGCCTTTCGCTTGCGCAAAGACGCGAGCGTCGCCGGCCAGCGTCTGCTGCTGGTCGACGACGTGCTCACCACCGGTTCGACCTTGAGCGAATGCGCCAGCGTTCTCCGCGCCGGCGGCGCCGATTCCGTCCACGCCGTCACGGCCGCGCGCGCCTAGTGCTTGACGGGTTCCCGCTCGCGCGACGATGTTGAGGCCGCGATCTCCTCGCGGCAAAAGGGCATGGCAATCTTCAAGAGACCGCCGACAGGCGGAGGCGGCGGACGCAAACGGCGACGCGACATTCCCGAGGGACTTTTCCAGAAATGTCCGGGTTGCGGCGATGTGGTTTCAGAAATT
Organism: Verrucomicrobiota bacterium; assembly: GCA_030854105.1. Taxonomy (GTDB): domain Bacteria; phylum Verrucomicrobiota; class Verrucomicrobiia; order Chthoniobacterales; family UBA10450; genus AV69. Next base: position 22,513 of record JALYTV010000028.1, on the reverse strand, counting down.
CAGTTGCAGGAGAACGATCGCGTCTGTCCCAAGTGCGATTATCACTTTGCGCAGACGGCGAAGGAGCGCGTCGCCCATTTGCTCGATGAAAACTCCTTCGTCGAAATGGATGCGCACCTGCACTCCATCGACACCCTGAGTTTCCAAGGCATGGCGTCGTATAAAGATCGGCTGAGGAAATACCAGGACGCAACCGGCCTCATCGACGCGGTCTTGAGCGGGCACGGCAAACTCGAAGGCAAACGCGTCGCCGTCGCGGTGATGGATTTCAGTTTTCTCGCGGCCACCATGGGCTCGGTCGTCGGCGAACGCATTACGCGCGCGATCGAGTACGGCACGCGCGAGAAGATTCCCGTCATCATCATCTCGGCCTCGGGCGGCGCGCGCATGTATGAAGGCATGCTCAGTCTCATGCAGATGGCGAAGACGAGCGGCGCGCTGGCGCGGCACGCCGAGGCGCATCTTCCGTATATTTCGGTACTCACGAATCCGACCACGGCCGGCGTGATGGCGAGTTACGCTTCGCTAGGCGACGTGATCATCGCGGAACCGAAGAGCATGATCGGTTTCGCTGGTCCGCGCGTGATCAAAGAAACCACGCATCAGGATTTGCCGAAGGGTTTTCAAACGGCGGAGTTCCTCGAAGAGCGCGGACTCATCGACCAGATCGTGCATCGCAAACGCATGCGCGCGCAGCTTTCGCAGTTCCTCGATTACTTCGCGGCATGAACGCTTCCGCCGCCTCGATGCCGTATCGCGAGGCGCTGGCGTGGCTTTATGCAACGCAGATGCATGGCATCAAGCTCGGCCTCAAGAACACCGAGCGCCTGCTGCGCGATCTCGCCATCACCTTCCCGCCGCACGTCATCCACGTCGCCGGCACCAACGGCAAAGGCAGCGTCTGCGCCTTAACCGACGCGATCTGCCGCGCCGCCGGCCAGCGCACCGGCCTCTTCACCTCCCCTCACCTCGTCACTTTTCGCGAACGCATTCGCGTGAACGGCGAAATGATCGGCGAGGAAAATGTAGCGCGTGGCCTGACCGCAATTCGCGCTCTCGTCGCGAACTGGGATCCGCATCCGACCTTCTTCGAAATCACCACCGCCCTCGCGCTGCGCCATTTTCAAAAGCAACGCTGCCAGGTCATCGTGCTCGAGACTGGACTCGGCGGCCGGCTCGACTCCACCAACGCCGCGCCCGCTTCCGTCAGCGTGCTCACGCCGATCGATTTCGACCACGAGAAATGGCTCGGCTCCACTCTCGCGCAAATCGCCACGGAGAAAGCGGGCATCATCAAACCGGGCGTGCCGATGGTTTCCGCGCCGCAACTTTCCCGCGCGGAAGCCGTCATTCGCCGGCGCGCGGAGCAAGTCGGCGCGCCCTGCGCCTTCGTCACCGAAGAATGGGACGCGCCACCAATTGCCTTGCGCGGAAAACATCAGCGTTGCAACGCCGCGCTCGCCGTCGCCGCGCTCCGGGCGTCAACCATCCCGATCACAGACGACGCGATCGCGCGCGGACTGGCCGAGGCGGAATGGCCCGCGCGTTTCCAGCTTTGGAACGAACGCATCGTCATCGACGGCGCGCACAATCCCTCCGGCGCGGAAACACTCGCCCGCGTGTGGCAGGAGGAATTCGGCGACGAGCGCGCCAGCATCGTCCTCGCGATTTTGCACGACAAAAACGCCGCCGCCATCATCCAGGCGCTGGCGCCGATCGCCGCGCGTTTCTATTTGCCCAAAATCAAAAGCGAACGCGCCATCATCCCGCGCGCCCTCGCCGCCATGATCAAGCGCGAGCAGAACGAAATTTTCCCAACCACAGCCGACGCGCTCACCGCCGCGGAAAAGCAAAAGGAACGCATCCTCATCACCGGCTCGCTGCATTTCGCCGGCGAAGTCCTCGCGCATCTGCGCGGCGAGCCGCAGGCGCACGAAGATTGCGCGCAATAATCTGCCCATGACGACCGAACTGCGCTTCCTCATCGCGAGCATCTTGCTCGGCCTCGTCCACCTGATCGCGGATTCGCACCTCATCAGCTTCCAATACGGTTATCGCTGGACCGGCGGCACGCGCGACGAACCGATGCCGCCGCTGCGCGGCCTGGCCAGTCGTGTCGACCAGGCCTACACGAATTTCATGGAGACGTTCCCGTTCTTCGCCGCCGTCGTGCTCTTGGCGCATCTGCTTGATCGGCACAACGCGCTCACGCTCTGGGGCGCGAATCTGTATTTCTGGGGACGCGTGGGCTACGTGCTGATGTCCGCGCTCGGCCTCAGCCTGATTCGCTCCGTCGTCTGCTTTAACTGCGCGCTGGCCGGCATCGGCCTCTTCCTCGTCGCGCTCCTGCGCTAAAACGCCGCCTCAATCCGTCGATCCGCGCAAACAACGGCGCCGGTTTGCCAACCATCCGGCAACTGCCCCAGATCGCGTCGGCTAACGCAAAACCGCTCTTTCTGCCCGCTTCGCTCCATTTGGCAGCCCCGCATCGGCCTGGTGACGGCCGACTCAGCCATCCGGCTGGCCGACTCAACCACCGGGCCGACTGACTCAGCCACCGGGCCGACCGGCTCAGTCATCGCGTCGACCGACTCAGGCATCACGCCGACCGACTCAGGCATCACGCCGACCGACTCAGTCATCGCGTCGGCCGGCTCAGTCATCGCGCCGACCGGCTCAGTCATCGTGTCGGCCGGCTCAGTCATTGGGAGGGGCGTCACCCCGACGATGCTTCACTCCGCCGGTGCTTCGATGCGCGGAAACAACGGCGTCGGGCTGCCGACAACGTGACCATCCGGCAACTGCCCCCAGATCGCGTCGGCTAACGCAAACCGTTCTTCTTTCCCGCTCAACTCCATTTTCCAATTCAACTGATCGAAAATGCCGTGCGCGGCTTTGGGTAAGACTGGAAAGATCAGAATAGCGGTAAAACGGATAGACTCGCTCAACGTGTATAGCAAAAGCGCCAACAGCGGTTCTTCGGGAATCTTCGCGAGTTTCCAAGGCCGCCAATGTTCGATTAAGTAATTTCCCTGCGCGGTTAAACTAAATGCCGCTCTAAGTGCGAATTCGACAGATGCCGCGCAGAAAGATTCCTCGTGCACCTTCAGTGCAATGCGACAAAAAGTCAGGAGGTCAACGGTCCAATCTGCATCGTCGCCCTGAGGGCGCAGTTCTAACGGGGCGCCCGCAAACGCCTTAAGTTTACCATCTTGATATCGATCAATCATGGTAAGTGTTCGATTCAGAAGATTTCCGAATGTATTGGCTAAGGCAATATTGTAACTTTGCACGAGTCGCTCTTCGGAAAAATCAGCGTCTTTTCCCGTCGCGATATCGCTCATCAAATAATACCGCAGCGCTTCCGCGCCGTATTTATCCGCGAGCTGATCGGGATCGACGACGTTGCCGAGGCTCTTGCTCATCTTCGCGCCGCTGATGTTCCACCAACCGTGCACGAGGAACTTCGGTATTTGCTCGTCTGGGAACCCGAGCGCGTGCAGCATGATCGGCCAGTAGATGCCGTGCGCGGGGATGAGGATGTCTTTGCCGATGATGTGCAGCGCGGGCCACTTGTCGCGAAAGCGGGCCGGCTGTGATTCGAATGGCTGCGACGGATCGTAGCCGATGAAGCTGATGTAATTACTCAGCGCGTCGAACCAGACGTAGTTCACGTAGTTCGAGTCGAACGGTAACTCGATGCCCCAACTCAGGCGTGATTTGGGACGTGAGATGCACAGGTCGCCGCTCAACTTCTCGACGGCGTTGACCAGCTCGGTCTGGCGAAAATCGGGCGTGACGCAGTCGGGATGCGAACGCAGGTAACCGAGCAGCCAGTCCTTGTGCTCAGCAAGTTTAAAGTAGTAGTTCTCTTCCTCGCGATGCTCGACCTGGCCCCACTCGGGGCCGAATTCGCCGTCCGGCCCGCGCTCCTTGTCGGTGAGGAACTGTTCCTGGCGGACGCTGTAGTAACCTTCCTGTTTGTCTTTATAGATTTTCTTTTCGTCCCAAAGTCGTTGCAGAATCTCCTGCACGCATTCTTTGTGAACGGGATCGGTCGTCGCCGCCCAGCCGTCGTATTTCACGCCGAGTTTTTCCCAGAGCGCGATAAACTTCGCCGTGATCTCGTCGACAAATTGCTGCGGCGACACGCCCGCCTTTTCCGCCGATTGCTGCACCTTCTGCCCGTGCTGATCGACGCCGGTGAGGAAATAAACCGGTTCGCCTTTCAGCCGATGGTAACGCGCAAGAACGTCAGCCAGCACCTTCTCGTAGGCGTGACCGATGTGCGGCGCGGCGTTGGTGTAATCAATGGCAGTGGTGACGTAGAAAGTTTTCGGCATCGCGGTCGGTGACATTGCGGTCGCGCCCGCACGCGCGCAACCATGCGGATGAAATCAGCCGGCGCGCGAAGCGGCGAGATACGGCGCCCGGCGTCGCCGCTGGAGCAGGCGCTGCCCGCGCAACATGGGAAACAGCGCGAGATAGGTGAATGCGCTGTAGCCCACGATGGAAGGAAATCGGGAAAGAATCGCGGCGATGATTCCGATACTCACGAGCATGAAGTGTCGCCAAATCGCGTAGCGCGTGTCGAAACGCTCCAGCTCGTTCAATTCCAGCTCGTCGCGCAAACGGTAGGCGTGACAGGAGAGCAACATGAGCGAACCGTAGACCGCGGCAAACCCGAGTCCGTAAATCAGCATCAAAGTTGAAAACTGGGCGAGCGTCATCGAGGCGCGACCGCTGAACGAGCTGGCGATGCTGAAATTGAAAAGGAACTTGAGCGGGTAAACGTAGAAGAGGACGAGGAACAGCATGACGCAGGTGAGGAAGCGAGTCATGCCATCGTCGAGACCGTAGCGACGGCAGAATCGATTATACGCGTTCCAGATGAGCGCGAGAAAAAGGAAGCAGATCGCGAAGGCGGGAAATCCGCGCATGACCGCCATGAGATCGTCGAACGTGCGCGGGACGTCAAGCGAGACAACGAGCAGCGTGAGCGCGAAACCAAAGACGGCGTCGCTGAATGCTTCCAGCCTCGTGATCTCCGTACCGCGATAACGGAAACCTTCTTCGATGCTGCCTGCGCGAGGCGCGCGCGGTGATCGCAAACTTGTCGTCGCTCGATCTTGCCCGCGCGCGCGGCCCGACTCAACACGCTAATGTTGAGGAGCGCGCTGTTTTGCCGCGCGATTTGAAATGTAAAAAACAGCAGCCAGCCGTCGGCCAACAGCGCGATCAGGTCGAGCCAGCTGGTGTAATTCCATGTGATGTGCGCGTGCGCAATCGCGCTCGGCGGTCGCGGGCCGGTGGGAATCCAACCGAGCGCGGAGAAGACGAGATCGACGACAATGTCGGCGTAGAAAATTCCGGTGATCCAAAGGGCGCCGCGTGTGCCGTAGTATTTCGCGTAAATCAGGATGATCGGGATGACTAAAAGGTCGGCGTAGATGAAAAAGATGACAAAGGCATCGGCCACGCGCGTCCACGATTTCTCGCTGGCGTCGGCGCGGTGATCGTGATGGCAGCAGTCGCCGCCGCCTTCTGCCTCGCGCTGAGCGCGCTAGCTGATTTCCGATTGCACGGCGCGCGGCAGAATTAGCGCGACGAATAACCAGGCGAGCCCGACGAGGACGAACGCGCCAAGAATTTCCGCCGCGACAAATTGCCAGCCATCAGCAGCCAGAGAATCGCGCCGAGCTCGACGACGAGATTGGCGGAAGCGAACATGAAGGCGAGCGCGGGCACCAGAGCGGCGCCTTGCTGCAGCGCACTGCGCCCAGCCGCGGCCGCGGCGTACGCGCACGAACTGCTAGCGGCCGAGACCGGTCGCGAGCGAGACCAAGCGGAAACTCGTGCGGCCGAAAGCGCAGCTCATATGTTCCTTGCTCACGAAAACCTGCAGGACGCCGGAAATGGTGAAACCGAGGACGAGCGCCCAGAAGATCGACCAGAGGATGGCGAGTGCGTGATAAAGACTGAGGCAGAGCCAGTGGATGGTCCCCCGTTCGCGCTCCCTTCTTGCAATTCCACTTCGTTTCCCTATTTGATCCTCGACGATGCCCGCGTTCGGGAAAATCGCGCTGATACCTGAAGGTCATTCGCGCGTTCAACACTTTTTATGTTCAGCTATCTGATGGTTGCACTCGGGGGTGCGCTCGGCTCGGTCGCGCGCTTCTGGGTTTCCGGAGCCATCGCAGTGTGGATCGGCGAGACTTTTCCTATGGGAACGCTGTTCGTGAATGTGACCGGATCGTTTTTGATCGGGATGTTTGCGGCCTTCACCGCGCCGGACGGTCGCGCGTGGGCGAGCCCGGGTCTCCGCCAGTTTTTCATGATCGGCGTGATGGGCGGCTACACCACTTTCTCCTCCTTCAGCCTGCAAACGCTTTCGCTCGCGCGCGAGGGCGAATGGCTATTTGCCGCCCTGAACGCGATCGGCTCCTTCACTCTTTGCCTCGCCGCAGTCTGGCTTGGGGATTATCTTGCGATGACCCTTAGCCAACGCTGACGCCTTTGATTTATGGAAGTTCCACACGATTCGACGCTACTGAGGATCTTTATCGGCGAGAGCGATCGCGCCGAGCACCGTCCGCTCTACGAAGCGATCGTGATGAAAGCGCGCGCAGCGGGCCTCGGAGGCGCGACGGTTTTGCGCGGGCCGATGGGATTTGGAAAATCGAGTCGGATGCATACCGCGAAAATTTTGCGGCTCTCGATGGATTTACCGATCGTGATCGAGATGGTGGACAGCGAGGAAAAGATTAAAGACTTCCTCCCCACCCTCGACGGGATGATGACGGGCGGCTTGATTACGCTCGAACGCGTCAAAGTGATCGATTACCGCCACGTCGAGCGCAAAGAGTAGGCCGGTCGTTAGCCGACGCGCTCTCAGCTTTCCAGCGTGATCATCGCGACGGCGTGATGCTCAGTGTGCGTGAGGCTGACCCAGACGGATTTCAGGCCGCGCTCGCGACCGAGCGTTTCCGCGCCGCCGGTCAACACGATGAATGGCTCGCCGCTCGCGCGCTTCTGCACGTCGATATCGCGCCAGCCCATCGCTTTCCCGATGCCGGTGCCAAACGCTTTCGACAGCGCTTCTTTCGCGGCGAAGCGCGCCGCCAGATGGCGCGCGGGAAATTTCATCGATTGGCAATAGGCAATCTCGCCCTGCGTGAAAACGCGCTTGAGAAAGCGCTCGCCGAAACGTTCGAGCGAATGCTCGATGCGCGACACCTCCGCCATATCCACCCCCACACCCAGCACGCTCATGGGAGACGGGGAAAGGATTTTATTTGGAAGCCAGGAAACGGGGAATCAGCGGATGCATCAGGAACGCAGGGAAGCAGGAACCGGAGAGGTCTGGACTTCTTCATTCCTGGCTTCCTGGTTTCCAAATTAATTCTCCCCTGCTTTGTCTCATTCGAATTTGGAAACGCAGAAAAAATCCGAATTTCCTGCGTTCCTTATACATTCATTCCAAGTTCCTCTTTTTTCAGATATCCCTCCTTGGATTCTCAGGCTCCTCATTAGCCTTCATAATCATCCATCAGCGCCAGCATTTCGCGCACGGCGTTTTCCCAGCCGACGATGACAGCGCGCGCGACGATGGCGTGGCCGATGTTGAGCTCGGTGAGATGCGCGACGTTCTTCAGCGGCGTGATGTTGCGGTAATTGATGCCGTGGCCGGCGTTGACCTGCATCTTCAGCTCCACGGCTTGTGCGGCGCACGCGCGCAGCCGGCCGAGTTCCTGGCGTTCGATTTTCTCGGTGAACGCGTTGGCAAAGCGTCCGGTGTGCAGCTCGACCATCTCGACGCCGAGCTCAGCCGCGCCGTCGACCTGCTCCGTTTCCGGATCGATGAACAAGCTCACGCGAATGCCCGCCGCTTGCAGCCGTTGAATCGTCGGCGCGAGTTCGCGTTTGCCAGCGATGACGTCGAGCCCGCCTTCGGTCGTCACTTCCTGGCGTTTCTCCGGCACGAGGCAGACTTCATCGGGCAACGCGATGAGCGCGCTGTCTAAAACCTCGGGCGTATTTCCCATCTCGAGATTCAATTTTGTGATCACGCTTTTGCGCAAGCGCTCGAGATCGCGATCCTGAATGTGCCGCCGGTCCGAGCGCAGATGAATGGTGATGCCGCTCGCGCCGGCGCGTTCGCACACCGATGCGGCGAGCAAGAGATCGGGCTCCGCGTTTTTCGAATCGGGCATGTCGGCGTACCGCACCTGTCGCAAGGTAGCGATGTGATCGATGTTAACGCCGAGGCGCAGCTTGCCCATCGCGAGCAATCAGAGCAAAAGCTTGGCCGCTGGCAAGCAAGCTTCGTCGTGTAACAAGAAAATTTGCCATGCTTGAAAATAATTCGCGCGGAATCGGCCATCCGCGCGTCTAGGCTGGTGATCGACCACATGGATCCCGCCGACCACGAGACATTCCAGTCAGCCATCCAGGGCGATCGCGACGCTTTCGAAATGGTCATCCACACTTTGAGCCGCCCGCTCTTCGCCATCGCCTACGGCATTTTGCAGAATCGCGCCGAAGCCGAGGACGTGGTGCAGGACGCCTTTGTGAAAGCGTGGAAATCACGCCGGCGCGTGCGCAAGGCGGAGAAGTTTCCAGCGTGGATCGCGACGATCGCGCGGAATCGTGCGCAGGATGCATTACGAAAACGGCGCACCGTACCGCTTGACGACAAGGTCGATGAGATCGCCGCGGAAACGCCAGCCGCGCCCGACGAGCGGCATCGCGACGTGCAAGCTGCGCTCGCGCAGTTGCCCGATTTGCACCGGAGCGCGCTGGCTCTGCGTTACCTGGAAAACATGGATTACGCGGCGATCGAGGAAACGCTCGGACTATCCAATGGCGCGCTGCGCGGCATTCTCGGCCGCGGCCTGGCGATTTTGCGCAAACGACTCAAACCCGCGCTCGCCGCGACGCCCTGATTTTTTTATGCCGACGATTCACGAACAAATCGACGACCTGCTCGCGGCCGACATCCACGAGCAACTAACGCCGGAAGTGCGGCAGATTCTGCACGCGCATCTCGTCGAATGCGCCGACTGCCGCCAAGCCTACAAGGAGCAACACCAAATGGACACGATGCTGAAGGAAACGTTCGCCGACGGCGAAGCGAAACCAGGACTCGAGCAACGCATGCTCGCCAATTTTCGCAACAGCGTCCCGCATCGCGCAGGCTTCGTCGCATTTTTAGCCAACGCGATGCAGTCGCGCACCACGCAGATCACCGCGGCTGCTGCTATCGTCATTTGCTTGTTCAGCGTCGGACGTTGGTTGGTGAATCCCTATTATGTCATGGGGCGCGAATCACTCGTAGCGCCGAAGCATGGTTCTCTGGACGAATTGCGAATGCGATTCGCTTTCGCAGCGGCGGGTCGAGGCGATCCGTTTGATGGATCGAGCGGGCCTACGGACGCAGCGATTCGCGATGACCATTCGCTTGCTCGATCCGCGCTCGTTGGCGACTTGAAAAAGGCGGCCGTAGCGAAAGGTAAAGCCGTAGCGGACTCAGCAACGGTCGCGATGGCCGAACCTCTCGCTCCGCCTGCTCCGGATAGTGCGCCGGAATTCCATGAGGACCAGCCGCGAGGGCGCGCCGCAAGGGCTCAGTCGTTTGCCGCTAAACAGCAGGCACCCGCTGAAGCGCCAGCAGCGGTCACAACTGACCAGCCTGCCGCTAACTCGACGAGCGTTACCGATAATCGCAAACTCATCCGCAACGCGTCGGTCGATCTCGAGGTCGCGAGCTTTGATGAATCGCTGCAAAAGATCACCGCGTTGGCGGCGGAAGATAAGGGCTACGTCGCGACGACGAATTCCGAGAAGCTGGCGAATGGCAAACTGCGCGGGCAGATTGTCGTCAAAGTGCTGCCGGAAAATCTCGATGGTTTTCTCGGCCAGCTGCGCGCGCTCGGCGAGCTGAAGAATCAGTCGATCACGACCGAGGACGTGAGCAAACAATATTTCGATACCGCGGCGCGGATGAAGAATGCGCAGGCGATGGAAGAGCGGCTGCGCGATTTGATGAAACGCGACACGAATCGCGTGAACGATCTGCTCGCGGTCGAGAAGGAACTCGGGCGCGTGCGCGAGCAGATCGAGCAGATGCAGGGCGAGCTGAAGTTTCTCGATGCCCAGGTGCAATTCGCCACCGTCACCATCGCGCTGGCTGAGAAAGATATGACGACGCCGGCCGGTTTCCTTTTGAAAGAGCGCGCGCAACTGGCGCTCTTCACGCCGGAGGTGGAGAAGGTTTACAACGACATCAAAGCGCTGGCGTCGCCGAAGGTGCAGATCACCAACGCGCAATTGGATCGCGATAATTCCGGTCGCGTCTCGGCGCGGCTCAGCCTCTTGCTCGCGCCGGAGGAGAGCGACGCGGTCATTGCAAAAACGAAAGCGATGGGGCGCGTGAACACTTTCCAAGTGCAGACCGAGCGCGTCGCGCGCGGCGGCGAAGGCATGTCCGAGCAAGCGAAAACGGAGCGCGACAAAGTGGAATTAAACGTCACGATCTCGCGCGAAGAACAGGAAGCGCCGCTGCAGCAGACGACGCTGAACATTCGCACCGGCGACGCGAATGCGCGCACGCAGCAATTGCGCGAACTGGCGGAGAAAAACGGCGGCCGCATTCGCGATTCATCGTTCGAACGCGATCCGAACGGCGCGGAGACCGCGAACGTGTCGTTGCGCGTGCCGCTGAAAAATTACGACGCGCTCATGCAATCGCTCGCCGGCCTCGGCAAGCTGGAGAACATCAGCGTGCATCGCGACGATCGGCCGGACGCGCAGGGCAATCGCGAGAACGCGCCGGCTGATATTTCGATCCAGGTCTACAGCCAGGGCAACATCGTGTCGGCTAACAACGGAGCGTGGGCGACGTTGCGCCAAACGATCGGCATGGGTGCGCGCGCGCTGATGTATAGCGTCACCATGATCGGCGTCGCGCTCGCGTTCATTCTGCCGTGGCTGCTTCCGCTGGCGCTGATTATCTGGATTGTGCGCCGGGTGCGTCGGAGCAAGAAAAACTAACGTTCCCAGCATTCCGCCGTCACCATGCCGAAGCAAAAGCGCCGTTGTTCGAAGCGGTAGGGCGAGACTCCGTCGAGCCTTCGTCGGCGGTCATAGACCGCCGCTACAAATAAGCGCGCTGAGCGGCGCCCGCCTTACCGCGTGCGTTCCCAGCATTCGGCCGTCACCATGCCGAAGAAGAAGCGTTGTTGTTCGATTAAGGCGAATCCGTGCGCGGCAAGCAACGGGCGATAATCGATCAGGTGCTTCGCGCTGATGCGCGTGGTGACGCGGAAGAACGCGTACATGATCGCGATGAGGACGCGGGCAAAAAGGCGCGCGAAGCCGGCGCGCGGAAGTGTGAATTCGGAAATCAGCCAGCGCGCTCGCGGCTCGGCGGCATCAGCGAGATTCGCGATCACGCGCGCGAGTTCGTGTTCGTCGAAACAATCGAGCAGGAAATTGGTGACGAGCGCGTCGTATGTCGTTTCTGTTTGGAACTCGCGCACATCGGCGTGAATGAAGCGCACGTCGTCCCGAGCGAAGTCGAGGGAGCCCGGGGAAGTTACCTTTAAGCTTTCGCGACGGGATCCTTCAACTTCGCTCAGGATGACGGTGTTGCGGGATCCGTCGGCCGCGCTCGGGATGACGGCACGCGCGAGTCGTAGCATCTCGGCACTGGCATCGACGCAATCGATTTCGAGGGTTGGATGGATGCGACGAAGCTCGGCGAGACAACGCCCGTTCCCCTCACCCGCCAGCAGAGCGCGCCGGCTATGAGCCAGTTGCGGGAGCAGCGCGGTGCGCGCGCGTTGCAGCGCGTTGCCGAAAACGATCGTCTCCAAGGTACGATAAAATGGCGCGACGAGATTGAAGCTCACCAGAGAAGAAACGGAATAGGCGTGAGCAACGCGAGGTCGCAGAACGCCACCGACGCGTCGCCGTCGAGCGGCACGCGATTCAGCCAGCCGAGAAAAATCGCAGAAAGCGCAATGCACCAGGCGACGTCGCCGCCGGAGGGAATATTCACGACGGCGGCAAACGTGATGATCCAGCTCAGCACGAGTGGCAGCCGTATGGTGCGAGGCCAGGCCGTGAAAAACGTCTGTCGTCCTTGTGCGTCATCCAGCTCCATTTCGAGCGCGGAGATGGTGAGGCAATTCACCGCGCAGAGCGCGCCGAAGAAATAGACTGCCGGCTGACGAAACGAGAGCGCCGAAGCCGTGCCGAGGGCGAAGAGAAATCCAATCGCGAGTTCTTTCAGCGGCAGCCAACGCCAGAGTCGCGGCGCAAAATGATTGATCGCGAGATAGAGCACGATCGCGCCGGCGATGATGCCGCCGCGTTGGAACGTCGTGCTGCCGCGCAGCGTCAGCGCGGTGATCGTGTCGGCTAACGCCAAGGTCACAGCCAGCGCGATCATGGCGACGCGATATTTGCGATAGAATTGCTGGCGCAGCGAGAGCGGCGCCGTCGGCGGCACGGTAAAGGAATCCGCCACGCGATCGACGAGGTAGATGAACCACGCGGTGAGAAACAGCGCGACGCGTTCGTTAAAGACGAGCGCGATGCCAAACGAGCGCGCCAGCAACGCCTGCCAAGCGATCGCTACCAGCGGCGCGTCGAGACAACTGAGCGCCAGCCAGAGCGCGGGCCGCCGCCAGAGTGAAGTGTTTCTTGCCCGGTGAATGCTAGAGCTTAAGTTAGAAACACGAACGCGCGCCATGAGTAACGAAGCCTTCAGCCGCAGCAACGCCGCGGTGCAATCGCTCCCGAGACATCTGCTGCAATTCGCCGTCGACCAGCGCTTCGATGATTACACGCCGGTCGATCACGCCGTCTGGCGTTTCATCATGCGGCAGAACATGTTTTTCCTGAAGGAATTCGCGCACAAAGTTTATTTCCAGGGTTTGCTCGAGACAGGCATCTCCTTCGAACGCATCCCGCGCATCGACGAGATGAACGACATTCTCGGCAAGATCGGCTGGGGCGCGGTGGCAGTTGACGGCTTCATTCCGCCGGCGGCGTTCATGGAATTCCAAGCTTACAAAGTGCTCGTGATCGCGTGCGACATGCGCCAGATCCATCATATCGAATACACGCCGGCGCCTGACATCGTGCACGAAGCGGCCGGCCACGCGCCGATTATTGTCGATCGCGAATACTCCGATTACTTGCAGCGCTTCGGCGAGATCGGCGCCAAGGCGATGCAATCGCGCAAGGATTTTGAAGCCTACGAAGCGATCCGGCATTTATCGATTCTCAAGGAATTGCCGAATCCCGACGAAGCAGAACTCGCGGCGGCGTTGAAGCTGGTCGAGGAACGCCAGCGCGATCTCGGCGATCCCTCGGAAATGGCGCTGCTCTCGCGGCTGCATTGGTGGACGGTCGAGTACGGTCTCATCGGCACGCTGGCAGAGCCGAAAATTTACGGCGCTGGCTTGCTCTCATCGATTGGCGAATCGGTTTCGTGTCTTGAAGCTGGCGTGAAGAAAATCCCCTACTCCATCGCGGCGGCGGATTACGCCTTCGATATTACGACGAAACAGCCACAACTTTTCGTCTGCCGCGATTTCAAACATCTGCGCGAGGTGCTGGAGGAATTTGCCAGCAAGATGGCGTTTCGCGTCGGCGGTCTCGCGGGTGTGCGGAAAGCGATCGACAGCAAAAATATGGCGACGTGCGAATGGTCGAGCGGTTTGCAAGTGAGCGGCGCTTTCAGCGAAGTGTTAGGCGACGCGATCTACCTGCGCACCACGGGCCCAAGCGCGCTGGCTGTGAACGGCAAGCAGCTCGCCGGTCATGGAAAAAACTATCACGCGGACGGATTCGGTTCGCCTGCCGGACGCTGGAGCAGCACAACGACGGCGCCGGAAAATTTATCCGATGAACAATTGCGTGCGCTTGGCGTCGTGGAAGGCAAGACGGCAACCATCGAATTCGAGAGCGGCGTGGATGTTTCCGGCCGCGTGGAAAAAATTAGCCGGCACGATGGCAAACTGACGTTGATCACGTTTTCCAATTGCAGCGCGAAGCTCGGCGATCGCGTCCTCTTCGATCCGGCGTGGGGCACGTTCGACATGGCCGTCGGCGAGCGCATCGCGTCTGTCTTCAACGGCGCCGCCGACAAGGACGCGTTTCTCGAAGTCGCGCTGGTGCCGAAGGATCGCACCATTAAAGTGCCGTCGAACGAACAACGGCGGCGTCTGGAAAATTTGTATCAGCAGGTGCGCGACATTCGCGAGCGCAAGGTTGGATACGAACGCTTCGGCGAGATTTGGGAAACGCAGCAGGCGCAACATCCGCAGGATTGGTTGCTCTCGATGGAGATTTTCGAGTTGCTCGACGACCACGAGCAGCAGCCGGAATTGAAAGAGCGCATCGCGGCGTTTTTAAAACAGATCGCGTCGTCTAACAGCGATAAGTCGACGCTGATCGATTGGGGTTTCCGGCTGGTGAAGTATCACAAGCTGCCGGAGTACCGCGCCCTGCGCGAGCGCGCCGCTGCCGCGCACTAAGCAAACTTGCGCGCGGCATGAAGCCTGTCCTCATCGCGGTGTTGTTGTTGATGAGCGCTGCGTTTAGTTGCGGCGAGACGCCGGCTCCCGCCGCAATCGTGCGCGAGCTCTACCAGATGCACGACGCGGAAACGGGTCCGTTTTTCGATCGGCAAAATCGCGAGATGGTGGGGAAATATTTCACGCGGGAGCTGAGCGAACTGATTGTGAAAGACGCGGACGCGGCCGATGACGAAGTGGGCGCGCTCGATTTCGATCCACTCTACGAAACGCAGGATCCGCAGATCACCGGTCTCACGATTCGCGCGATCGGCGCAGGGCAAAACGGCGATGCGACGGTGGAAGTGAGCTTCAACGATTCCGGCAAGCCGCGCCTGCTCAAGTTCCGCATGCAACAGGATGCGACGAAAGCATGGAAGATCGCAGACATCATTTACTCCGACGGCAGGACTCTTGCCGGAATCCTGCGCGATAACGGCTAGGGCGCGTTGGACGCGGGTTGCCGCCGATTCGCGTGCCGGCATTGAATCGTTCCGTGCGCGACGAAAGCACTTCTGCTACGCTGCCGGATGCGAAATTTTGTTTTCGGAGTTGCTCTCGCTATTACCTCCGCCGCCTTCGCGCAACCGGCGCCGGTGGCCGATCGCGTCGCGAAGCAGAACGCGCTGTTTGACGAATTTTACGAGGCCAGCCTGAAGAATGCACCGGAGCGCGCCACGGCCTACGGCGATTACCGTTACAACACGCAGCTGGGGCAGTATTCACTGGCGGAGATCGCGCGGCAGCATGCGGAAAGCGACGCCTTTCTGAAGCGATTGAAAGAAATTTCCACCGACGGGATGACCGACAAAGACGTGCTCAGCCATCAACTACTCGATCGGCAACTGGAACGCGAAGACGTCAATTACGATCTCAAGAATTACGAAATGCCGGTGAACCAACAGAACGGCGTGCATACCCGGCTGGCGGATTTGCCGCTCAGCGTGCCGCTCGATTCCGTGCCGCATTACGAGGATTACGTTTCGCGTCTGCATCAAATTCCTCGCGTGCTCGAGCAGGTGACCGAAGTAATGAAGCAGGGCGAGAAGGATGGCCTCATGCCGCCGAAACTCGTGGTCGAGAAATTACCCGGGCAATGCGACGGCATTATCGCGGCCGACCCTTTCCTGCGCCCGACGAAAAAATTTCCCGCTGCTTTCTCCGACGCCGACAAGAAGCGATTAACCGACGAGATCACCAAGGCGGTGAACGACGACGTTTTACCTGCCTACAAACAATTCGCCGAGTTCCTGCGCACCGATTACAGCACGAAAGGGCGCGATCAGCTTTCGATCGAGAGCCTGCCGGATGGCAAGCGGCGCTATGCCGAAGCCGTCAAGATGATGACGACCTTGAACGTGACGCCAGCGGAGGTGCATGCACTAGGACTCAAGGAAGTGGAGCGCATCACCGCGGAAATGACCAAGCTAGCCAAGTCGCAAGGATATAAGGATCTCGCCAGTTTCCGGGAAGCGATCAACAAAGACCCGAAGTGGACGCCGAAAAGTGAGGAGCAAATTGTCCAAGACTTCGAGAAATACATTCACCAGATGGAGCCGAAACTGCCCGAGCTCTTTGGACTCCTGCCGAAGGCGCCCGTGACGGTGGAAGCGATCCCCGATTTCGCGAAGGCGGAGTCGACGCACTATGTCGCCGGTACGCCCGATGGGAAACGACCCGGTCGCGTGGTGGTGGCGGTGTCGGACCCGGCCAAACGCACCCTGGTGGATGACGAAGCCATCGCGTACCACGAAGGCGTCCCGGGTCACCATCTGCAAATCAGCATCGCACAGACGTTGCCCAACTTGCCGAAGTTCCGACTGCACGGCTTCTACTCCGCCTATGCCGAAGGTTGGGCGCTTTACTCTGAAGAATTAGGTAAAGAGATCGGCTTCTATCAGGATCCAGTTTCCGATTATGGACGGCTCAGTTCCGAGTTGTTCCGCGCGGTGCGGCTGGTGGTTGATACCGGTATTCACGACCAAAACTGGAGTCGCGAAAAGGTGATCGAATACATGCACGCGAACGACTTGAACGATGCCATGGCGCAAACCGAAGCGGACCGCTACATCGCCTGGCCGGGACAGGCGTTAGCCTACAAGATGGGGCAGCTCACCATTCATAAACTGCGCGATGAGGCCAAGGCTCAGCTTGGCGCGAAATTCGACATCAAAACGTTCCACGACGAATTACTCGACGGCGGCGCGATGCCGCTGGACCTGCTGCAGGAAAGGGTCCACGCATGGATCAAAGCGCAGCAAGGGACCGCGAGCGCCAGCCATTAGTTGCGTCACGCGGCGCACGGTCGCGGCTGAAGCGCCTTGGCGATGACGATTCCGATAACTGAAAAGCTCCTGATCAACGCGGGCGGCTGGCCCGCGATGAAAGGCGCGCGTGCGATCGCCCAAGCTGGCCGTGTGACCGAGGCGAGCTACGCGCCACCATTGCTCACCGGTTTCGTGCGCGAAGGCGCGAAGAATTATCGCTCCGGCCTGCGCATCAAGAGCGAGATCGACGTGGAGAATCTCTGCACTTGTTGGGAATCGCGCTCAGCCGGGAAAATTTGCGCGCATTCGGTCGCCGTCGGACTCGCTTTCCTTCGGCCGATGCCGGCAATCATGCCTGAACAATCGAAGACCGAAGAGGTGACCGCAGGTCCTGAGTTTGTCGCAATGGGAAGTAAGGACGCGAAGCTCGCGCAACTACACCTGATTCTTCCCCTGAACTTCATGTCGGCGTGGGCGAAAGGCCAGGTCACGCTCGTGGTGGAAGCCCAGGTCGGCGCGACGCGCACGCTGCTCTCAGCGCTGCCGAAGGACGTTGTGTTCGCCGTCGATGATTTGGACATCGTGTTAATCGAAGGATTGCGCGCTTTTCCCGCGCTCTTTTCCAGCGGGATGGCATTGTCATCGCGCGACGCTTTCTTGCGCTTGCTTCCGTCGCTGCAAAATCACCCGCGCGTCACTTCTGGGAAAGCAGTCGCAGTGACCATCTCATCCGATGTCATGCGGCCCGAACTCGAAATCGACCAACGGTCGACTGGGGGAATCACGGTCAAGGCCAGGCCTATCCCGAACACGATGTTGCTCTGGAACGCGACCGAGGCGTGGCTTCTTCGAAAACAGGAATTCATACGGTGCGGTGAAGGATTACCAGCCGGCGCCGCGCATCTGCTCGATCGTCCGCTGGAGCTGGAGGGCGAGCGCGCTCTGCGATTTCTTGCGTTCGATTTGCCGCGTCTGCGCGAGGCCTTCGACATCACCGCGGGCGAGCGCGTTCGACTTCCCGACGTCGTCCTCGCGACGCCGACATTTGCGTTGCAATTAGCCGGCACGCTCAGCAGCGTGACCGGCGAATTGCTTTGCACCTACGGCAACCGTCCGCCGTTCAAACCCGCGACGCACGAGGAGGATCAGTTTCTGTTTCGCGATCCGCAGAATCTCGCCGCCATTTTCCAGCGCAACATTCCCGCAGAACGAGCCGCGGTGGAACGTCTGGAGCGGGCCGGCTTCGCGCGCACCGATGCCGGAGGTTTCGTGCTCTACGGACAAATGCAGGTCGTGGGATTTTTCGCCAGCGAGTACCCGAGAATGCAGCGCGATTGGAACGTTACCCTCACCGCGCAAGTAGAGACGTGGACCAGCGAAATCGAACGCGTGACTCCGAAGCTGGAGATCGTCGGCTCGGGTCAGGATTGGTTCGAAGTTCGCTATGCACTCGTCACGCCGGGCGGTCAGCAATTTTCAACCAGCGAGATTCAACAACTGCTGCGCTCGGGTCAATCGCAGACGCGGCTGCGTAATGGTCACCTCGCCATTATCGATACCGCCGGGCTCGCCGATTTCGAGCAGGTCATCCGCGATTGCGATCCAGCGCAGACACAGCCCGGCCTCTACCGCATCGATCGCGCGCACGCGTCCTACGTGGAAGAAACCGCGCGCGAGCTCGGCTCGGTCATCACCGACCGGCGCGAGGCGTTGAAGAAATTCATCCTGAGTCCGGGCGCGACCGGCGGTGACGCGAAGAACAAGCTTGGCTCTCTGGCAGCGACGTTACGTGAATATCAGACGACGGGCTTCGAATGGCTCAGCCGGCTCGCGGCGAATAAACTCGGCGGCATTCTTGCGGACGAAATGGGGCTCGGCAAAACCGTGCAAACACTCGCGTTCCTGCGCGCGCACCAGGGTCACGGCCCCGCGCTGATCGTTTGCCCGACGTCACTGGTGACGAATTGGCAAAGCGAAGCGCAGAAGTTTACCCCGGAATTGAAGACACTCGTGCTCGAAGGAGCGCACCGCGCGGCACAGTTCAATTCGATCAAGAACGCCGACATCGTGATCACAAGCTACGCGCTCTTGCGACGCGACATCGAAAAGCTGCGGACGTTTCAATTCGCCACCGCCGTGCTCGACGAAGCGCAGCACATCAAAAATCCGGAGACGCAAAACGCGCAATCGGCCTTTGCGTTGCGTGCGCAACATCGCTTCGTTCTGACTGGCACACCGATGGAAAATTCCGTGCGCGATCTCTGGTCGATCATGAACTTCGCGCTCCCTGGCTACCTCGGACCGCACCGAGATTTTCGCGAACGCTACGAACTGCCGCTCGCGCGCGGCGCCGCGCCCGATGTGCAACGCCGGCTCTCGCGCCGCCTTCAACCGTTTCTTCTCCGACGACGGAAGCGCGATGTCGCCAAGGATCTGCCGGAGAAAATCGAGCAAGTCGTCCCGTGCGATCTGACGAGCAGCCAACGCAGCGCCTACGACGCGTTGCTGCGCGAAATCCAAAGCGGCATCGGCAGCGGTACGAAAGACTCCGGCGCGCAGCGCATGAAAATGCTGACCGGCCTCCTGCGTCTGCGCCAAATCTGTTGCGATCTCCGCCTCGTCGGTCTCGAGAAAGACGCCCCCTCCGCCAAGCTCGAACTGCTCGACGAACTGCTCGGCGAAGCGATCGACGGCGAGCATCGCGTCCTCATCTTCAGCCAGTTCGTGACCATGCTCCATCTCGTGCGAGATCGCCTGGACGAGCGCCAACTCGCCTATTGCTACCTCGACGGCTCAACCAAACAGCGACAGGACGAAGTGAATCGCTTCCAAAGCGATCCCGCGATTCCCGTTTTTCTCATAAGCCTCAAAGCAGGCGGCGTCGGCGTCAATCTCTCCGCCGCGGACACCGTCATCCACTTCGATCCCTGGTGGAATCCCGCCGTGGAGGCGCAGGCAACGGACCGCGCCCACCGCATCGGCCAGACGCGCGTCGTCACCGCTTACAAGCTCATCACGCGCGACACCGTCGAAGAAAAAATCCTGAAGCTACAGGAGAAAAAGCGCGCCGCCATCGACGCCGCCATCGACAGCGAAGAGCCATTAATGAATGGCCTCACCACTGAAGAACTGGAAGAGCTGCTAACCTAGAGATCGAAGCGGTCCAAGTTCATCACCTTGTTCCAGGCCGCGACGAAGTCGCGCACGAACTTCTTCTCCGCGTCGGCGCTGGCATAAACTTCCCCGAGGGCGCGGAGGATGGAGTTGGAACCGAAAACAAGATCGACGCGGGTACCGGTCCATTTCGCTTTGCCGGTCTTGCGATCACTGCCTTCGAATTCATCCGCCTCTTTCGACTTCGCTTTCCATTCCGTGGCCATGTCGAGCAAGTTGACGAAGAAATCATTCGTCAGGCTTTCTGGGCGTTTGGTGAAAACGCCTTGCTTCGTCCTGCCGACGTTTGTATCGAGGACACGCATTCCGCCGACGAGCACGGTCATTTCGGGCGCGGTCAGCGTTAGCAGTTGCGCCTTATCGATGAGTAACGCTTCGGCCGGCACCGCATACTTACTCTTTAGGTAATTGCGGAAGCCGTCGGCGATCGGCTCGAGCGGCGCGGAACCTTCTACGTCGGTCTGCTTCTGCGAGGCGTCCATTCGTCCCGGAGAAAACGGAACGGTGACTTCGTGCCCGGCATTCTTCGCCGCCCGCTCGACGCCGGCGCAACCAGCCATCACGATCAGATCGGCGAGAGAGATTTTCTTCCCGCCAGTCTGCGCGCCGTTGAATTCCTTCTGAATCCCTTCCAGCGTCCTGAGCACTTTGGCGAGTTGGTCCGGTTGGTTCGCCGCCCAATCCCTCTGAGGTGCGAGGCGAAGGCGCGCGCCATTCGCGCCGCCGCGTTTATCCGAGCCGCGGTAGGTCGAAGCCGAGGCCCATGCGGTCGAGACGAGCTGCGAGATCGACAAACCTGACGCAAGGACTTTGCTCTTGAGCGAGGCAATGTCCTGCGCGTCGATCAACGGGTGATCGACCACGGGAATCGGATCCTGCCAGAGCAGTTCCTCCGCCGGAACTTCCGGTCCGAGGTAGCGTGAGCGCGGGCCCATATCGCGATGCGTCAGCTTGAACCACGCCCGCGCGAACGCGTCGGCGAACTGATCCGGGTTCTCCAGAAAACGGCGCGAAATCTTCTCGTAAGCCGGGTCCATCCGCAGAGAGAGGTCGGTCGTGAGCATGGCCGGCGTGATCTGTTTGGAAGCGTCGTGCGCGTGTGGCACCGTGCCGTTGCCCTCGCCATTTCTCGGCTTCCACTGATGCGCACCGCCAGGGCTCTTCGTCAGCTCCCATTCGTTGCCAAAGAGGATCTCGAAAAAGCTGTTGTCCCACTGCGTCGGCGTGGACGTCCACGTCACTTCCAGCCCGCTCGTGATCGTGTCGGCGCCTTTGCCCGTGCCGTAGCTATTTTTCCAGCCAAGACCCTGCGCCTCGAGGCCCGCCGCTTCCGTCTCGACATCGACGTGAGAAGACTCCGCGGCGCCGTGCGTTTTGCCGAAAGTGTGGCCACCGGCGATTAGCGCGACCGTTTCCTCGTCGTTCATCGCCATTCGGGCAAAGGTCTCGCGAATGTCGATCGCTGAGAGGAGTGGGTCGGGATTGCCGTCCGGACCTTCGGGATTCACATAAATCAAACCCATCTGCACCGCAGCCAGCGGGTTCTCGAGATCGCGCGTGTGGTCCACTTCGCTCTCATCGTCGGAAACCAGCACGCCGCCCTCTTCGGCCACGCCCGGCGAGCCGTGCGAGTAACGAACATCGCCGCCCAGCCACTTGTCCTCCGCGCCCCAGTAGACATCCTGGTCCGGCTCCCAGGTATCCTCACGTCCGCCGGCGAACCCGAATGTCTTAAAACCCATCGTCTCGAGCGCGACGTTCCCGGTGAGGATCAACAAATCGGCCCACGAAAGCTTGCGGCCATACTTCTGCTTGATCGGCCACAACAGCCGACGCGCTTTGTCGAGGCTCACGTTATCCGGCCAGCTATTAAGCGGCGCGAACCGCTGCTGACCGCGCCCGCCGCCGCCGCGACCGTCCCCGATGCGATAGGTGCCCGCACTGTGCCACGCCATGCGGATAAAGAGCGGGCCGTAATGGCCGAAATCCGCCGGCCACCAGTCCTGCGAATCAGTCATCAGCGCGGCGAGATCCTTCTTTACCGCCGCCAAGTCGAGGGTCTTGAATTCCTTCGCGTAATCGAATTCCTCGCCCATCGGATCGGTTTTCTCGGAATGCTGGCTCAGCAATTCGACCTTGAGCCGCTTCGGCCACCAATCCTGGTTGGAATTGGCGCGGGCGGCAGAGTGATTGAACGGGCATTTCGCTTCGGCAGTTTGGTCGGACATAATTGGTGCCATGAAATTCGGGCATCTTTTCTACGTCTTCAAGCCGATCCGAATATTTCCTCAACGCCCAGGGCAGCGGCTTGACATTGCTGGGCCGAGCGATCAACAACGGGGGCCGATGCAATCTCCCAAGCGCCTTCTCTCCGCGGCTCCGGAGGGAACGGCCGTGCTCTTTTTCATCCAGATCTTTTGCACGCTCGGCTTCGCCGTCCTTTACTCGACGCTCGTCCTTTATTCGACCAAGCATCTCCAGCTC